>CAVLCT010000022.1:0-28000 GCA_963661665.1 Bulleidia sp. | reverse complement strand
CATGCGTGGAAGAATACACGTTGCAAGGGCTATATTCAAGAGAGCGCCGGCCTGCAACAAAGACAAAATCAGGGAAGAAAACCAGACGGGACAAGAAACGGGCGAAAGGGAAAATCCTTCCGCCCGTACATAGAACCCAGGCCTGAAAGCAAGCCTGTAAGGCAACAGCTTTCAGACAGAGAGCCTTATTTCGTCCGTATTCTACCAGGTAAAAATGGGGAAGGATCTGGCGAATTCTTCCACTTCTGTGCGCACCTTCTTAATGGTTTCCTCGTCCTTGACGTTGTCAAGAACCCTGGTGATGAAACCGCCGACAGTGCGCATGTCGTCTTCCTTCATGCCCCTGGTTGTCAGGGCGGCAGTGCCTATGCGGATGCCGCTGGTGACAAAGGGAGACCTGGTCTCGAAGGGAACGGTGTTCTTGTTGACCGTGATGCCGGCTGCATCCAGTGCGATTTCGGCATCCTTGCCGGTGAAGTCCTTCTCGCTCAAATCCATGAGCATGAGGTGGTTGTCCGTGCCGCCGCTGACCAGCTTGTAGCCGCCATCCATAAGAACGGAAGCCAGCACCTGGGCATTTTTGACAACCTGTCCGGCATAGGTCTTGAATCCGGGACGCAGTGCCTCGCCAAAGGCGACAGCCTTGGCAGCAATGACATGCATCAGGGGGCCGCCCTGGATGCCGGGGAAGATCTGGCTGTTGATGGTCTTGGCCATATCTTCGCTGGACAGGATCATGCCGCCGCGGGGGCCGCGCAGCGTCTTGTGCGTGGTCGTGGTGGTGATGTGGGCATACGGAATGGGGGAGGGATGGAGGCCTGCAGCCACAAGGCCGGCAATGTGGGCCATGTCGATCAAAAGCTTGGCGCCTACTTCATCGGCGATGGCGCGCATGCGGGCAAAGTCGATGACGCGCGGATAGGCAGAGGCGCCGCCAACTATGACCTGGGGATGCACTTTGCGTGCCGTTTCGGCCAGCTCGTCGTAGTCAATAAAGCCGTCCTTGCCTACGCCATAGGATTCCACATGGAACAGGCGCCCTGAGAAGTTGACAGGGGATCCGTGTGTCAGGTGGCCGCCGTGGGAGAGATTCATGCCAAGGATGGTGTCGCCGGGCTTGATCAGGGCAAAGTAGGAAGCCATGTTGGCCTGGGAGCCTGAGTGGGGCTGCACGTTGGCGTAGCCTGCGCCAAAGAGTTCCTTGGCACGCTCAATGGCCAGCGTTTCCACTTTGTCAACAAATTCGCATCCGCCGTAGTAGCGGTGTCCGGGATAGCCTTCCGCATATTTGTGGGTGAGGCAGGAGCCCTGGGCCTGACGGACTGCTGCAGAGACAAAGTTCTCTGAGGCAATAAGTTCAAGCTTGCTCACCTGGCGGTCGCTTTCCTGGCAGATGGCACTGGCCACCGCAGGATCCTGAAAAAGTATCTCGTCCACGATTGTGTCCTCCTGAAGGAATGAAAAAAGGCAATCTGAACCTGAATATACCAGAGTCAGACTGCCGGGAAATTTTTTGTGTCCTGGAACATTTGTTCCAAGTGCCTGCTTACCTTATCCGACCCATTTCTTCATCACAATGCTGGCATTGGTGCCGCCAAAGCCGAATGAATTGCACAGGGCGTATTCGCAGGCGATATGGGCGGCCTTGTTGGGCGTGTAGTCCAGATCGCACTCGGGATCGGGGTGTTCCAGATTCACTGTGGGCGGCAGGATGTCATTTTGCAGTGCCAGGGCCGTGAAGCATGCTTCCACGCCGCCTGCAGCGCCAAGGAGATGTCCTGTCATGGACTTTGTGGCGGAAATGTGCAGGTTCTTGGCATGTGCCCCGAACACGGACTTCAAGGCGCGGGTCTCAATGATGTCGCCGAGCTTGGTGGAAGTGGCATGGGGGTTGATATGCGTGACTGCCTCAGGTGCAAGTCCGGCGTCCGTCAGGGCATTGCGCATGGCCCATTCCATGCCGGCGCCAGAGGGATCGGGAGCCGTGATATGATAGGCATCGCAGGAAGAGCCGTAGCCAATCACCTCAGCGTAAATCTTGGCTCCGCGTGCCTGTGCGTCTTCAAGGCGCTCAAGCATGAGCAGTCCGCATCCCTCGCCGATGACAAAGCCGTCGCGATCAATATCAAAGGGACGGGATGCCCTGGCAGGCGTGTCATTGAAATTGGTGGAGAGAGCCTTCATGGCTGTAAAGCCGGAGACACCCAGGGGGCAGACAGTAGATTCCACGCCGCCGGTGATGCAGGCACGGACACGGCCCATCACAATTTCAGTATAGGCAGTGCCCAGGGCATGTGTTGCAGAGGCGCAGGCCGTGGTGGTCACCATGTTGGTGCCCTTGATGCCGTATTTTAAGGCAATCTGCCCAGGTCCCATGTTGGAGATAATCATGGGGATAAGGAAGGGCGAAATTTTATTGGGACCGGACTTCAGCAGTTTTTCCTTGAAGTCTTCTATGGTCTTCAGGCCGCCGATGCCAACGCCTATGATAGTGGCTATGGAGCGTTCATTCTCAGGAGTGACCTTGTACCCCGAGTCTTCCATAAGCATGGTGCCAGTGGCTGCTGCAAGCTGCGTAAAACGATCCATGTGGCGGGCTTCTTTTGCCGACACATACTTGGTGGGATCGAAGTCCTTTACTTCACCAGCTACCTTGGAAGCATACTCTGCAGAATCAAAAAGAGTAATAGGACCAAGGCCGGACTCACCTGCAACAAGGCGTTCCCAGGTGGTTGCCATGTCATGGCCAAGAGGGGTCAGAGCGGCAAGGCCGGTGATAACGACGCGAGGACGTGCCATAATGCCTCCTTGAGAATTTGACACTCTCCATGCCATAAAGGCAGGGATTCCTGGTTCACAGAACACTGCGTATCTGCCAGAGCAGAAACAGCTTATGCGCTCTCCCCAGGCGTAGATTCCCGTGTGTCCCACGGTATCGCATGATTAGCGTATGCCAATTTTTTTACTACTAGCATATGTATAAGAAGAGTACAACACTATGAAAGTACCCTGGCTTATACTCCGGCCGGTACCTCGCCTGTACCTGCCTTTTTGCAGCAGGCGTATGCCCGTCTGCCTTTCTGTAGTTTCTTTGGCTGCAAAAAAAACAAACTGAGGGACAGATTACCGGAATCTGCCCCTCAGAGAAAAATCAAACTAGGCCTTTTTTTCTTCGATGTAGCTGATGGCGTCCTGCACCTTCTGCATCTTCTGGGCATCGTCATCGGCGATTTCGATGTCGAACTCTTCTTCCATGGCCATGATCAGCTCGGTGAGGTCCAGGGAGTCGGCGCCGAGGTCCTCGATGAAGGAGGCTTCGGGCTTGACTTCGTCGGCGGAAACGCCCAGCTGGTCAACAATGATTTTGGTAACTTTTTCAGAAATTTCAGACATGATATCCTCCAAAGGGGGTAATGGTTGTTTACCTGATTTGCTTGGTACTGAGCTGACAGGCCTAGCAGTACATGCCGCCGTTGACAGCCAGAATCTGTCCCGTGATATACGCGGCTTTGGGCGAGGCCAGAAAAGCCACGGCCTGTGCCACATCCTGGGCAGATCCAAGACGCTTCAGCGGAATGGCCTCGGCGTACTGGGCACGCTGTTCTTCGGACAGGACCGCAGTCATCTCTGTTTCGATAAAGCCGGGGGCCACCGCATTGACGCGGATGCCGCGCTGGGCAAGTTCCTTGGCATTGGATTTGGTCAGGCCGATAATGCCAGCCTTGCTGGCAGCGTAGTTGGCCTGTCCGGCATTGCCCATCTGGCCGACAACAGAGGAAATATTGATAATGCAGCCTGTGCGCTTCTTGGCCATGATCTTGGCTGCCTCGCGCGAGGCCACAAATGTTCCGCGCAGATTGACATTGATGACGGCATCAAAGTCTTCATCCTTCATGCGGATGAGGAAACCGTCCTTGGTGATGCCGGCATTGTTGACAAGGCAGGCCAGATTGACCTTGTCCTTTACGTTGTCACGGAAAAATGCGCATACGGCATCGGCATCGCCCACATTAAGGCAGGCGCAGGCTGCCTGGTGCCCGCCGGCCCTGAGAGAGGCAACGACAGCTTCAGCCTCCTGGGGGCGGCTGACATAGGTGAGCAGAATTTGGTAGCCATCATTAGCCAGAGCTTCGGCAATGGCACGGCCTATACCGCGTGAACCGCCGGTTACCACAGCTGTGGGAGTAGTTGGGGAAAGCGTATTCAAAACTGGCTCCAGTACGGTTGTAGTTCGCTAGAAAAAAAATTAAAAACGCAACAGCGCCCCGCCCCATGTCAGGCCTGATCCGAAGGCTGTTGTCAGCACAAGGCTGCCCGGCTGTATCCTGTCCTGGCTGAACGCTTCGGACAGGGCAATGGGGATGGATGCAGAAGAAGTATTACCGTATTGTGCAAGATTGGTGAAGACCCGGTCTTCAGAAATTTTCAAACGCTCGCCCACTGCCTGTATGATGCGGATATTGGCCTGATGGGCAACAAGCAGATCCACGTCGCTGATGTCATATGAGTTGCGCTCAAGCAGCTCATGGCAGATGGCGCTCATGTTGCGCACGGCATATTTGTAGGTTTCGCGGCCCATCATGCGGATAAAGTAGCAGCTGTCCACAGGATCGCCCTTCTGGTAGGCACAGGCTGTTCCGCCGCCGACTATGATAAGGTCCCTGGCATCGCCGTCGCTTAAGCACTGTATGTCTTCAAGCTTTGCCAGCGCATTTTCCTGTTCTGCCGTAATGACAAGCGCACCGGCTCCGTCGCCGAACAAAACGCAGGTGGTACGGTCCTGCCAGTCCACGCGCCGTGTCAGCACTTCCGCACAGACAAGAAGAATTTTTGCCTTTGGGTCGCCGCAGAGAAAATTTTTGCAGATGGTCAGGCCGTATATGAAGCCGGAACAGGCCGCCGAGAAGTCAAAGGCCATGACATGGCCTGCCCCGATGTTGGACGCAACAATGCAGGCCACGCTGGGACTGAGATTGTCCTGCGTGCCTGTTGCGACAATGACATGGGTCAGCTCGGAGGCGTCCATGCCTGCATTTTTCAAGGCCTTCAGGGCTGCCTGGGTAGCCAGGTCGGAAGTGTTTTCACCGGCCCCTGCCACATGGCGCTGCCTGATGCCGGTCCTTGTCCGGATCCACTCGTCGTTGGTGTCAACGATTTTGCTCAGATCGTCATTGTTCAAGATCTTTTCAGGCGTGTGAAAAGCAAGTGAATGAAGATAGAGGTCTGTCATGTTCCGGAGCACCTGGTTAGCTGGATCGTAGCGGACTTGGTTAGGCCTGATTGGGGGCTTAGTTGGACCTTGAGAAGCGGGTCAGCTCCTCGTTGGCAAGTATGGTTTCAGCCAGTCTTTCGACGGTTTTTTTGCGGACAAAGGTACCGGCCATGCGTATGGCGTTGGTCATGGCCAGGCTGTTGGAGCGGCCGTGACAGACGATGGCAAGGTTCTTGAGCCCCAGCAGGGGGGCGCCGCCGTATTCGGCATAGTCAATAGTACGGCGGAATTTTTTGAAGGCTCCCTTGGCCAGAAGGGCGCCCAGCATGGCCGCAACAGAACTCTTGAAGCACCTTTTGAGCATGTTCGTCAGCGACTTGGCCATGCCCTCGCTCATCTTGACGACGATATTGCCCACAAAGCCGTCACACACAATGACATCCAGGTCGCCTGTAAAGATGTCGCGGCCTTCGGCATTGCCCATGAAGTTAAGGTTTTTGGCACCTTTAAGCAGGTCGAAGGCTTCCTTGACCTGTGAATTGCCCTTGCCTTCTTCCTCGCCGATTGAAAGGATGCTGACCCTTGGCGACTCGTAATTCAGAATGTCACGGGCAAAGGCATCGCCCATGAGACCGAACTGGAAGAGGTGGTAGGGGCGGCAGTCCACGTTGGCTCCGGCGTCCAGCAGGACGACAGGAGTCTTTTCCGTAGGGAGCATGGTGCAAAGGGCAGGTCTTTCCACTCCTTTCAGGCGGCCTATGATAAACATGCCGCAGGCTACTGCTGCACCGGAATGGCCTGCCGAAACAACGGCATCGGCAACGTGATCCTTAACCAGGCGGCAGCCAATCTGGATGGAGGATTTCTTTTTGCGGCGCAAAACATCGGCAGGGTGCTCGTTCATGAGCACGACTTCCTCTGCATGAACAATATCAAAATCAACGCCGTCAAGATTCGATTTGGCCAGGACTGCCTCGATACGGGGTGTGTCTCCGACCAAAAGGACCTTGAGGTTGTCTGTCCTCGATGCCTCAAGGGCACCAGGAACAAGCACGGACGGACCAAAATCCCCGCCCATGGCGTCAACTGCAATGATAGGCCGCTCGCTCATATGTGCGTGCTCCGGAAGCAGGCTCGTCCGGCATGCGCCTCCATATTGCATTTATGCAGTTATATGCAGGCCTGCCAGCAGGGAACCCTGCCGCAGTTTGTCCAGACCAGCCGTGCCGGCTTTGCTTCCGGCACGGCGGTACAGCTTACTCTGCTGCCTTGGCTTCGACACCGAGAACGGTGCTCAGGCCCTGGTAGTCAGAAGGCATTTCATGCCCGTTATATGTCTTGCAGGAAGGGCAGATGCAGTGAGGCAGGGTGGGCTCGCCGCAGGAGCAGTAGATCACGGAAGGCACGGCCACACGGTCGTGGGAACGGCGCATACCCTTGCGGGAGCGGGATTTTTTATTCTGCTGAACAGCCATTGGAGAAACTCCTGATACTATTCTTCTTTCCTGCCCTGACTCCTTGGAAAAGGTACTGTGGCAGGCGAAGTATAAACGCAAAAGAGAGGGTAAAAACAGAGAGCCCTGAAATACAGGGGCTTTTCAAAGGAGAAAGAAATATCAGAAAGTGCGTGCCCTGTCTATTGTTTTTCTACCTTCAGATTCCTGAGCACAGCCAGCCTGGGATCGCCCTCGTCCCTGGGGCAGGAACACGGCCCCTTGTTGAGATCAGCGCCGCACTGCGGGCAGAGGCCCTTGCAGTCAGGCTTGCAGAGCTTGTTGGAGGGAAGTGCCAGCGCAAACTGTTCCCAGGCAATGGCCGGCAGGTCCAGCATCAGTGCACCATGCTCGAAAAGGATATGGTCGTCTCCTTCCTGGAACTGGGAAGGATCAACAGTCTCCTCCTCGTCTGGACGCTGGGCATAGTCTTCAAAGGCCTCGTCTATACGGACCGGCGTGTCGTTTGCACAGCGGCAGCATGGCACGATGCAGTCAGCGGCAATATGGCCGCGCAGAAGCCAGCCTTCATCCATGGGAAGGACAGTGATCTCCATCACGGGTGCCTTTTCCAGGCGGCAGTCTATATGAAATTCAGCAAGAGACTGTTCAAAAAAGGCCGCATCGTCCAGAAGGAAGCTTTTCCCCTCCGGCGGAATATCGCGCAGGGGGATGTGAAAGCGATTTTTTGTAGGCATGAAAGTTCCTTTTTATTAGTCAAAAAAATGCGGATATAATTTGTCTTGGATTTGTCTTGGTGCAGTGTCTGCGTGCTGTCAGATCGATGACACAAGCAGCAGAAGCGCCATGCTGACAAAGAGCACGGCACAGGCCTTGTTGAGTATCAGCTGCCCTCTGGCTGTCTGGTTAAAGCGGGCAAAAATACGTCCGGCAAGAAAGGAGACCGTAGTGAAGGCAACGCCTGTGGCCAGCATGAAGATAAGCCCCAGCTGGAAGCACTGGGCTCCGATGCTGCCCAGCTCCGGCTTGCAGAACTGGGGAAGCAGGGCCAGAAAGAACATGGTCACCTTGGGGTTGCTGATATTCATGATGATGCCGCGGCAAAAGAGGGTGCGGTATCCTATGAATGCCGGCTTGCCTGAGTCTGCCTTCTGCATGGCTGATGCCTTCCAGGCAAGCCTTGCCAGCCAGAGCAGGTAACAGGCACCTGCCGTCTTGATAATGGTAAAGGCTACAGGGGAGGCCTGTATAAGGGCTGCCACGCCAAAGGAAACCAGGGCCGTGTGAAAGCACAGGCCGGTAATAAGGCCGCACATGGTGGCTAGGCCTGCTTTTGCGCCGTGCAGGGCCGACTGGGTCAGGACAAACACTATGTCCGGTCCTGGCGCATAGCCTAAGAGAAGGGCCGTGGCAAAAAAAGAGAGGGCTGTTGAAAGTTCGATCATTGCTTTTCTTCCGGGGAGCAAGGCTTAGCGCATGCATTCTGCAGGGCAGGAAGCTTTTGGTCCCTGCCAAGCTTCTTTATCCTTGCCTCAAGGCGCAGGGCGGCCTGCCTTGAGGGACAGCTACAGCTGGCAGCAAGCCTGACTGGCCTTCTGCTCCTTGTATAGCGGGCTCCGCCAGCAAGCTCGCCGTTGTGCTGGCGCAAACGGCGGGCAAGATCTGTGGTCGATCCGCAGTACAGGGTGTTGTCAGAGCATTCAAGCAGATAAACCTGCCAGACCCTGTCATCCGTCAGGCGGGCCTGGTCAGACAAGCCAGGAGACCAAAAGCAGGCTTGCTCCCCATACGCAGCAGCGCGTAATCCAGGGATTGGGGATTTTCCCCTGCATCACTGTCTTCAGATTGCAGTAGATGCCAATGCAGGAGCCAATAAGATAAAAAAAGCCGAAGCCGAGGCCCGCCAGAAAGCCCCATTTGAAAAGGCAGAAAAAGAAAAGCACAAGGGAGATGCCCCAGGCCAGCGACATCTGCTGATGTCCTGGCGCACTGGGCCCCATCATGCTGAAATAGGTATAATGCGTCCGGTAGCCGTCTGAGCTTTCATAGCTGCAAAAGGTATCTGACTGCTTCCCGTATCCCTGGGAGCGGCTGTGCCCTTGCTGCCCAGCGACGTCGGTGATGATTTCGGCATCTACGACGTTTTTCGGATCGTCATATTCGCTCATAAAAAGATATCTCCTGAAGAAGCTGGCAAAGACAAGGTAACATGCTTGCCAACTCTGTTGCGGCTGGATAAATTTAAGACAAAGGAGAGCCTGTGTGCCTGCCCTTTGCAGGGGCCTCCTGCAAAAGAGGCATTCAGGAGCCGCCTCAAAAGAGGCATGCCGGCTCTTTTCCCTGTACTATAAGACTGCATTGAGCAAAATGAAGAACAAGGAGCTTTTATAATGAAAGCAACATCCTTTGCTGCCTGCGCCATCCTGGCTGCCGGCATCTTTTTTCAGGGCGTGACTGCCCCTGTTCCCTGCCAGGCAGCAGAAGCTGCCCAGAAGGACATGTCCAGGCAGGATGCAATTATCAAACAGGCCTGGACCGATTACAATATCGGGCACTACAAGCAGGCCATGAATGCCCTTGTTCCCCTGGCAGAAAACGGCAATGACAAGGCACAGGTGCTTGTCGGCCGCATGTACGAAAACGGGCTGGGCGTCCTGCCTGACCCTGTCACTGCCTGCGAATGGTACGGCAAGGCAGCCGGCCAGGGCAATGCAGAAGCCATGGTTCTCTTAGGCTATGCGTACAAGCTGGGTGCAGGCGTGCCTAAGGACGGCGTGCAGGCCTTTGGCTGGATACAGAAAGCTGCCGAGTCAGGCTATGCCGACGGGCAGTTTGCCTTTGCCATGCTGCTCAACGAAGGCAAGCTTGTGGAGAAAAATGATGCCCTGGCCTTTGCCTGGGCTGAAAAAGCGGCAAAACAGGGCCATGCTGAGGCCATGCGCTTTGTGGGCGCCTGCTATGCCCATGGCGCAGGCGTTGACAAGGACATGGCAAAAAGCAGTGAGTGGTGCGACAAGGCCGCTGCCTGCGGCCTGCCCTGCGAGGGCGCTGTTTTTGCAAAGCCTGCGCAATAACAGCCGGGCTGCAGCATCATGCCCGTAAGAACCTGAAGCAAAAGAACTGAAAACAACGGAAGGGACAGGCCTGGTTTGCGCTGAAAAAGCCGCCTGGATCATCAGATCATGGCGTCTATATCATCGCTTTCCTCGCCTGTTCCTTCTTCATTGCTGCCGTCATCAATGCCGGCTCCGTCGGAGGTGCCTGCATCCGGGGGCTGTGAGAGGCAGTCCTCGCCCTCTGTGTACGGCTTCCAGTCCTTGATGGTGAGTTCAGGCCCTGACATGCCGTAGCGCATTTCGGTCCTGAGCGTGAAAAGAATGCGTATGGTCTGCCCGACAAGGTCCGGCCCAAGGCTTGAAGCCATGTTCCAGCCCTTTGCCGAGAGGACCTGCCCGTCCACTGTATCCTTCAGAGACAGCTCTACATTGCTGTTGCTGAAGCGGAAAAGGCTTCTGTGCATGACCTGGACAGGGTTGGACAAAAAGAGCGGCTCTGCGTTGCCCGGGCCAAATGGTTCCATCATTGCCAGCTCGCGCAGATGCACGGGATTGGCTGCGTCCTTTAAGCCCAGCACGCCGTCTGCCCAGAATATCTGTTCGCCAGGGCTCAGCATGCGCTTGCGCGAGGCTTCCTGGAAATCCTTGCGGAAGAGATCAAGGTAGCCTGGCATGATGCGCACGCCGGCTGCCTGCCTGTGCCCGCCGAAGGTAATCAGGTGCGCCGTGCTTTCCCCAAGGCAGGCATAGAGGTCAAAGCCCGGAATGGACCTGCCGGATCCCTTCAGCGTGTCCTTGTCGTCGCACACGATAATGCAGGGCACGTGAAATTCCTCGATAATGCGCGTGGCGACAATGCCTATGATGCCAGGATGCCACTGCTTGCCGTACAGCACCAGGCCGCAGTCCGGGTTCTGGGCCAGATGCCTGGCAGCCTGTTCGCGGGCCTCGGCAAGAATAATGTGCTCAGTGTCGCGCCTGTCATTGTTCAGGTCGTCAAGCCTGTCTGCCAGAGCCTTGCTTTCTTCAAAACTGCGGCTGCGCAGAAGCTGCACGGCTATTCTGGCATGATGCATGCGTCCTGCCGCATTGATGCGGGGGGCCAGCTTGAAGCTGACATTGGACGCTGTGACTGTGGAATTGGCATGGAGGCCTGAGACAATTTTAAGCGCCGTAATGCCAGGGCGTCTTGGATGGATGAGCTTTTGCAGGCCGGCACGGACAAGGATGCGGTTCTGTCCTGTAAGCCGCATAACGTCGGCCAGCGTGCCCAGAGCCACCAGATCCAGCACATTGTCCATCCTGTATGAGCGGCCGGTGATTGCGGCCAGCCTGCGGTTGACGGCAGCCATAAGGAAAAAGGCCACGCCGACGCCTGCCAGATAGGGGCAGGGCGCCTCGTCAGGATGCATGCGCGGATTAAAGAAAATCGAGGCATCAGGCAGCTTGTCAGGAGGCAGGTGGTGATCCGAGACCACCACGTCCATGCCCAGTTCCCTGGCCCTGGCTATGGCCTTGATGTCCGAGATGCCGGAGTCCACGGTAAGCAGTACCTGGAAGCCGTGCTCATGCAGCTTCTCGATCATGGGCACGTTCATGCCATAGCCCTCAGTATGGCGGTCGGGGATATGCCATGAGGCGCTTATGCCGTGGAATTGCAGGATATCCAGCACCAGGGCTGTGGATGTAGTGCCGTCAACATCATAGTCGCCCCAGACGACAAGCTTCTTGCCTTCCTGCAGGGCCTGTACAAGAAAATCTGCCGCCTCGGGAATCTGCGGCCAGTCTTCGGGATTGACGAGTGTGCTCAGGCGTGCATTAAGATAGCTGTTTATATCTTCTTCTGCCGTAATATTGCGGCGCCAGAGAACATTCTGCAAAAAAGGAGAAATGGCCAGGCTTTCTCCCAGCTCGGCACCCGGGGCAGGGTCCTTTCCCTGCCGCATATACCATAACGACATCAGCGGGCCATCTCTTCCAGAATGGCTGAGGCAGCAGCTGCAGGATCGTCAGCCCTGGTTATGGGGCGGCCGACAACGAGAAAATCTGCTCCTGCCTGGACGGCCATGGCTGGCGTGACAATGCGGGCCTGATCATTAGCAGCGGACCCCGCAGGCCGTATTCCCGGACACAGGGCCATGAGGGAGGTATTCTGCTTGACAAAGCCTGCTTCCTGGCCGGAACAGACTACGCCGTCAAGTCCCCATGAATCAGCCATGCCTGCCAGGGAACGGGCAAACCCTGAGACAGGCTCGTGAATGCCAGGCATCTGCCCGTCGGCAAAGCTGGTGAGGCAGGTGACGCCAAAAATAAGGGGACGCTTTTCGCCAGCTTCCCTTGCAGCTTCCATGGCTGCCTTGCACATGGCCGAGCCGCCCTGGGTATGTATGGTCAGCAGGCGTGCGCCGCTTTTCGATGCCGTGCGCACTGCGGCTGCAACCGTATTGGGAATGTCGTAGTATTTGAGATCCAGAAAGACCTTGAAGCCCATGTCTTCAAGGCGGGATATAAGGGATGGACCTTGCAGCACAAAGGCTTCAAGTCCGACTTTGCACCACTCAACGGTGCCTTTGATTGTTTGGGCACAGTGCAGAAGATCTTCCGCTGTGGGGAAGTCCATTGCAACGATAAGCTTAGCCATGGAATTCCTCCTGTATTATGAATGAAGCGGAAGTTTTTCTTCAAGCAGTATATGGTCGATGAGGGTTCTGTTGAGCGCAGTCTTGCATGTGGCAGCCAGATAGAGGCTGCGCAACTCGTCATAGGCCTTGTCCAGGCTGTCATTGAGCAGGCAGGCATCAAACCAGCGGGCACAGGCTATTTCCTCGCAGGCGTTGTGCAGGCGTTTTGTTATGTCTTCTTCGCTGTCTGTGCCGCGGCTGCGCAGCCTGCGTTCCAGTTCCTTCATGGACGGAGGCAGGATAAAGACAAAGCTCGCATGGGGCAGGGTGTTCCTCAGCTGGGCAGCACCCTGGACATCGACATCCAGAAGCACATCGCGGCCCTGTTCAAAAAGGGTATGCAGGGGGCCCAGGGGCGTGCCATAGAAATTGTCATGCACTTTTGCCCATTCGGCAAAGTGCCCGCGCGCACGACGCTCCTCAAACTGCTGTTTTGTTAAAAAATGGTAATCCCTGCCGTCTGTCTCGTTAGGACGCGGCATTCTGGTGGTGCAGGAGATGGAGAAGCCGAAATTGGGAAATTCCTTGAGAAGTTTTTTGACCAGCGTAGTCTTCCCCGCTCCTGACGGGGCACTGAGTACGAGAGCTGTTCCAAGACGCATAGTATTCTGACCTTGAGCGCCACAATCTTGCGACAGGCGCATAGTTCCAAATTGTTACAAAAAACACCAATACAAGGTGATTATACTGACAGCGCCAGTCCTTTACAAGGACAAAAAAGGAAAACGGAACGGTTCTTGTATGCAAAAAATCCGGTATGGGCAGGTATGGGCAGCGAAAAGGGCAGGTGCCTCGCACCTGCCCCGTCCATGCTACACCATTACTCAAGATTCTGTACCTGCTCGCGGCATTTTTCCAGTTCGTTTTTGTAGTCAACCACAAGCCTGGAAAGCTGTACGTCGGGAATTTTGTTTCCGCAGGTGGTAATTTCACGGAAACATTCCTGCAAGGTAAAATCGAGACGCCGGCCCGTGTCGGATTCGTTTTGCAGAAGCTCGCGCAGGCGTTCTAAGTGGGTCGAGAGCCTGGTCAGCTCTTCTGTCACGTCCAGCTTGTCCATGAGGATGACGCTTTCCTGCAAAAAGCGCGTTTCTGCCAGATCTCCAAGGGAGAGAGACGAGAGCTCGACACTGAGTCTTTCCCGCAAGGCCTCGCTGCGCTCATTCTTGATGGCCGGCGCCCTGTCATGCAGGATGTCCGTCCACTGTTCCAGCCTGAGTATGCGGGCCAGCAGGTCATGCGCCAGAGAGGCCCCCTCTGTCTCGCGGGACTCATTCCAGTCTTCAAGTGCCAGGGTCAGGCCTTCGTCCAGGGTGGCAGTGATTTCATCATCTATGTCGTCCGAGGCTGTATTCCAGAGAGACGGGATAGCAAGCAGGCTGTCGTAATTTGGCGTATAGGTTTCATTGCGGGACGAGGCAAGAGCCTGCAGGGCCGAAAGCATCCCTTTTGCGCGGGCATAGTCAAAATGCATGTCCAGATCAGCTTCCAGAAGCTGTATGGAGAGAGAAATATCTATGCGTCCGCGGGAAGCGTGGCTGCGCACTATTTTTTCAAAATGATTTTCAAGATTGCCTGCTGTAAGAGGCAGGTTCCATTTCAGATCCAGGCGTTTGCTGTTGACACTGCGGATTTCCCATTGCTGTGTCAGCAGCTTGTTTTCCATAATACAGCGGCCAAATCCTGTCATGCTGCGCATATGCTTGCTCCTGCTGGTAAAGAAAATATAGGTGCTCTATATCGGGCCAGTTACGTTGCTATTCCCTTGACATATACGAATAAAGTGTCCGGAAAACAAGCAATTAATGTGTTTTCAAGAAGAAGGAATAGTGCTATGCACCGTGCACGCTATGTATTTTGATGTGTATGTCAGCAGGGTTTCTGTACAGCAGAAGAGCTTTGCACAGTCCGGCAGGATCCCTATGCAGTGAAGAGAGGTTTTATGTCAAAACAAGAGAAGCGGCTGCCCCTTAAAAAGGTGGTGGCTATGACGCTGGGGCGCGAGGCATGCGATCTCGCCCTTATACATGCCAATGTCGTGGATGTCTTCGGGCGTACTGTCCTGGAAGACAGGACAGTCCTTGTTGCCGGGGGACAGATCCTGGCGGTGGTGCCTTCTGCCAAGTGTCCCTCCCCCAATGCAAAGGAAATTTTTGACTGCCGGCACCGCTATCTGACACCAGGCCTCACCGATGCACATGTGCATATTGAATCCACGCTCCTGACTCCTGAAAATTTTGCCAGGGCAGTCCTTCCCTGCGGAACCACCTGTGTCATTGCCGACCCGCATGAAATTGCCAACGTGGCAGGACTCCGCGGCATAGAATATATGCTGGAAGCCAGTGAAGACCTGCCGGTGCATATCCTGCTGGCCATGCCTTCCTGTGTGCCGTGCACGCCTTTTGAGGATGCAGGAGCCGTTCTTGATGCCGGTGCCATAGCCAGTCTTATGGGGCATGAGCGCATATGTGCGCTTGGCGAGGTCATGAATTATCCCGGCCTTCTGGCAGGCGATGACGATCTTCTTGCCAAGGTGGAAAAAGCAGAAGAGCTGGGCAAGGTGGCAGACGGCCACTGCCCCTCCCTGAGCGGCCTTGATTTGCAGGCCTATGCAGGCTGCGGTATCAGGGCTGACCATGAGACCACCGATCCAGACCTTATAAGGGAAAGGATTGAGGCAGGCATGTATGTCTTCATCCGCGAGGGCTCTGCAGCCCAGGGCCTTGAACAGATGCTTCCTGCTGTAACCAGTGACAATGCGGGACGCTTCTGCTTCTGCACTGATGACCTGCATGCCGAGGATCTCCTGCACGGCGGCCATATAAACAGCATCCTGGCCAAGGCCGTCAGACTGGGCCTGCCTGCGGCAACGGCTGTATCCATGGCAACGCTGAATCCTGCACAGTGTTTTGGTCTGGATCACAGGGGAGCCGTGGCGCCAGGATACAGGGCCGACCTTGTGCTTATGGAAGACCTTGTCGATTTCAGGCCGTGCAGGGTGTGGAGCAACGGCGCCTGTGTCGTAGATGGCGGCAGCATAAGCGGTTTCAGGGAACCTGTTGCTGTCCCTGAGGAAATACTGCACAGCATGCATGTCGCAGAACTTGCGCCTGACTGCCTGAAACTGCCTGTTCCCTCCGGCAAGGCCCGTGTTATCAGCATCAATCCGTACTCGCTGGTTACGGACAGCATCATCATGGATGTGATTACGGATGAAGAGGGGAATCTTGCCACACGGAAAAACAAAGATTTGTGCAAGATTGCCGTCATTGAGCGCCATAAGGGGCTGAACCGCATAGGGCTCGGGATATTGAAGGGCTATTTTTATTCAGGACAGCTGCTGGGCGGCGCTGTAGCCACCAGTATTTCCCATGATTCCCACAATATCGTCGTGGCCGGCAGGACGGATGAAGGCATGCTTCTGGCAGCCCGCACTGTCATTGAGATGGGCGGAGGCCTCTGCATGGTGCGCGACGGGAAAGTCGTATCCTCTCTCAGTCTGCCTGTGGCAGGCCTCATGTCCCAGGAAGGGGCAGAGGTTGTGGCAAAGGGGCTAAAGGTCCTCGATACTATCGCACGGCAGTGCAAGTGCTGTGAGGGCGTGACACCGCTGACTACACTGGCCTTTATGGCCCTCTGTGTTATTCCCTCCCTTAAGGTAAATACGCGCGGCCTTTTTGACGTCAATGCCTTTAAGTTTGTCTCAGTTGATGCGGGCAATGCTGAGCAAGACCCTGCAAGCTAAAATCAGAACCGAAAAGAAGAAGGGGCAGCAGATCCGCCGGACCTGCTGCCCCTTCCTGTCTGTATCTGCAATGGCGTTATTTTTTTGCAGCCTCATCAGCCGGAGCTGCCGGCGTATAGACAGCCTGCAGCTGATTCCTGATTTCGTCTGCCGTTATGCCCAGCACTTCGGACAGTTCGCCAGCCACCAGGCTCATGGCCTGTTCCTGAAGCCTGCGCTCGCCGTAGGACAGTTCCTTGTCCCTGCCCAGAATGAGCAGTTCGTGCAGGACTTCGGCGACAACGCCAAGATCAGGGCTTTTTAATTTGTCGGTATATTTGCGAAAGCGCCTGTTCCAGTTTTGTCCTACTGTAACAGTTGCCTGTGCATTCTCCCTCAGGTTGTCCAGAATGCTGTTGGCCGTCTTTTGGTCAACCAGCTGGCGCAATCCCACCTTGTCGGCATTGCTGACAGGAACCATGAGCGTAATGTTATTGCCCTTAATGCCGACAATATAGACGTCGCATTGTGTTCCGCCCATCGTCTTTGTCTCGATGCGATGTATTTTTCCTACACCCTGAGCCGGGTAGACAACCAGATCGTCTACTTTATACATGAAGACTCCTTACACCAGAGACTGCTAGCTTACAAACGCTTCAGGGCACAAAGACCAGGACGTGTAAAAACACTGTAAGAACGCCATTGCTCCAGGTGAAAAAGTTTCTTGGGGAAGGTATGGGAAGATTCCGTTTCAAGAAGGCCTTGCCTTGGAACAAACGATCAAACAGCCTTGCTGAAGAGTATAATACTGCGAAAAAAGAGGAGTCTTTATTGCATACCTTCTAAAGAAGAAGAGGGTAAAGTATCCCGTTTTTATAAATTACACCATTGTCTGAAAAAAGTCCATTTTTTTGATCACAAAACAGAAGACCCTGCGCCAGAACTGCCTGCGAGCCTGTTTTGCAGGCCCGCAGGTGCCGGGTAGTGGCAGGTAAAAAAACAGGGGATCTTCCATTTGTCATCCTGCTTGGAGCAGCCGGGCTGCCGGAAGCAGGAAAAGACGGAAGATCCCCTTGCTTTTGGGAATCATTTGTTTCTGGGCAAAATGTCTGTCCGGACGCAGGCCTTTTCAGTCAGCTGGGAACAAAAAACATGGATGTCAGGCTTTCTTTTCCTGATTTGAGAGAATATTGCGGCTTGCCTGGTTGGCAAAGGTAACGCAGGCCTGAAGCCCTTTCTTTGCATAGACCTGCAGTGCTTCAATCCCGGCATCCATGGACTTGTACCAGAGTTCCCTGTCCTCTTCCTGCATGCCTCCCAGCACCCAGCCTGTAACGTCGCCGCGTACAGGAGGACGTCCTATGCCAAGGCGAAGGCGGTAAAAGTCCGGTGTTCCGAGTTGCTGTGTTATGGATTTTAAGCCGTTATGTCCTGCATTGCCACCGCCAAACTTAAAACGAAGGCTGCCCGGTGCCAGATCCAGTTCATCGTGGACAACGATGAGATCGGAAGGATCCATCCTGTGCCAGGCCAGTACAGGCTGTATGCTTTCTCCTGACAGGTTCATGAAGGTCAAAGGCTTTACGCAAAGCCAGGTGCCGTCCAGTTCGTCAAGGCGGATGCGCCAGAGCTCGCAGTTAAAGCGCTTGCCGTTCTGCTCGCTTATCTCTCCCTTTCTGCGGGCAAGATCCAACACCTTGTCGATAAACTGAAAGCCGGTATTGTGGCGGGTTCCCTCATATTTGGAACCAGGGTTGCCAAGTCCTGCCAGAACGCCTCTGTAGTCCATGCTTGTCTCCGGATTGGCCATGGGCCAAAAAATAACGGCACCTTCCGCATGGAAGATGCCGTTATTGCAATATATCCTTCCTGCTTTTTAGAGCCAGGACGGTAAAATTTCTGATTAGGCAGTAGCTGTGGCGCCTGCGGCAGCCTGGGCAGCCTCATGGGCGGCAGCGGACTGAGCCTCGGCAGCAGCTTCAAGAGCATCAAACTCGGCCACTTCCTTGCTGGTAGAAAGAACGGCAACCACGGCGTAGGGTTCCTTGTAGACGGCATGAGCGCCTTCGGGAAGGACAACCTTGTCGATGGTCAGATGCTGGTTGACGCCCATGTCGGTGACGTCGATGACAACCTTGTGGGGCATGTCCATGGGCTTGGCGGACACGGTGATGGTCTCGCGGTAGGTTTCCAGGAAGCCGCCCAGCTTCACGCCCTTGGCAGTGCCTGTGAACTCGACAGGAACATCGACCTTCACTTCCTTGTCCAGGTCAACGCCGTAGTAGTCGATGTGGACAAAGCGCTTCTTGTAAGGATGCTTCTGTGCACCCCAGAAGAACACGGGGTAGGTTTCCTTCTTGCCATTGTCGTCGATTTCCAGATTGAACACAGTTGTGGTGCCAATCTCGAAATACAGCTGCTCAAGGGGAAGGGAGGGCACGGAAACAAGAATGTTGTCGCCCTTGCTGTTGTAGAACACACCTGGGACAAGACCCTGAGCGCGCAGGCGATGGGAAGGGCCTTTGCCAGCGGCTTCACGCTTCTGGGCGCAGAGTGTTTTTTCGATGGTCATTGGAATAGTCTCCTTACGCGCATAACTGCACGGAAATTAGTATATTGAATGCTTTTTTTCAGAACGAGTAATTAGTTGAAAAGCACACTGACCGAAGAGCCTGTGTGAATGTTGGAAATGGCCTTTCCAAGCAGGGAACCGACACCGACGACGCGCAACTTGGGGCAGTTGTTGAGCTTGTCGCCAAGAGGAATTGTGTCAGTGACAAGAATTTCACTCAAGGCCTCGGTTGTATTGATACGGTCAATGGCAGGTCCTGAAAGCACTGGATGCGAAGCACAGGCGATGATTTTTACGGCGCCGTTTTCGATAAGCACGGTTGCTGCGGCACAGAGCGTCCCTGCCGTATCAATCATGTCGTCAACGATAATGGCGGTCTTTCCCTTGACATCGCCGATAACATGCATGGCATGCGCCTGGTTGGGCTTGTCCCTGCGCTTGTCTACGATAGCCAGGGGCGCACTGAGGCGCTTGGCAAAATATCTGGCGCGCTCGACACCGCCTGCATCAGGGGACACGATGACAGGGTCGCCTTCGATATGCCCTTTCAGGGCATCCACAAGCACGCTTGAGGCGAAGAGGTTGTCAACAGGAGCATCGACAAATCCCTGAATCTGGCCGGCATGCAGGTCGATGGTCACGATGCGCTCGGCACCGGAACTGGTGATAAAGTTGGAGACGACCTTGGCGCTGATAGGAGCCCTGGGACTTACCTTGCGGTCCTGGCGTGCATAGCCGAAATAGGGAATGACAGCAGTGATGGTGCCGGCAGAGGCCCTGCGCAGGGCATCGCACATGAGGCAGAGCTGCACTAAGTTGCGGTTGACATCCGGCGGACAGGTGGGCTGGACGACAAAGACATCATCCCCGCGGACATTGGCGCCAATTTCTACACGGAGCTCGCCGTCAGCAAAGGAAGTTGCCAGGGTGGGAATCAGCTGGCATCCCAGATGATTACATATGGAGAGCGCTAAGTCAGGGTTAGCGGAACCTGTGACTATCTTCAAATCGTTCATTGCCGGTGCCTGTCGTTGTAGACGAAAAAAATATGGCTGGGATGGAAGGGCTCGAACCTTCGAATGACGGAGTCAAAGTCCGTTGCCTTACCGCTTGGCTACATCCCACCGAGATGGCAAAGCTGTACTGCACAGTCCATTGTCTCAGCTGCGGCCAAGGCTTGAGCGTGATTGGCAAACACGCCGTAAACGCATGAACCGCTGCCGCTCATGGAGGCAGCGTAGGCTCCTAGCTGAAGCAATGACTCCTTGACTGCCTTTAATTTGGGGTAACGCCCGAAAACGGGGGCTTCAAGGTCATTAGTAAAGAGTTCAGCCGTCTGATACAAAGGAATGCTTTCCTTATCAGCTCTTTTTGCGCCTGTCAACGCCCCCTCTTTCTGACATGCTTTTTGCATTTCGTCATACGCTTTGTAGGCCCATGGGGTAGAAACCCGTATGTCAGGCATGACAAGAAGGATGTATGATGATCCAAGCCCCAGCGAGCCCGGCTCAAGATTTTCCAGGCAGTCGCCTATGCCCGTGACCCTGCACAGGGGGGAGCCTGACAGAAAGAAGGGAACGTCTGCCCCTGCTTTTGCACCTATTGCCATCAGATCGCTGTCAGCCACCTTTATGCCGGCATCTTTTGCCAGCGTGCGCAGAAAGCCAAGGAGGCAGGCTGCATCAGCAGTGCCTCCGCCAAGTCCCGCTCCCCAGGGTATGCCTTTGACAAGCTCACAGGTCATGGCAGGGGCAAAGCCCGTAGCCTCGGCAAAAATTTTCCACGCCTTTGTCAGACTGTTGTTTTCGCAGTCAATGCCCTCTTCTGTACAGATGACAGACAGCCCATCTTTTAAAGATGGTGAGAAGGTAATGGTGTCATGCGGGTCGGGCAGGGCAAGGAAGAGCGAGTCCAGAAGGTGGTAGCCGTCAGGGCGCTGCCCTGTTATTCTGAGACTTAAGTTTATTTTGCAGCCGGGATGAAAGGTCCGGCTGGTCCAGGCAGGATATGCCTGATTGCGGCATGAAGCGGATGACATAGGCTTGAGACAGAAAAAAATCCCGTGCAGGTTATCGTTCCAAAGGCCTTCTGGCTAGAGGCTTTCGATGGTGAAATTGCTGTTGGTGAAAACGCAGATCTCAGAGGCTATGGTCATGGCATTGCGGACTATTGCCTCAGGCTCAAGCTCTGTATGGCGCAGGAGAGCCCTGGCAGCAGAAAGGGCATAGGCTCCGCCTGATCCGATGGCAGCAACATCGTCGTCCGGCTCGATGACATCGCCGTTGCCTGAGAGAAGCAGTATGTGTTCGCAGTCTGCCAGAAGCAGCATGGCCTCAAGCTTTTGCAGGTACTTGTCCTTGCGCCACTGCTTGGTCAGTTCCACTGCCGCCCTGACCAGGTTGCCGTGGAATTCCTTGAGCTTGCTCTCAAAAAGCTCAAAAAGCGTAAAGGCATCGGCCGTAGCTCCGGCAAATCCGGCCAGGACCTTGCCGTCACCAACGAGACGTATCTTTCTGGCCGTGTGCTTCATGACCATGGTCTGCCCAAGGGTCACCTGCCCGTCGCCAGCCATGGTAACATGGCCGTTTTTTTTCACTGCCAGGATAGTCGTGCCGTGCAGTTCAATGCTCATCAGAGTTTCTCCCATATTTCCTTGCGTTCCTTGTAGGTACGTTCAAGCTTCTTGAATTCCGGGGTCGTGCCGGCAAGGGACTGGGCACGCTCAAAGTATTTCTTCGTCTGTTCCTTGTTGTGCTGGTACATGGCAGAATAGGCCATATGAATATAGGCCATGCCCTGGTTGCGGGACGCTCCGTAGCTTCTGGCCAGCGCTTCATGCACCTCGGGATCTTCAGGCACTGCCCTCAGGACATCCTTGAAGCTTGCCTGGGCCTGGGTATGCTGCCCCTCGTCATCCTGGAGCCTTGCCAGAAAGAAGCTTGCCATATAGTCCCTGTGGTCCAGCTGCAGGGCTTTTGTCAGCAACGTGCGCGCTGAAGCTGCCGATCCCTTGCGGTAATTGAATATGCCGGCTTCGCGCAGGACAAGGCTGTCGTTCGGGGCCTTTTCGCAGGCCTTGCTGAAGCAGTCCGTAGCCTCTGAGACCTTGTTCAGGCGCGAGAGCACCATGCCCTTGCCCATGAGCGAGAGCGCATCCGTGCCGCGGAAGCGGAGCAGTGCTGTCTCAGGCGTGCCAAAGCGACCCCACAAAAGGACCTGCATGCGCTTGAAGGCCCTGTTGTCGGCCCTGCGGTTGGTGATTGCAGGGGGCATGCCGTGCATGCGCGCCACGATGCCGGTGATACGGTCGCCCAGATCCGGGTGGGTTGAAAGGTATGTGGGCACATTGTAGCCCATCATGGTGCTTTTGTTGCGCAGGATCTTGAAGCCTTCGACCATGCCCGCAGGGGAATAGCCTGCCTTGATAAGATACTGCATGCCTACCTGGTCTGCTTCTGTCTCATCGGCACGGCTGTAGTTGAGCATGGCAGACTGCCCTGCTCCTATGGCGCCTATGGCAGCGGCGCCGCCTCCGCCGACGGCTACGCCGGCCACGGCCAGCAAAAGCGATCCGATGCTGATGATTTGCGAGCGTTCAAGCCTCTGGGCCGTATGGCGCTGCGTCACATGGGCCAGTTCGTGGCAGAGGACGCCTGCCACAGCGTCCTCGCTGGGAAAGTTCATCAGCAGGCCGGTGAGGACATAGACATAGCCGGCAGGCACGGCAAAGGCATTCATGGAATTGTGGAGAATGATGCCTGTCTTGAAGGTATATGGCTGGGGCGGTATGGCCTGCACTATGCGGCTGACCAGGTTTTTCACATAGGTGGAAATTTCCGGGTCCTCGACCATGGAGATGCTAGAACGTATGGCTACGTCGAACTTGCGCCCCATCTCCTTTTCGTCCCTGAGCGTTACGCCGCCAAAGTAGAAAGCCTGTGCAGGAAGAGGAAGGGCAAGGCTTATGCCCAGTGCGAGCACAAGCCCTGCTCTCGATATCTTTTGCAGCAGGCAGCCGGCTTTTTGCCGTATTGTTTCCCTGATCAGCATATGTCCGTCTGTTCGGGGTGATATGGATGCAGATCCTGTGCCGGCCTATTGATGGGCCGTGTCCAGATCCCACACCTGTCCCTTGGGCGTGTCACGCACTTCGACGTGCATGGCTTTCAGTTCGTCGCGCAGGGCGTCGGAGCCGGCAAAATCCTTTTCCTGGCGGGCCCTGGCACGTTGGGCAAGCAGTTCTTCCACCTTTGGAACATCAATATTGTACCTGGCACATCGTGATGCGCGCAGGGCATTGAGGAAGCCGGCCGGACTGTCTCCGAAAAGGCCGGTCCTTGCCGTGACATCCTGCATGCGCCCAGCAAACTCGCTGAGCAGGGTGCGTGTGGCTTCCGATGCCTTCAGGGCCTTGTCTTCAAGCAGGCGGTTGACCAGGCGCACCATGGTAAACACATGGCCAAGAGCCTGCGCAGTATTGAGATCGTCTTCAAGAGCGTCTGCAAAGGCAGGGCCGGTTTTTTTCCATTCTGAAAGGATGTCCTCCGGCATGGGGACCTTCTTCCATTTTTCCCTGCCAAGCGCTTCCTCTGCCAGGCTTCTGGCCTCGTAGACACGTGCCAGGGCTCGTTCCGCATCGTTCATGCCGTCGGCAGTAAAGTCTACGGGCGAACGGTAGTGCTTGCTTAGGAGGAAGAAACGCAGCGTTTCCGGCTGCCAGGTCTTGAGAATGTCACGTATGGTCTTGAAGTTCCCGAGGCTCTTGGACATCTTTTCCTGGTTGATCTGCACAAAGGCATTGTGCATCCAGAGCTTTGCAAGCTCGCAGTGGCAGGAACATTCCGTCTGGGCTATTTCATTCTCATGGTGCGGGAAGACAAGATCCATGCCGCCGCCATGGATGTCCAGCGGCAGATACGGCTTGGACATGGCTGAGCATTCTATATGCCAGCCCGGGCGTCCCCTGCCCCAGGGGCTCTCCCAGTACGGCTCGCCCGGCTTTGCGCTCTTCCACAGGGCAAAGTCCATGGGATCTTCCTTTTCATCGCCGGAAGCCACGCGGGCGCCTGCCTTCATGTCGTCAAGGCTGCGGTGCGAAAGCTTGCCGTAGTCAGGCATGGAACGCACACGGAAGTAGACGTCCCCGTTCCCTGAGACGTAGGCATATCCCTGTTCGACAAGGCTTGCCACCATGTCCTGGATGGCCTGCATGCTTTCTGTGGCCTTGGGCTCGACATCCGCCCTGAGCACGCCCAGGGCATCCATGTCTTCATGGAAGGCATCAATGTATGTTGAGGCGACTTCCTGCCAGTCACGTCCTTCCTTGTTGGCGCGGTTGATAATTTTGTCATCAACGTCGGTGAAATTGCGGACGAAGGTGACATCAAGCCCCTGCCTGCGAAGATGGCGGACAAGCACGTCAAAGACCAGGGCAGAGCGGGCATGTCCTATGTGGCAGAGATCGTAGACAGTGACGCCGCATACGTAGAGGTGGATTTTGCCGGGACGGACAGGAACAAGCTGCTCCTTGGTCCGCGAGGCCGTATTGTATATCTGCATGGATTATCAGCCTTGAATCAGTAAAAAGTATAGGGAGGACGCACCTAGAGGCTGATTTTGTCGATGCGGCGCTGATGGCGTCCGCCTTCAAAATCCGTTTCCAGAAAGACCCTCAGGATGGCCTTTGCCATTTCCGGTCCTGTTATGCGGGCCCCCATACAGAGGACATTGGCATTGTTGTGGCGGCGGGCAAGCCTCGCATGCAGTTCGGAGGTGCACAGGGCGGCGCGCACATTGGGGTGGCGGTTGGCAGCCATGGACATGCCGATGCCGGATCCGCAGAGAAGGATGCCTGCCGTATTCTCCTGTCCTTCCATGCTGCTGCAGACGTCGTGGGCAATGTCGGGGTAGTCAACACTGTCATTTGTCTTTGTGCCGTGGTCGATAACTTCATGTCCGCGTTCTTCAAGAATGGCTATGATGTCATTTTTGAGATCTACGGCGGCGTGGTCACAGCCTATGTGAATTGTATGCGGCTTAAGAGAGAAATTGGGCATGGGACATATCCTCTGTGTCCGGCGTCTGGCCGGGCTTGCGTTACTACTTGTTCCTTTTCAGGGACTCAAGAGGGAGCAAAACGGTATCCTGCGGCAGTTCAAGCTGCATCTGGGCTGCATCAAAGCGTGCAGGATGTTCCTGGTTTCGCAGGAGCAGTATACCTTTCTCACCTTTTTTATTGGCAAGATCAAGCCGCTTGAGCGTGCCGTCTTCCCTGAACGAGAAGGCGATGGACCAGTTTTTGTTTTCCCAGAGGACTGGCTTTCCCTCTGCGTTAAGGACGAGCGTGCCGCCTATGCCTTCCTGCAGAGAAAAGGCAATTCCCTTTGAATGCCCCGAAGTTTCCTGCCACGTTTTCCCGAAGACCTGGGCCCAGCGGTTGTGCAGGAGCGCTTCCAGGCGGAAAAGGTCAAAGGGAAGGGGCAGGCCAAGCTTTAAGAGGGGAGAACTTTCTCCCTCATGAAAATAGGCCTTTTGCTCCATGGGGGCATAGAGAAGGAATTCCTGTCCCTTCTGGTGCAGCATGGCGACGGTTGTGCCGACGCCTGCCGAGACGTCAAGGCGCAGGTCGTCTTCGCCGTTGCCCCAGATAATGGCCAGGACACGGCGGGTATTGCCTTCAGTGCCAAAGCGCAGGCTCATGTTGTCGCGATAGGGCGCTTTTTCTGTGGCGCTCCGGGCAAGCATGCTTTGCCAGACATTGCCGGCCATGGCCGGATCGACAGGCTGCTGCCTTGCGGCACAGGCACAAAGCGAAACGAGAAGAAGCAGGCAGAAGAGCCTTGTAAAGCATACGGCCAGGCTGTGCATACTATAAAGCCTCCAGCTTTTTGCGGATTCCGTCCAGAACGGCCTTGTCCCTGCCCTTGCCTGTTTCAAGGGCTTTCCAGTAGGCCTTGCGGGCTTCCTCTTTCAGTCCCAGGGCAGCGGCAATATCGCCATGGTGCTCGCATACTTCGCTGTCATTCCTGGAATCCAGGCGGCGGGCTTCCCTGATGTCTTTCAGGGCCTCGTCCAGGTTGCCCAGGCGGTAGTGCACCCAGGCCAGGGAGTCAAGGATGAAGAATTGTCCCGGCGCCAGGGTGTTTGCACGGTTCAGCAGGTCAAGAGCCCTTGCCAGATCCTTGTTTTCATTGGCCAGGGTAAAGCCCACAAAGTTGAGTGCCTGGTAGTTGCTGGCATCAAGCTCTATGACTTTTTCCATGGCAGTCACGGCTTCCTGCATGCGTCCGGACTCGGCAAGAAGATTGCCAAGGACATAGTACAGGACAGGCTTGTCCGGCCATGCAGCAACACCTTTCTGTATGCAGGCGATGGCCTTGTCCTTTTCCTTTTGCATGGCCAGGATGCGTGTTTCCAGCAACACAGTGTCGGGGCTAGGCGCAATTGTATGCAAAGCCCCGACTGCTTCATTATATTTTCCGGCCTGGCTCAGGATGTCCGCCATGAACAAATATTTCTTTTCAGCGAACTTGCTGTCATCCGGCAGCTTGTCCAGCCATGCCATTGCTTCCTTTATATTGTTCCTCTGCTCGTAGCTTAAGGAGGCAAGGCTGAGATATGCTTCTGCCGGGGCCTTTTCCTGGGCTGCGACTTCCTTCAGGATGCGTTCTGCCTGCAGATAGTGGCGGGCTTCAACAAAGAGAGAGGCCGAGGCCATCTGGAAGTCCGTATCCTTGTCAGGCGTCTTGTCATACCACTTTGCGGCCCTGGCCGGATCATTGAGCCTGAGGGAGAGGGCAATGAGCCTGATATAGATGTCCTTGTTGCCAGGATACTGCGCAAGCAGCTTTTCATATATCTTGCGGGCTTCAGCCAGTTCGCCCAGTTTTTCGCAGAGGAAAGCCTGTACGGCCATGGCCTCGCCCATATCCGGCTGTTTCTTGAGCGCCTGCTTAAGGTACGGCATGGCTTCCTTTTCATTGCCTGCGGCTATAAGGGCCTGGGCCTGGCAGAATTCAAGATAGGCAGTGCGGTCTTTTTCCTTTATGGTGGAAAAGACTGTGACAGCTTCTGCGGGGCGGTTGTCCCTTTGCAGCAAAATGCCAAGCTGCTGTATGACATCGGCTTCGTCAGGGTGTCTGGCAATAAATGCGTTCAGGACATTGATGCCATCCTTGACAAAGTTGTTGTTACTCAGCGCTTCGGAATAGAGCAGGACAAGCTGGGAATTGTCAGGCCAGGCAGAACAGGCCAGTTTGAGGAAGGAGACGGCATTGACGGACTTGTGCTCAATGAACCACATGGCACATTCAGCCCAGTGCGCAGCCGGCATGAGATTGTCGTCCCTGCCTTTTGCCAGAAATTCGGCTTCGGCAAGGGCTGTAGCTTCATCCCCGCCGGCAAGGGCTTCAAACAGCGTCAGGTAGGAAGCCGTGATTTTGGCTTCCTCTGTGAGCGTGCTTTCCCTGGGAAGAACCTTGAAAACCTGCGCCTCCGGGGAGATCTCCCCGGAGATCTTTTCGGAGACCTGTTCCGTCTGCGCTGTTTTTTCCGGCTTGCGTGCAGAACAGCTGCTGCAGGCAGAAAGCATGCATATCTGTATTCCGCAGAGGAAGGCAGCAATCAAAACTGTGTATGGCTTTTTCACGAATAACTCCGCGGTCCGGCAGGGCGGCTGCTCTGTGTGCTGAAAGCAGGACAGTCAGCGGGCCCGTTCATGACGTTCATGCATTGATCCATTATGAATTGATCCATGTCTCCGAGAAGTCCTGAACGTCACCGGAGATATGCTTTTTGATTTTTTCCAGGAGGCGTATCTCCAGCTGGCGTATACGTTCCCTTGTAATATGGTAGCGTTCCCCGATTTCACGCAATGTCATGGGAGAATCGGTAAACAGCCTGTGATCCAGAATATAGAGCTCTTTTTCGTTCAGATTGGGACGCAGCGTTGTGAGCATCTTCCTGAGCATGCCGGAGACTTCCTCGTTGGCAATGCTGTCCTCGACGCCGGCATCCAGGGCAGGGAGAAAGTCCATGCGGGAAGCCGTGTCCGTGTCGTCTCCTACAGGCGTGTTGAGCGAGACATCGCTGTTGGAGAGACGCTGTTCCATGTCAAGAACGTCGTTTTTGCTGACGCCAAGCCGGTTGGACAGCATTTCGGCATCAGGGTTGTACCCCTGGGCAATGAGCTTCTGGCGCTCCCTGTTCAGATTAAAGAAGAGCTTGCGCTGGACCTGGGTGGTTCCTATCTTCACCATGCGGAAATTGTCCATGATGAACTTGAGGATATAGGCCTTGATCC
>CAVLCT010000021.1:0-28601 GCA_963661665.1 Bulleidia sp. | reverse complement strand
CAGCCAAAGATGTCTGTACTGCGCACTGCAGTTTTGCCGTCCGGCACGGAACAAGGCTGAACTGCAGGGTACAATACAGAGCATGCACGACAAAAGAGCCTGTCCCTGACAAACAACTGCCAGAGAGAAAAGGCAAGGAGCATGTACTGCCAGAGAAAACATAGTAATTCACTATGGAATTCCCCATAACAGCAGAATACTGTACTACAGTAGCTCAGTATTCACTATGCAGCACATGCACGTCATAGGCAACTATATTGACATTTTTCCTGAAAAGCACCAATTTGTCTACAGATTGTTCTACTGTTTTAGCGTACACCCCTGTTTTTTTCAGATACACCTGTACTCATGATGAGGACTTAATGGTTATGCCCTGGTCCTCAGCCAAAGAGGAATACCTATGAATATCAGACTTATGACAGCAAAATTTGTTCTGTGCGGACTGCTTGCTGCAGGCCTGGCAGCACCTTCTGCCGCCCAGGCAGAAGAGGAACTGGCCCCGGGCTTCAATGCCTGCATGCAGCGTGGCTACTCAACAGCAGACATGGTTGAGTGCTATAATGCTGCCTATGAATACTGGGACAAGGCCCTCAACAGAAACTACAAGCAGGCAATGAAAAACTGCGATGAGAATGGCATTCCTGAATGCAAGGCAAAGCTGAAAAAGGCTCAGAGGGCCTGGATACAGTACAAGGAAGGCATGTCCGACTACATCGTTTCCTCTTCTGACGGAACCATCAGCAGGGTGAACGCCATAAGCTTCCTTGCTGAGGAAACAAAGAAGCAGGCAAAGATGCTGAAGCCCGAGGAGTAATAGGCGGAGCAGTAGAGGAGTAACAGCTCAGGGCCACTGGCACAGCAGATGCCAGTCAGGATTTCAGGAAGACATCCTCTTCATTCCTACAAATTCAGAAGGGCAGGATGCGGAAAACTTTTCCGCACCCTGCCCTTTGTTTTTTGCAATCAAACTCTTGCAAAGAAGAAAAGCGTTATTCTGCCAGCATCCGTATCAGGCTGAAAGGATGCAGCGAGGGAAGGCCTGTTGCCCCTGTAATCTGCAGGCGGCAGGTACCGCATTCCGTTGCCACATAGGTAGCGCCGCTTTTCCGTACCACGTCAAAAAGCTCAGCCCCGACCTTCATGGCTACGTCATGCTTTTCCTTCTTGAAGCCGTAGCTCCCTGAGATGCCGCAGCAGCCTGCATTGGCAGCCTGGCAGTCTATGCCCAGGGACTTCATAAGCTCATACCCGGGAAGCCCAATGCCTAAGGCACGCATATGGCAGGGTGCATGGTAGATGACCTTTTCCTGCGTCTCCTTAAGGCTTATGGCAAGCCTGCCTTCCTGAATCTCGTTCAGGACAAATTCCTGGGCATCAGAGATGACAGGCATGCCTTCTTTCGCCAGTTCTGGGAAGAAGGTGGGAATTTCTTCCTTGAGCATAAGCTCGCAGGAAGGGCAGGCCGTTATCACCGGAATGCCTTGTTCTGCCATGGAACGCATGGCTGCAAGGTTGCGGGCGGCATTCTTTCTGGCATCGTCCATAAAGCCGTTGGCTATCATGGGCACGCCGCAGCAGCGGAACTCGTCGGGTATCACTACCTTGTATCCGGCCTTTCCCAGAAGCCATACCAGATCCTCGCCGGCCTTTGCATCGTAGAGATCCACGTAGCAGCCGGGGAAGAAGGCCACTGTCCTGCCCGTCGCCACCTGGTTCAGTTCCTTGATCCTTTTCCTGAACCTTTTGGCGGCATAGGGCGGCATGGGTGCGCCCTTTGAAATGCCAATAAAGTCCATGGCCTTGCGGACAATGGGCAGGCTTATCAGCCTGTTGTTAAGGCTGGCAGGGGTGAAACACATGAGGGAGGACACTGTCTCTGCATGGCTGACAATCCAGTCCCTGAGAAAATGCGGATGCTTTTCCCCATACTGCTTTGCCCTGGCCACCATATTGATGCTGGCAATGCTGACGCCCTGGGGGCAGGAGATGTCGCAGTTCTTGCAGTTGGAGCAGTAGCTCAGCGACTTGTCTTCCTGAAGCCCTGAGAGGCGGAAGCGCTCATAGGCAGGGCCTATCATCTTGGGGCCCAGGAACTCGCCTGACACAGCGGCTACGGGACAATGAACTGTGCAGGTAGTACAGGCTATGCAGGCATCGGGGTCAACGCCCACAGGCATCTTTTGATTCTTGGTATTCATCCTGCACGTCCTCCTACAGCCACGGCTTCATGACAGCAGCATAGGCCGTTGCTATGGCAATGCCGTTGCCGCTGCGTTCAAAGGCAGAATCCTGTCCGGCTATGGCTCGCCCGATATAGCGGACATTGCTTAAGTACGGCTCCTGCCCGTCCAGTGTCGGCTCAAGGCCCTTTAAGACAGGCATGCCGAGCCGGGCAAAGGCCTGCGGTCCCAAGGGATCAGGCAGGGCCCAGGAGGCCGTGTCCTTAGGCAGGGCTGATGTCACGCCAAGGACGCTGTCTTGGGCTGACCCGGGATGTATTTCCAGTCCGCCGCTGACTATGCCGCCTGTGGCGATGACAAACTGCTCTGCAATATAGCGGCGGTCGCCGTCCTCATGGGTGGTGCGCAGGGCAGTCATGCGGCCGCCTTCCTGCTCAAAGCCCGTGACCTTTGTGTTTTCAAGCATGGTAACGCCTGCCTTTGCCAGGGATTCCTGCAAAAGCTTCCCGAGGCGCATGCCGGTTACTCCTGGCGGAAGGCCAGTCATTTCGACAACAGGACAGCCTGCGGCAGAGCACAGCCTGCTCCATATGGAGAGATCCGGCTGTATGCCGCAGACAGCAGGCAGAAGGACGGCATCATAGCCTTGTGCCGCCTTGCCAAGGGCACGCATAAAGTCCTCGCAGAGGGATCCCTGCAATGCCCTTGCCACATCCAGGGCCGTCTCCACACGGTAGGTTCCCTGCCATGGCGTGGGAAGCCAGCAATGGGCAATCTTCTTGCCGGCAAAGGCTGGATTGCTGCGCAGGGTATGGACTGCCATGCCCGGCATGCTGTCCCTTAAGCCCTCTATGCCGCAGACAAGAATGTTCTGGGCATGATGCAGGGGAGCCGGATCAAGGGAGGCCGGATAGAGGGCAGATATCTTTTCAGTGCCAAGGACTGTGGGCAGAAGGTGGTTTGCCAGGACATTGCCTTCATAGCCTGTCATGGGCCAGTTTCTCCTGGCGGTCTCATCAGCAAACCTGGCAAGGGCCTCTTCAGCAGTCTTGCGCCCTGTAAGGTTGTAGGGATGCTTGTCGCCAAGGTCTCCCAAATTGTCCAGGGGATTGCCAAGCACCCTGCCCTTTTTAGTTGCGCCAAGCACGTCAATGGTCGCCGAGCCTATGGCCAGGGCACCTGCGCCCTTGGCTATCAGGGTAACCTTTCTGCCGGACTCGGCCGCAAGCAGGGCAGCAAACATGCCGGAAAGGCCGGCACCTACAACGACAGTGTCGCTGGTTCTTGCGGAGATGGCAGGAGCATTGCTGCCTGTGTCCTCCCTGGCCTTTAGCTTTGTATCAGGAGTGGAAATGGCAGGAACGTCTTCCCTGCTGTCAAAGACAGAGGAATACATCACCCTTGCCAGTTCCATTTCCCTGGCAAGCTGTCCCCAGAAGGCAGCCCTTGTGCCCTTCCAGCGTTCGGTCACGAAATTGCGCATATCCTCAAGGGGATTGCCAAAGACTATGCCGTGCTCCACCAGGGCAGAGGTGGCACGCAGGCCGCAGAAGGTACCCTGGCATGTTCCCATGCCAAGCCTGGTCCTTAAGCGCACGTCTGTCAGGGAATGGGTGGAAGGCTGGGAGGCCACGTGCAGAAGCTCTGCCATGGAGACCATCTCGCACTCGCACACCATGGGGTTGTTCTTGCCCCTGCATCCCGTCTGCCGGATACAGTTGGCAAAGTCATCGCCCAGCCTGTCAGCAACAAGGCCTATGCTCTGGGGCAGGAAGATTGACTTTGCAGAGGACTGGGCCCAGTCAGCAGGCTGAGGCACAAGAGCCTCATCGGCAGTACGGCACGGTGCTGTCACGCCAAGCTTTGCACAGACGATATCGGCCATTTTCTCGGCCATAAGCCTGTAGGTGGTGAGCTTGCCGCCAAAGATGGTAAGGAGGCCTTCCATGCCGTCTTCTGCATGGTCGCTGATATGGAAGCCCCTGGATGCGGCACGGCCTGCATCAGGCCCAGGGGTATACAGGGGCCTTGTTCCGGCAAAGACACGCAAAATTCTGTAGGAGTCGATGGCAGGGAAAAGAGGCCTGCCAAGGTCCAGCAGGCGCAGCACTTCGTCTGTCGTAGTGCTGAAATCGGCGGGATCGTCCACAGTCTGGGACGTCGTCCCCAGTATGGTCACTGAGCCGTTGGGAACAAAGATGTCGCCGTCGCCGCTTTTGTGCAGCCTGTTGACCACGTGGCTTGTAATGCGCCTGTTAAAGACAATGAGCGTTCCCTTGTCGGGAGTTAAGGGCAGATGGATGCCTGAGCTTTTTACAACCTGGGCACTCCAGGAACCGGCTGCATTGACAACCATCTGGCAGGCAATGCGCATTGTCTCGCCTGTCTGCGTATTGCGGACCTCGACGCCGGTGACACGGCCGTTTTCAGACAATATGCCCAGCACCTCGTGATAGGTGTAGAAGGTGCCGCCATAGCGCTCGGCGCTCATGGCATTGTGCAGGACAAGCCTGAATCCGTCTACTGCGGCATCAGGCACCTGGAAGACCCTCTGCATGGAAGGATCAAGGCCGGGCTCCATGAGCAGTGCTTCCTTTGGATCAAGTTCCTTTGCCTCAATGCCTGCCTTGCGGCAGCCTGCAGTCCAGCTGGAAACATAGGCTGGATCGTCTTCCTTTGTCAGGACAAAGAAGCCCTCAGTTTCGTGGATGCAGCCTGAGCCTATGCGGCGCAGGATGGTATTTTCCGTGATGCACTCGGAAGCAGCCTCATTATCGGAAACGGCATATCTGCCGCCGCTGTGCAAAAGACCATGAAAGCGCGAGCTCGTGCCGTGGCACAAGCCGCCCTTTTCAAAGAGCATGGCCGGCACGCCGCGCATGGCAAGGTCCCTGAGAAGGCCTGCTCCGGTAGCACCGCCACCTATAATAACAACAGTAGTCTCTTTCACTATTCACACCTCTCGCCAGCGGAAAACCCGCACGGCTGCAATAGTTTTGCCGCTTCTGACATCATATATATGGTGGTACGACCTGCTGATGGGAAAGGCAACTGCAACCTGGAAAAAACTTGAAAGCGTTTCTATAGTTCATCCGGTGCCCAAATTCAAACGTTCCTTTTGGACAGGATCTGGTGCACATGGCCTGGTTCCTGTCCGGAAATACATGCGCCTGCCTTACTCCACCCGTTTCCACTGTACAAACTGGCGCTTTGCGCCATCAAAAATCATTGCCATCTTCACTACAGCACCGGCCAGAGGGGGCGTTCCGTATTCCCGGCTTTTACTCTGCGCAATCCAGCTTTCCGGACCTGTCAGACAGGAAGTTTAACACTGACCACGGAGCAAAAACATGTGTTTCGGCCCTGTTATCGACACAAAAGCCTTCACACATCTCCCGCATACTGTCCAAAAGCTCCGGTACTGTTTCCTGGCGGACTCTGGCAGACTGCTCCAAGTACCAGCCGAAGTATTGCCTGAGCTCTGCCTCTGTGTATCCAAGCAATGTACCAAATTCAGGCATTAAAGAAATATCACGCAAATGGTTCATACCTGAGAAAACACCAGCCCTGGCAAATTTTGCAGTTCCCGTCATAAAAACCAGCCGAAAGGCCTTGTCTCTGGCCTTGACGGTAGTAAAAAATTCAGCAGTCATCTGTTTTGCCAAATTAAACAGCTCTTCATGGTGTACGTTTGCATTAAGCGGAGCATCATACTCGTCAATCAATAAAACGATATCTCCATCTTGCTTGTTAAGCCATGAGCTTAATTGTGAAAGCAATGATAGGCCATTTCCTTTATAGTTAAATCCTGCATTTTCAAAGCCTGTAATTAAAATTTCATTAAATTTAATTTGCATTTCATCATGTGTATTTTTATCTTTTATTTCTGAAAAATCAAGATTAACTATGCGGTATTTATTTGTATCTGTCCATAATTTTTCTATTTTTAAATTTTTAAATAATTCTGTTTGTCCAGAAAATAAAGCTTCCAATGTTGACAGTAAAAGAGATTTCCCAAATCTGCGAGGACAAGATATAAATATACGACTAAATTTTTTTATCATAGTGTATATTAAATCTGTCTTATCTACGTAGAGCAAATTACGCTTTCGGATAGTGCTAAAGGCAGATATCCCGACGGGCAAATCCCTTACGCCTTCCCCAATGACGACAGGTGAATTTTGCATAATATAATGCCCCCGATTTAACCAGTCAGAAGAGCACGCAGAGACTACAGTGGGGCCAGGCATCTGCACGTCCGCCCAGGCAGAGAAAAGAAAGCCTTTTTTTGTTTTAAGCCGCCTATGGCATGGCATGGCCAAGGGTAGGCACTGTAACCGTCGGCTGCCTTTCTTCCTTCTGCACGTCTTCTGCAGTCGCTTCGCCGCTTAAGACGCAGATAAAGTCAATGCCGGCATTTTCAGCCAGCTTTTTGTCCGTGCTCAGCCTGTCGCCAGCCATGACAACAGCAGATCTCGGATACTTTTTGAAGACAGGCTCAAGGACCTCTGTTCTTGGCTTGCCAAAGATCTTTTCAGGGCGCCTGCCGGTGGCAGTCTCATATAATGATAAGAAGCTGCCTACATCGGGAAGAGGCCCTTCGGGGGAAGGGCAGACAAGGTCAGGATGGGTGGCAAAAAAGCGCACGTCCTTTTTCTGAAGCAGGAGGGCTGAGCGGGCAAGCTTCTCGTAGGTGAGCTCAGTGTCGTAGGCAAGGATAACGCATTCAGCCCCCTCTTCCTGCTGTTTCAGTTCAGGGAAGCGCCTGGCCAGGTCCTTCTTGAAAAGGGCATTGCCCACGACATAGGCTGTGCCTATCCCCTCTTCCTTCAGATAATCTACCAAGGGAGTAGTCGGGCAGAGGAACTGGTCCAGGCGGGCCGGGATGCCCATCTTATTGAGCTTTGTTACGTAGGAATCGGGCGAGTGCGACGTATTGTTGCTTAAGAAATAAAAATCGAACCTGTCCCAGTTGCGCTGTATGGCAGCAACAGATTCAGGGATGGGAATGTTCCCAAGGTACACGGTACCGTCAAGATCAAGCACGACACACTGCTTTTTGTTCCAGTCAATAGAAGACATACTTTGCTCGCAAAGGGGGCAGTCTGCCCCGTAGTAGAGGTTAAAGAATAAAAAGGCATCAGAGCCGGCACCATCCATATCACTGGCCGGATGAACCAGGCATGATCAGCGCCCTGCAAGATGTTTGATATCAGGTACGGCAGCAATTTTCAAAACAAAGCCCTGCCCCTGGAAACAACGCCGGCGATAGCGGATCCGTACTGACTGATGCACCATTTTATACAAAAATGTAATAAAAAGACAGCCATTATTCATTGGTCAAACAGTCATTTTTCAAAGAATCCGACTAAAAATACCTGTCTTGCGTACTGACCTGCGGAAGGGGAAAATATTTCATACAAAAATGTATTTTGTCTAAACTCCATGATGTAAAGCCACGTTTTGCCATTTTCTGTCTTGCCCGAAACGGACATTTTGCAAGACAATAAGACATAAAGTTACAAAAATGTTGTAAAATGAAAAATTTCCCCGGCCCTGCCAGACACGGAGCTGAACAGGGGGAAATGAAAAAGAAGAAACACAACCTCTTGAATTCATGCAACAAAAATAAAAATTGCAATTTTTATTTGCTGGACAGGCATAGTTTGGCACGTTCTGTGCATTATACGAGGCAATCCGGAACGTGTCCGACAATGTGACGACAACGAAAAGTCCGGTCCCATTTGAGGTTACTTGTAAGGAAATGCCACATGAACGCTGCTGACAATGCTTTCATACTTATCTGCGCCGGCCTGGTCTTTGTAATGACCCCGGCTTTGGCTCTCTTCTATGGCGGTCTGGTCCGTTCCAGGAACGTGCTTTCAACCACCATGCACAGCTACGCTTCCCTTGCCCTGGGAACGGTTATCTGGATTATCGTTGGCTACACACTGGCCTTTGGCAATGATGTCGGCGGACTCATCGGCGACTTCAGCTTCTTCATGATGAACGGTATAACCGGAACAGTAGCACCTGCCGCTGAGAACCTTCCCCATGCCACCTTCTTCATGTTCCAGTGCATGTTTGCCTGCCTGACAGTTGCTCTTATCTCAGGCGGCTATGCTGAACGCATGAAATTCTCTGCCATGCTCCTCTTCTCCGGCCTGTGGCTGATATTTGCCTACTGCCCCATGGCTCACTGGGTGTGGGGCGGCGGCTGGATGGCCCAGCTCGGTGCCATTGACTTTGCCGGCGGTGCTGTTGTTCATATGGCTTCCGGTGCGGCTGCCCTGGCCTGTGCCCAGGCTCTCGGACCCCGTCTTGAATCCGGTCTTTCCAGCGAAGGCCCTCACAACCTGCCCATGACCCTGCTTGGCTGCGGCCTCTTGTGGCTCGGCTGGTTCGGCTTCAATGCCGGTTCCGCCCTTAGCGCCGGCGACCTCGCTGCCCATGCTTTTGCTACCACACACATCGCCACTGCCTTCGGTATCGTCGGATGGTTGCTGGTTGAATGGATTCGTACAGGCAAGCCCACCTCCCTTGGTGCTGCCTCCGGCGCCCTTGCAGGCCTGGTCTGCATCACCCCTGCTGCCGGCTTTGTTCCTCTGAATGCTGCTATCATCATGGGCTTTGTGGGTGGCGTTGCCTGCTACGGCGGCGTAATGCTCAAGACCAAGTTCGGTTATGACGATGCTCTGGACGTTGTGGGCATCCACGGCTTCGGCGGCACAGTAGGCGCTATCCTGACAGGCGTGTTCTGTGTGGCAAGCGTCAACGGTGTTGACGGACTGCTCGCCGGCAACCCCGCCCAGGTTGGCATTCAGGCTGTCTCTGTGGTCGGCACCTGGGTATATGTGTACATCGTGAGCCGCATCATCCTGGCTGTGGTCAATGCCACAGTTGGTATCAGAGCTACAGCAGACGAAGAAGTCTCCGGCCTGGATCTTAACCTGCACAACGAACGTGGCTACAATATCTAGCTGCAAGGCTTTCTCCCTGAAAGCTCATAAAGAACGAGTATGTTGCTCATCGTACTAACAACGGAGACAAAGCAATGAAGAAGATAGAGGCTCTTATACGCCCCAGCGTATTTGACAAGGTTAAGAAGGCCCTGACCGACATGGGCGTCAACGGCATGAACTACACGGAAATCCGCGGTTTCGGACGCCAGCACGGTCACACGGAAGTCTACAGGGCAACGACCCGCAGGGTGGACTTCCTGCCCAAGGTCCGCATCGAGGTTGTGTGCGCCGATGCCAGTGCTGACAAAATCATCGAGGCCATCATCGTCGCAGCCAGGACCGGACATGTAGGCGACGGCAAAATCTTTGTATCTGATGTTTTGGAGAGCATCCGCATCAGGACCGGCGAAAAAGGCGACGAAGCCGTCTAGCCGGAAATAAGTCCAAGCCACTCCTTTGAAATCCCCATAAGCCCAATAAGAAGCGCCGTTCAAGGTTTTCGTACAGACCTTGCGCGGCGCTTCTTTTGTGCCCTTTGTTTTCTGCCGGCTTTCTCAGATACCGCACACAATAGTTGTGCTGACAGGACGGCTGCCCTGCATGCAAGCTCATTCGTCCAAGGCCTTTTTTACTTCGTCCAGGCTGTCATAGCTTATGACAGCAGGGTCATCTGAGATGCGCCTGGCATCCTTCATGGCATCCAGTGTGCTTTGGTTATAGCGGGGCATTTCGACTGGAAAAGGAAGCCCTCCCCGAAGGACACACTGGTGCAAAAACATATTCACGGCACCGGACATGTCGAGGCCTAGACTGAAAAACAAGGCTACGACCTTTTCTTTTATGTCACGGTCTATTCTGATTTGCGTCGGAACAGTATCAGGCATGGTCAAGAATTTCCTTCCAGAAATAGTATTTGAGGCCTGTCTGCCACACCATAGGACATTTCATCCGCCAGGAAAATCTCCTGACTGCACACACAAAAAGGAGGCCCCGCAGTCCGGGACCTCCTTTTCTTTATATTCTCTGCAACGGCCGAAATGCGGCCTACAGGTCTTCTGTCAGCTTCATCTGCCTTGCAGCCTGTGTCTCGTCAAGACGGGACACGGGCAGGCCTCTGGGAGCTTCCTCAAGCCAGGCAGGATCTTCCTTGCCATGAGCGACTATCTCGCGCAAAAGCTCGCAGAACTCATCCAGGGTCTGCTTGCTCTCGGTCTCGGTAGGCTCAGGCATAAGGCATTCATGCACCAAAAGCGGGAAGTACATGGTAGGAGCGTGCATGCCACGTTCCAGAAGCCCCTTGGCAATATCCAGGGCGTGCATACCGTGCGGCGCAGAAGCCACAAATTCATGCATGCAGAGGCGGTCAAAGGGCTCATCCAGGACATCCTTGAGCTGGACACGCAGGTAGTTGGCATTGAGGACTGCGTATTCAGCCACCCTTTCCAGACCTTCGCCGCCCAGGCGCCAGATATAGGCCAGGGCTTTCAGCAGGACGCCAAAGCTCCCGTAGAAGGGACCGATATGGCCGATGCTGAGCTCGTCTTCGGGCAGGAAGTAATAGCTGCCGTCTTCTGCCTTGCCCACCCTGGGAGAGGGCAGGAAGGGAATCAAGCGCTCGCACACGCCCACAGGGCCGGCACCAGGACCGCCACCGCCATGGGGAGTGCCGAAGGTCTTGTGCAGATTCAGATGCACCACGTCAAAGCCGGCATCGCCCACACGCATTTTGCCAAGGATGGCATTCATGTTGGCGCCATCGTAGTAGAGGAGCGCATCAATACCGTGCAACAGGGCAACAATTTCCTTCAGGTGCAGTTCCATCAGGCCAAGGGTGTTGGGGCAGGTCATCATGAGACCGGCAACCTGGTCGCCGTACTGGTCGATTGCAGCCTTGACTGCGGCAGGATCCACCATGCCGTCCTTGGACTCGATATTAACGACAGTAAAGCCGGCCATGGCCGCAGAGGCAGGGTTGGTGCCGTGGGCTGCGTCAGGAATCAGCATGATGCGGCGGTCACGTCCCTTGGCACGGTGATAGGCGGCAATAACGGATACGCCGGTAAACTCGCCGTTGGCGCCGGCCATGGGCTGCAAGGTAAAGCCCTTCATGCCGGTGATGGCACAAAGGCTCCTTTCAAGCTCATAGAGGCACTGCATGGCGCCCTGGCTGCTTTTGCCGTTATCAAGCAGGGCCTGCATGGGATGCGCCCTGTTAAAGCCGGCAAGGGCTGAGACTTCCTCGCTGATCCTGGCGTTGTACTTCATGGTGCAGGATCCCAAGGGATAGAAGTTTGCATCAACGCTGTAGTTGCGGCCTGCAAGCTGCGTAAAGTGGCGCACCACGTCCAGTTCGGAGCACTCGGGCATTTTGGGCTTTTCAGCACGCAGAAGGTCTGCGGGCAGAAAATCCTTTGCCTTCTTTGCGGAGGGCTTGGGACCAATGCCCTTGCAGTGGCGGCCGGGAACGGATTTTTCAAATATTGTCTGCATCTTCCCTACCCCCTCGCCTCAAAGGCTTCGTCAGCCCTGACATCGGCAATGGCACGGGCGAGATCACGGGCAAGCGTCTCCACATTGGCAGAACTCTGCTTTTCCGTGCAGGCGACAATAAGGACGTTATCCATGCCCTGGTAGGCACGTCCCGCCGGATAGCCAGGAACAGTGTGATGGGCACTGTTCATGCAGCGGCTGACAACGGCAGAAGCGCTGACAGGAAGGAGCAGAGCCACCTCACTGGCATAGGGCTGGTCGTTCAGGAGCTTAACGCCCGGAATGGCAGCCAGCTTTTCAGCAGCCTCATGGGCCCTGGCTATGCTGTTCTCGGCCACGTCAACAAGTCCGTCAGGACCAAGAAGAGAAAGGTGCACAAGGCTGCGCAGGGCACAGAGGCTCTGGTTGGAGCAGATGTTGGAAGTGGCCTTGGCGCGGCGGATATGCTGTTCCCTGGCCTGCAAAGTCAGCACGTAGCCTGTCCTGCCTTCCTTGTCATTGGTGCGGCCCACAAGACGGCCGGGCATCTGCCTGACCATGGCCTTTTTGCAGGCCATAAGCCCTAAGTAGGGACCGCCAAAGTTTAAGGGGATGCCCAAGGCCTGCCCTTCTGCAACCGCAATGTCAGCCCCCATGGCGCCGGGCGTCTTCAAGACGCTCTGCATGACGGGATTGACGGCGATAACACTTAAGACCTTGGCAGCCTTTGCTGCCGCAAAGACATCGGCATAGTCGGCGACAACACCAAAGAAGTTGGGGTTCTGCACCACGATGCCTGCTGTATCTGCATCAATGGCAGCCTTTAAGGCATCCTTGTCAGGAGCGCCGTTCTTGTGGGGCACAACCACGATTTCCATGGGCAGGTTGCGGGAATACGTAGCCAGCATCTTGCGCCAGATGGGATTGACGCCCTCGTCAACGACTACCTTCTTTCTGTTCCTGGCCTGGCGCACGCACATGGTGCAGGCCTCAAACAGGGCAGATCCGCCGTCATAGAGGGAAGCGTTGGCGCAGTCCATGTCCAGGAGACGTGCCACGGCAGTCTGGAACTCAAAGATAGCCTGCAAGGTACCCTGGGAGCATTCTGCCTGGTAGGGCGTATAGGCTGTCACAAAGGCAGACTGGCCTGCCAGGGCATCCACTGCGGCAGGGATGCCGTGGTCATAGTATCCGGCACCTAAGAAAGACAGGTTCCGGGCATTTTGGGAAGCCAGGCGTTCGCATTTGCTGCGGACTTCCTGCTCTGTCATGCCTTCCTTGGGCAAAAAGGCCTTGGGACGCAGGTCCGGGGCTATGTCGGCAAAGAGGTCGTCCAGCGTGCTGACGCCGACAGCCTTAAGCATGTCATCACGCTCTTTGTCTGTATGCGGAATATAGGGCATGATCCCCTCCGCTAATGGCTTTCAGAAGCGCAGTGGGCGTCGTAGGCCTGGGCATCAAGCAGGTCGGGGGAAACTTCGGTCACCTTCACGCGGTAAATCCAGCCCTTACCGTAAGGGTCGGAGTTGATGATTTCGGGATGATCGGCAAGTTCACCGTTCACGGCAGAAATTGTGCCGGCAACAGGAGAGTACAGATCGCTTGCGGCCTTAACAGACTCCAAGGAGCCGCATTCGCCTTCAATGGAGACCTCTTCGCCTTCTGCCAGGGTGTCGGCATAGGTAAGATCGCCCAGGGCGTCCTGTGCAAACTGGGTGATGCCGATTACGGCCTCGTCGCCTTCGATGCGGACCCATTCATGGCTCTTGGAATATTTGAGTTCGGTGGGAGTAGACATATCGATTCTCCTGACTGTTCAGTATTGTTGTCTTCCCTGCCAGCAGGCAGGGATTTTAGTTTGCAAAATGGAGCGGGGATCGTACCCCGTTATAACAAGCCTCGCCAAAGGGCGCATAAAAAGCCCGTCTGGGGATGCCTGGCTTTACACCTTAGGCCTTGGGAGCCAGCTTGGTGCGGGCCGTGCCGTTCTTGTAGAAAGGCAGCTGCACGGTTTTGGCGGGCAGGCTGGCCCTGGCTGTAACGATATTGTAAGCGCCTGCATCAGCAACATCGGCACTCACCCAGGCAAAGGCGATGGAATAGCCTAAGGAGGGAGCAAATGTACCGGAAGTCACTGTGCCGACGGTCTTGCCGTCCAGCTCGACCTTGTCCCCGTGCCTGGGAGCACGGCGGCCCTCAAGCTGCAACGGCAGAAGCTTTTCACGGACAGTTTCCAGGCCTTTCTTGCCCACGTAGTCGGCCTCGCTCTTCATCATGATGCCAAGGCCGGCTTCCACAGGGGTATGCTCTGTATCAAGCTCATGGCCGTAGAGAGCCATGCCGCATTCCATGCGCAGCGTGTCGCGGGCGCCAAGGCCTGCAGGACGCACACGTTCGTCTTCAAGCAGTGCTTCCCACAGGGGCACGGCCTGATCGATGTCAATATAGAGTTCGTAGCCAAGCTCTCCGGTATAGCCGGTGCGGCTGACCATCAGCTTGTGGCCGCGCCAGGTGGTGTAGCGGAAGGCAAAATAGCCGGTGCCGCTCAAATCCTCGCCCAGGAACTTTTCCATGACCTCGACGGCCTTGGGACCCTGGATGTCAATCTTGGCGGTCTTGTCGGAAATATCGGTGAGGGTAAGGCCTGTCAGGCGTTCTTTCAGGACAGCAAAGTCCTGGTCACGGCAGGCTGCATTGACGACGACCATGTAGGAATCAGGTCCCAGATGGTAGATGATGCAGTCGTCCAGAACACCGCCCTTCTCGTTCAGAATAAAGCCATAGCGGCAACGGCCTTCGGCCAGGTTTGCCAGGCTGTGGCTGACAGCCTGCATGAGGCGGTTCATTGCGTCAGGGCCGCTGACCAGGAATTCGCCCATGTGGCAGATATCAAAGACAGAGGCGCACTCGCGGGTGTGCTTGTGCTCTGCCAGAATGCCTTCATACTGGATGGGCATGTACCAGCCGGCAAAGGGGGCCATCTTGGCGCCGTGCTCTTCATGCCAGCGGGACAGGGGCGTATACAGAAGTTCAGCCATAGCTACTCCTTTTTCATGCTCCTGCCGCACAAAAAAAGGCAGCAGGAGCAGAAGCCATTAAAATTTCAGTGCTATACTCCCTTCATTAGCACACCGGTATTGTGAAAACAAGAAAAGAGGCAACAAGAAGTACAAATCTTTCTTTTCACTACCTGTTTTTTCCTTCTGCTTCCCGTTTTTGCCTGTTTTGCCTCTTTTTTCACGCCTTCCTTTTGTATTGCGTCCTGTATCCCCTGCCATCCTTGTACAGCAGTCCCTGGTCAACCATGCGCCCGAGAATACGGCTGGAAGTTGCCTGGCTTACTCCAAGCAGTGTTTCCGCATCTCTTCGGGCAATGTGTCCGTTTTGTGCAATAAAGGCGAGAATTTTATCTTCCCCACTTTGTGAGCCACTAAAAACAGAGGTACTTGCTTCTTTCTGTGCGTTGCAGTTGGGCAATGTGATTTTGAAGGCGTTTGCAGTCACGTTTATCATGGGTTGCAAACCGCTTCCCTCATACGATTTCATAATTTTCGGCAGGCCGGTACCATACGCTTCAATCAGCTTCAGACGATAGAAGATGGCCGCAAGCTTTGCATTTCTGCAAACTGAAAGCCCAAGCAGGATATCTTCCAGTTCAATTCCTTCAGGCAGGCCTCCTGCGGATACAAATTCAATACGATCTTCATAAACGCTGATGAGCGTGCTGGCGCTGATGGAATACTCCCTGTGCACCAGTGAATTCATCAGGGCCTCACGCAGTGCCTCTTCAGGATAATCGCGAACATCTGTGCGATACAGCCCTTTGATTGTCGCTTTTGTCTGGTTAAGCAGGTCAAGATAGGCATATGTTTCTTCCATCTGCCTGAACAGAGACCCGCCAAATTCCCGTCTGTCCTGGAAATTGCTTTTATCTGCTCCGTCAAAGACAGCTGCTTTTATGGTGCTTGTACACTGATCAGACAAAAGCATTGCTACATTGGACCAGATGCCGTCCGGCGACAGCAGTCCAAGTGTCTGCATTTTTGCCATGTCAAACGGAATATTCCGTCTGGAAAATTGCCCGGCAGCCGCCGTGAAAGTGAGGTTCTGTTCCAGAGAGCGCCTGGTTTCAAAGCAATCCCCCTCTGTAGCAGGATCGGCTGATGTACCATTTTGTACATACACACCTGATGGTTTCAGACCCTTGCTGATATCACTGACAATTTCAGCCTTTAGTTCAATGAATTCGCTTTTAGTACAGGGCATAAGTATCTCCTGTTTGCAGCATTCTTTCTTATCACTTCTTGTCACTTCTCATCACTACTTATCACTTCTTATCACTTCTCATCACTTCTTATCAGGACCAGCGGATGATGTTTTGCTGATTTTCCCTTTCACTTTGCCATGTCCGTCCGGACAGCAACAGGATCCAGACCTGCAGCCTCTGTCAGTCTCCTAAAAAAAAGGTACCAGGAAAGATGGCTGCTTTTCATGCAACATCTTTGTTTTATTAATAAAAATTCTTTCAGGTATCGCAGCAGAGGCTGAAGCCATGACCTACCGATACCTTTAACAGCTTTATTTGCAAGACATCATATACTGCAAGGTATCACTGCCATCGCTATGCCGGTGCCACACACAATGACCGCTCAAACCGTGCTGACGTTATTACAGGGCATCCAGGAAAAAGCTGCGCAGCTCGTCCTCTGCAATGCCTGACTTTGCCCCGATGCCTTCGGCACCGCTGAAATACACGGCAAGTTTGACATCCTGCAAAGCCTTTTCCATCGCTTCACGGGTGCTCTGGCAGCCAGTGAGACGCTCTTCAATCTCTGCCACAGGACGCTGTGCAAAAAAGTCCCCGTAGAGGCGGCAGGCCGTGATGAAACCACCTTTTACAGCAAGGCAGATCTGGATGCGGCCAAAGGGGAAGCGCTTTTCCGTATGGCTGGTAAAGGCAGGCGACTTTCCTATGTTCCAGTCCCATGAGCCATACCGTTCCTTTTGCAGTGCCTGAGCACGCGCAAGCACTTCTACCGGAAGCTCGCACGGCATTCCGCCGGCCTCTTCTGCAAGCATTTCGCAGAGCGTATCAAGCGTTGTACCCTTGCGCCAGAAGGAGCTGATATTGGCCACGCGGGCCCTGACAGAGGCAATGCCCTTGGAAAGGTATTTTTCAGGATCAGGCGTCAGGGCCCTGGTCATGGCTTCAAAGTCTGCATCGACAAGCAGTGTGCCGTGATGCAGCACCCGTCCCTGGGAAAGACGCTGGGCTGATCCTGATATCTTGCGTCCCTGCACTTCAAGGTCATTGCGTCCCTTAATGACGGCCTCTACGCCGCAACGGGCCAGTCCCCTGACTATGGGTTCAAGGTAGCGTTTAAAATCTGTTTGCCTGACACCCTTCCTGTATTCAAGGAAGGAAAAATTCAGGTTGCCCAGATCATGGTACACGGCACCGCCGCCTGTGCTGCGCCTGACAACGGGAAGATTTCTTGCCTGTACCTCGTGGCTGTTTATTTCCTGCAGAGCATTCTGGTGGCAGCCTATGATGATGCTGGGGCCATTCTGCCAGAGCATGAAAAGAGGCTCGCTTGTCTCGTCAAACGACGCAAAAAGAGCTTCTTCAATAGCCAGGTTCAGGGTCGGATCTGTGCTGTTCAGACGCAGGTAGCGCATGGTTTATTTCCCTTTTGCAAAAAGAAAGAGGAGAGCCGCCAGCACTTGCAAAGCAGTTCCCCTCTTTTTCAAGCTTCTAAAAATATGCCTAGTGGCAGCGGATGCCGCTTAAGATGTGGCCCATTTTTTCTTTCTTGACCTCAAGATAATGCCTGTTTTCCTCGCAGGCCTCTATCTCGATGGGCACGCGGTCTACGACTTCCAGTCCGTAGCCGGCAAGGCCCTTGATCTTCTTGGGATTGTTGGTCAGAAGGCGCAGCTTGTGGATGCCAAGGTCCACCAGGATCTGGGCGCCTGTGCCGTAGTCCCTGAGATCCGGGGGGAAGCCCAGCTTCATGTTGGCTTCCACCGTGTCATAGCCCTGGTCCTGCAGGGCATAGGCCTTGATTTTGTTGGCAAGCCCTATGCCGCGGCCTTCCTGGCGCATGTACACAAGGCAGCCGCGCCCTTCCTTCTCAATCTGGCGCAATGCTGCACCAAGCTGCCCCCTGCAGTCGCAGCGCAAGGATCCCAGGGCATCGCCAGTCAGGCACTGGCTGTGCACGCGCACAAGCACGGGCTCTGGCGTAGTAATGTCGCCCTTGACAAGGGCCAGGTGCGTGCCCTTCTCAATCTTGCTCTCATAGGCATAGACAGTGAAGTCGCCAAAGGTGGAGGGCAGATGGGCATGGGCCACGCATTCCACAGAGACCTGGCCGCGCTCCAAACGGTAGCGGATGATGTCATGCACAGAGGCAATCTTGATATCAAACTTCTTGGAAAATTCTTCCAGGTCTGGCATGCGGGCCATGGTGCCGTCTTCCTTCATGATCTCGCAGATGACGGCTGCGGGCTTCAGGCCGGCAAGCTTGGCAAGGTCAACGGATCCTTCTGTCTGGCCGGTGCGCTCAAGCACGCCGCCGGGACGGGCCGTCAGAGGGAAGATGTGGCCTGGGGTCACCAGGTCCTCGGGCCTGGCGTTGTCAGCCACTGCGGCCAGGATGGTTGTTGCCCTGTCAGCAGCGCTGATACCGGTAGTCACACCATTGCGGGCCTCGATGGAGACGGTAAAGTTGGTGTGATACATGGAATTGTTGCGCTCTGTCATGGGGCTGAGCTTCAGCTTCTCGCACAGCTCGGGCGCCATGGGCAGGCAGATCAGGCCGCACCCGTGATGGGCCATGAAGTTGATGGCCTCAGGCGTGACGAACTCGGCGGCCATGGTCAGATCGCCTTCATTTTCCCGGTCCTCGTCATCCACGAGGATGATCATTTTACCAGCCTTGATATCGGCAATGGCTTCCTCAACTGTGCACAAAGACATATGGCTACTCCTTAAACCCCTTACAGCAATGTACAGCACTTACGGCAAGAGTTTGTTGACGATACATCCCGCTATGACAAGCGTATTATTTCTGCCTGTCCTTCCTGTTCATGAGCGCCATGCAGATGCCGCCAAGGACTAAGGCCGAACAGATCACGATACGCAGTGTAATGGCTTCGGACAAAAAAAAGGCTCCAAGCAAAGCCGTCAGTACGGGCACGCTCAGCTGAATCACGGCACTGCCGGTAAGGGAGTACCTGGGCACGATGGCATACCAGAGGATATAGCCAAGAGAGGAGGCAAGCCCGCCTGCCACAGCAAAGAGCATGGCAGTTCCGTGAGGAGCTGTTTCAAATATAAGAGCAAATACAAGGGTGGCAAGGGCAAAGAGCGATGCCCGCCAGAAATATCCTGCCGTGGCTCTCCCCGCATCACGGACCTTGCGTCCGCACAGGCTGTATGCACCCCAGGAAAAACCGGCAAAGGCCATAAGCAGCGATCCCATTGGCGAGGGCGCTGTGAGTCCGGGGCTTAAGAGTGCTATGAGCCCTGCCAGGGCTACGGCCAGGCCGGCATACTCAAGGCGTCCGGGATAGAGGCCGTGCAGCATGCCAAAGCCCACCATGGCAAACTGCACGCACATATTAAGGATGAGCGTCCCGGGCGCAGAGGCAATATCCACATAGGCCAGGGAAAAGCAGAACATGTAGAGGTACAAAAAGAGCGCCCCGCTCCAGCTGCTCTCTGCCAGGGCTTCCTGCCAGACGCTGTGCGGGCGGACCTTATCGCCTGTGTTCTCAAGTTCGCCTGTTTTTTCAGGGCACTGCGCCTTCCCCGGCGCACGGATCAGGCCTGCAAGGCAGAGCAGCGCAAGGACACATCCTGCCACAAGGCAGCGCACCGAAGTGTAGAACAAAGGCCCCATAGAAGGGTCATCTGTGCTGCCTGAGACAAGGGCTGCCCTGCAGAAAATGGAATTGCAGGCAAAGATAGTCATGCAGAGAAAGGTCAGAAGCCACAGCTGCCATGGCAGTCCGCCCTTCTGTCCTATGCCTTTTTGGGGCTGCGCCTTATCAGCAGGAGATCCGGCACAAAAATCAGTACCATTCTTCATTGTCAAGGACTCCGCTGCTGGCCAGGGCCTGATAGACCACGATGCCGCAGGACGTGGCCAGGTTGATGCAGCGGCCGTGGTCCTTCAGCATGGGGATGCGCACATGAAGATCAGACAGATCCCGCACCTTGGGCGGCAGGCCTGCCGTCTCCCTGCCAAAGAGCAGGATGTCATTTTCATGAAAGGCAAAGCGGTGCACGGGAAAGCCGCCCTTCTTTGAGGAAGCTATCACCAGCCTGGCCTCAGGCCTTGATGCCTTCCTGTCAGCCATAAAGGCATCCATGGAAGGCCAGACGTGCATCTCCACATGCGGCCAGTAGTCAAGCCCTGCCCTTTTCAGGTAGCGGTCTTCAAGCTTGAAGCCTAGTGGCTCTATAAGATGGAGCCTTGTCCCTGTCACGGCACAGAGCCTGGCGATATTGCCGGTATTTGGCGGAATTTCAGGCTCAAAGAGGACGACTTCCATTACTCTCTCCTTTGCGGGATCTGCTTTCCTGTTTTGGCATCACGATACGTTAGCGGCCGCTTTCCGAAAGACGCTGCGTCAGGCCGGGGACGGTCTGGCAGGTCACGCGCATGTCCCTTGAGCCGTAGCCGGAATCAGTCAGTGTGGCGAACAGATCTGCACTTGTCACTTCCAGAGGACAGTCTGTTACGCCGTCTTTTGCAAGCTTTTCTTCCAGCAGGGCCAGGGCGCGTTCCTTTACGTATTGCAGGGAGGCATTGCGGGGGAGCTTTTCCGCTATGTCCAGCGCAGGGGCAAGCAGTGTTCCTTTTTCCGTGCCTGCATAGACTTCCAGCCTTGCCGAAGGCCTTGTGAGGGCTGCCCCTGCCGCATTGGCAACATCTGCGCAGGGCACGGGGAGTACCGGCATCTGCAAAGCCTTTTCAAGGTGATGGCGCACGCAAAAGGCAGGACCGCCGGTAAGGGCCACGCAGGCAGGCCTTGCGTCCTCATGCTCCTTTAATTCCTTCAAGGTATAGATGGGCCTTGAATTAACATCGTCCACAAGCCCCTGTATGGCGCTTTTTATGGCCCTGGCGGCTGCATCCCAGGCCATTTGTGCTGCCTCAGGCACCGGCTTTCCAAGCCCTGCGGCCAGGGCCTTCATGCTTTCCCTGCTTGCATTAACGGATCCGGCTGTCTCGTCCTCCCCTTCTTCATTGAGGATGTTGAGCGCATCCAGAAGCGTTGCCCTGTCCCCGCCAAAGGCAGCGGCAGGGCCTGTACGGTCAGGGCCTACATGCACTGCTCCATCCGATACGCGCAGCACGGAATCGCCGCCTATGCCTATGGATACGGTTGCCAGGGATCGTACCAGCGTCCTGCGCCCGCCAAGCTTCATGCCGTCCTGGTCCATGACAGGCGATCCGTCCACAAAGACCGCCAGATCCGTCGTCGTGCCGCCCATGTCGAGCAGCAGGGTGCATTTTTCCTCAAGCCCCTCCTGCAAGGCCATAACACCCATGACGCTGGCAGCAGGGCCGGACAGCAGGGAGTGGACAGGAAAGAGGCGGGAAGCGGCGCACGGCATGGCACCGCCATCTGCCCTGAGCAGAAAAACAGGAGCGTCACAGCCCCTATGTTGCAAAGTATCGAGCACGGCATCGAGAAAGGCGTTATGCAGGCGCAATGAGGCGCTGTTGTAGTACGCAGACGCTATGCGGCGCGGAAAATTCAGCTCGCCGCTCAGGCGATGTCCCAGCGTCATGCCGGCATTGGGAAGGACTTCTGAGCATACCTGGGCCATGGCCAGCTCATGGGCAGGATTGCGGGGAGAAAATTTACCGACACAGGCAAGGGCAGCAATCCCCTCCTTTTTCCAGGACTGAAGCTGGCCCTTAAGATCGGCAAGCTTCAAGGGATCCACTTCCACGCCTCTGTGGTCAAGGCCGCCTGGAACAACTGAGACATGCTCTCCCATGGCAAAGCGCAGCGGGCTGAGACCAGGGCCAGCCGAAAGCACAAGACCGACCTTGTCCAGCCTGTCCTGCACGCAGGCATTGACCAGAAGCGTTGTGCCCAGCGTCACCCGCTGCACCTTTCTTATGGCATCCTGTCCGCAGTCCCTGGCAAGATCGTCCAGGACATTTGCTATGCAGTGCGGGAGGTTGTCCTGCTCTGTTGCCACCTTGCCTGTGCCAAGGATCCGTCCTGCCTCGCACAATACGGCATCGGTATGCGTTCCCCCCGCATCAATGCCAAGAACAATCCCTGCATCAGCCTGTGCCTTATCCATCTTGGTTCCTGCCTTTATATAATGTGCGGGAACGTCCTGCTGCATTGCAGGGAACACCGCATCCTTTCGCAAAAGCCCAAAGCCATACATTTCCTGTGAACCGCTTAACCGTCCATGCTCAGCTGCAGTGCTGATAGTGCCGATCTGGCAATGCTCGTCTGGTTCACAAAAGCTGTTTTTTTGTTTCACCCTCCCTCTTTCTTGTCAACCTGGGATACAGCGGGAATGGGCCAGAAACCCATAAGCAAGGGACATGGCAGCAAAAGGCATGTGAAATCCCTCATGCTGTAAGAAAACAGCTTGACACGGCCGCGCTTATTCTTATTTTTCCGATCCACACTTCATGTACTACATTCTACTTCTGTACGTTACTTTTATCCCCCTAAAGAAACGACATACAGCCTCTATACGGCATCTGACACGTACATAACGCCATGAAAAACAACGCCTCAAAATCCTCAAAGTCAATGGACATGCTCACAGGATCCCTGTGGGACAAGATAATCATCTTTGCCATTCCGCTGGCCGTCACCGGCATGCTGCAGCAGATGTTCAATGCTGCCGACGTGGCCGTGCTGGGGCACTTTGTCTCCTCTGATGCCATGGCAGCCGTGGGCAACAATGTTCCCATCATAGGGCTGGCCGTAAGCCTCTGCATGGGGCTTTCCCTGGGCGCCAACGTCGTCGTGGCCAGGGACATCGGCATGCACCGCCCGGACAGGACAAGGCGCGCCGTCCACACTGCCTTTGCTCTGGCCTTAGGCTTTGGCATTATCACGACCATCATCGGAGAGCTTGGCTGCGGGCCGCTGCTTGACTGCCTGGAAGTGCCTGCCTCGGTGCGCCAGCCTGCCAGCGACTACCTCAGGGTGTTTTTGCTGGGCATGCCATTCATGGCCATCTACAACTTCCTGGCAGCTGTCTTCCGCAGCAAGGGCGATACCAAGACACCGCTGCTGGCCCTGGTCTATGCCACCATTTTCAATGCCGCAGGCAACCTCGTTGCCGTACTGGTCTTCCATATGGAGGCAGGCGGCGTTGCCCTGGCAACCGTGCTCGCCAACATGCTGGCAGCAGGCTACCTCTTCTGGAAGCAGCTGGTGCTGCATGACGAGCTCAGGCTTACGCCAAGGCGTCTTTTGCAGATCAACCGCGAAGACCTGGCCACCATGATCCGCATCGGCCTTCCTGCCGGCATCCAGGGCATGGTCTTTTCCCTCTCCAACCTGCTCATCCAGGCGGCCATCAACAGCTTAGGCCCTGCGGCTATGGCAGGCTGCGTTGCGGCCTTCACCATAGAGATGAATGTCTACTGCTTTATCAACGCCTTCGGCCTGGCAGCCACGACCTTTGTCAGCCAGAACTATGGTGCAGGCAACCTGCCCCGCTGCCGCCGTGCCACCTGGATTTCCCTGGGCATCAACATGGCTGCCACCTGCCTCCTTGTTGCCATAGCCATCTACTTTGGCAAAACAATCCTGGGCTGGTTCAGCGCCGACGAGGCAGTCATCTCCCTTGCCTTCACCCGCATCCTCTTTGTGGTGCTGGCAGAGCCCATCAACGTCATCATGGAGACGACCTCCGATGCCATGCGCGGCTACGGCTGCTCGCTTCCGCCGGCCGTGGCCACCCTGGTGTGCATCTGCACCATCCGTGTCATCTGGGTCTACACAGTGTTTGCCTGGTCCCCGGACTTCACCACCCTGATGGAGGTCTACCCCATAAGCTGGGTCATCACGACCATTGTGCTCTGCCTGCTCTACTGGCGCCATCAGAGGGAACTGACCCGCAGCTATAAGACAAAGAGCTGAGACTGTGACGGAGCAGCGAGCAAAAGACTGTTCGCTTGCACAGCAGGAAGAGATTAAGTACAAATAGCTTTACCGCCGCTTAAGGCATTCCGGCTGTTCTTTCCTTCCTTAACATATAAAGGATTTTCCCCCGCTGAACAGGCCGGCTTGTTTCTTTGCGGCTGAGCATCCCTTTCAAGCAAAGAGCCCCTGGTCATTATCGTGACAGGGACCTTTCCCAAATAAGGATTTCCGCGCAGAAGCCAGGCATTTTTCTCATGTTCAGGCTTTGGCGGAAGCAGCAAGGATACATACTATGGTTACTACAGATTACATCTGGTTTGACGGGAAAATGGTTCCCTGGGCTGACGCCAAGGTGTCAGTCATGTGCCACGCACTGCACTACGGCGACTCCGCATTTGAAGGCATCCGTGCCTACGACTGCGGCGATGCCGGTTCCGCTGTCTTCAGGCTGAAAGATCACTCCCAGCGCCTGGTCAACTCCTGCAAAATCCTGCGCATCAAGATGCCCTACACAGCAGAGCAGATCTACGACGCCTGCATCGAGACTTTGAAGGTCAACAAGATGAAGGCCGCCTACCTGCGTCCCCTGGCCTTTGTGGGCTTCAAGGAAATGGGCGTGTACCCCGGCACCAACCCCGTGCACACCATCATCGCTGTCTGGCCCTGGGGAGCCTATCTTGGCGCCGAGGCCCTGGAACAGGGCATCCGTGTGCGCACAAGCTCCTTCACCCGCATCCATCCCAACACGCTGATGTCCAAGGCCAAGGCCGGCGGCAACTACATCAACTCCATCCTGGCCAAGTGCGAGGCCGTTGACGACGGCTTTGACGAAGCAATCATGCTTGACCCGGCCGGCGTTGTCTCCGAAGCCACTGGCGAAAACATCTTCATCGTCAGCAACGGCAGGATCAAGACGCCTCCGCTGACCAACACCCTGGGCGGCATCACCCGTGCCTCCCTTATCGAGCTTGGCAGGGACTTAGGCTACGTGGTAGAGGAACTGCCCTTCTCCAGGGATGAAATCTACATCGCAGACGAGGCCTTCTTCTGCGGCACAGCAGCCGAGCTGACCCCCATCCGCGAAGTGGACCGCCGCCAGATTGGCGCAGGCCATGCCGGCCCTGTGACCAAGCACCTGCAGTCTGAATTCTTCAAGGTTGTCCATGGCCAGAATCCCAAGTACAAGGACTGGCTGGCCCAGTACACAATCTAAGTGCATATAGGATGTTTGCCGGCCTGCCGGGCTTTTTGCCCCGCAGGCCGGCAATACTGATTTTGCGTCTTTTCAGGTTGCAGGCAGAATTTAAGCAGAGCCCACATGAAGTATATTTCCCTTGCCACACGATACCGTCCGCAGCGTTTTGAAGAACTGGCAGGACAGGATCTCATCAAGACGGCGCTCTCAAGGGCAGCCGCCGAGAACCGCGTGGCCCCGGGCTATCTGCTTGCAGGCACCCGCGGCGTGGGCAAGACCACCATTGCCCGCATTTTTGCCAAGGCGCTCAACTGCGAACACTCTCCCTGTGCCGAACCATGCAATGAATGCTCTGCCTGCAGGCGCATAGCCCAGGGAACACATCCCGATGTTATCGAGATGGACGGCGCCTCCAACAACAAGGTCGAGGACGCCAGGGAACTGAAGGAAAAGGTAGGCTTTGCCCCCATGGAGGGGCGCTACAAAATTTTTATCATTGACGAAGCGCACATGCTCACCAACCAGGCATTCAATGCCCTGCTGAAAACCCTTGAAGAGCCGCCTTCGTATGTTGTCTTTATTTTTGCCACCACCGAAATCCACAAGTTTCCGCCCACCATACTCAGCCGCTGCCAGGTCTTTACGTTCAGCCATCTTCAGGAAGAGACGCTCATAGCGCATCTATGCAAGGTGCTGGACAGCGAAAAGATTGCCTATGAAGCCGATGCCGTGCGCCTTATTGCGCACAGGGGTGCCGGATCTGCGCGCGACAGCATGTCGCTGCTGGACCAGGTGCTGTCCTTCGGACCAGAGTCTCTCACAGCTGACTTTGTGCGCTCAGTTTTAGGCCTTGTCTCCCAGGACATCCTGGAAAACCTGCTCTCTGCCCTGGCTAGCGGCAGCTGCGGCGAGGTGGCGTTGCACTCAAAGGAACTTGTCTCAAAGCAGATAGACATCCGCTACTTTGTCAAGGAGCTTACAGACACCATACGCTCGCTTTTCCTTCTGCAAACCTGCAACAGGGAAACCGTGGCAAGGCTGGGCCTGTCAGACAACGAGCTGGATTTTCTGGAACGCATTGCTCCCAAATTCAGGCCGGGCTACCTGCATGCAGCCTGGCAGATGCTTTTGGACAGCGGGCGATCCCTCATGCCTTCATCGGGACAGGATCCGGCGGCAGCACTGGAATTTTTGCTGGTCAATATGGCGCTTCTGCCGCGCCTGCTTCCTGCGGAAGTGGCCGGGATCCCTGCCCCTGCACAAAATGCAGGTCCGGCTGCCACCCAGGCTGTGGCACAACCGGCTGCGGCACCCGCCACGACACAGGCGGCGGTACATGCTGCGCAGACACAGCCCCAAATGCCGCAGCAAAATGCACAGCAAAATTATGCACAGGCTGTCCGGCAGCAGGCTCCTCAGGCAACTTCTCAAACAGCTTCTCAGGCAGCTTCTCAGGGGACTTCACAGCAGTCTGCAGCACAAAGGCCCGGAGGCTGGCAGCAACAGCGGCAGGCTCCGTTAAGGCAGGCTCAGACGGCCCCAATTCCTGCCCCGGTTCCGGCTGAACCATCACAACCTCCTGTACAAAGGGCACCGGCCCAGCCTGTACAAACACAGCAGGCACAGGCAGGCACGGGGGCGGCATCTGGTGCAGCTCCGAAAGCAAATGAAGCCCCTGGCGGAAAGCCTGAGCTTAAAAGCCAGGCCATGACAGGGGGACCATCTGCCGGACCGGCTGCCGGTACTGCAACTGATCAGGCGGCCACGACCTCCCCGGAGGCCGCATCCATCCCTGTTGCTGAAAAAGCAGAGGCTGTCCCTGCCGAAAACGAGACAGGATCCGGGCAGGCAGATGCCGGCCGGCTCCTTGAAAAAGTCCAGGAATGGCTGGGCTCGCAGAGCCAGAATCCTGCCTTCGGACACCGTCTCAGAGGCTTCTCATGCAGCTCTGCCAGCGGCAGCTCCGTCATTCTGGAAGGCGGCAGCATCCACCAGACAGAAAGCCTGAAAAGCCTCATTCCCCAGCTGGAAGCAGAGCTTTCCAGTGCCATCCGTCAGGATGTCCGCATAACGCTCAGGGCTTCGCAGGAAGCTATCCAGAATGCCGGCTCAGGACACGGACAGCCTGAGGTGAACAGGCCTGAGCTCAAAGACTGCATAGAGATACTCAATGCGCGAGTAGACCAGGTCCGCCGGCGCTAAAGTCAGCTATGCGGCTCTTGCAGCGAACTTTCTTTCCATCACCAGTTATATCTTTTGAAGAGGATTTATTATGCGCAATATGAATGACCTTGTTCGTCAGGCAAACGTCATACAGAACAAAATCCAGGCCATGCGCCAGGAAGCAGCCACCAAGGAGTTTGAGGCTTCCAGCGGCGGCGGCATCGTCAAGGCAACAGTCAACGGCAACCAGGAAGTAAAGTCCCTGACCATTGATCCCAAGGCCCTTGAAGGCGGCGACGTTGAGATGCTGCAGGATCTGGTTCTTTCTGCCATCAACGAGGCCATGCGCATTTCCAAGGAAAGCCTTGAAAGGGAAATGGCCGCTATTTCCGGCGGAATCCGCATTCCGGGCATCTTTTAATGAGCTGCGGCTTACCAGCGCCCTTGGAGGAACTGGTCCGCATGCTGAGCAGGCTGCCCGGCATGGGACCAAAATCCGCACTGCGCATGGCAATGACGCTTCTGGACTGGCCGGAAGACAACACGCGCACGCTTGGGCACAGCATAGCTACGCTGAGGGACAACCTGCATCTGTGCCGGATGTGCGGCGGTTTTTCCTCAACGGAAGTATGCCCCTTATGTTCCGATCCTGCTAGAAGCAGCACTGAGCTGTGCCTGGTCACGGACTGGGACAGCCAGCTTACCATGGAACGCGGCGGCTTCTACAGGGGACAGTACTTTATCCTGGGCGGCCTTTTGAGCAGCATGGCTCCGCAGGGACAGGAAAAGCTGGATCTGACCCGCCTTATGAGCCGCCTTGCCCAGGGGACTGTCAAGGAACTGATCTTTGCCCTGGGGGCCACGCTGGATGCAGAAAACACTGCCTCCTTTGTGCAGACTGCGGTACAGGCACGATTTCCTGACATACGCATTTCCAGGCTGGCCCAGGGCATTCCCCTGGGCAGCGAGGTCAGGCACATGGATGCTGAAACGCTGCGCCAGTCCCTGAAATATCGCCAGGAACTGCGCTGAAAACAGCCATATATCTGATATACAGGCCGCCGGTAACTTTACCGGCGGCCTGTATGCTTTATTTCGGTCTTGTACGATATCAGGGATACCGGCTCAGAAGCGTGTCATCCAGCAGGAAGTCCAGCACGCCTATATTGAGGATGCCGTAGTCGTCGTACCAGCGGTTGCGCATGTCATGCCGCACCAAAATTGGCTCTTCGGGGATATTTGTGGGTAGAGCCTAAGCGGTCATCAGGGTATGATGCGTATGGTAGGTGAGTTCAATTTTGACGCTTGAGCAGCAAAATCTTATGTGATTAGCAAGATTATCAGTATTTCTGAATCCATAACACCTGCGAATTATTAATTTTATACAGTTGTTTGTGGCTTCAAGACGAGCACTATGTTTGTTATAGGCACTGCAATTAAAACTTCGAAAGCTTCAGCGAAGCGGACTTCCAATGTATGAGT
>CAVLCT010000020.1:0-28839 GCA_963661665.1 Bulleidia sp. | reverse complement strand
GACTACCCCTCAGCCCTATAAAATGGGGCTAAATCCGGACCCTCTGAGCGGATACCAAAATTTTGCCCAGGGCATCAGCTTTTCCCGATGCCCTGTGTAGTAACTGGCTAGTGTTGAGACTCGCGTAGATTTTTCCCGGCATTCTCCTGAACAGCACATTGCTGATGTTCCCCTTTAGAAGTGGTGTTTACTGTATTGTCTACCGACATACTGGGTATGAGTTTAGAGTTATCAGACTTGGCTACATCGTGCGGCACTTCGCTTGCATCCCGCTTATTTGTGCTACCTTGAGATCTGCGACTGTCCTGCTTTGCCTCTCTGGCAAGGATTTTGGCCACTTTGGATTCCTCCTTGCGCGTTCTTTTGTTTTTCGAGCCTTTAGGCCTTCCAGGTCCGCGTTTTACCTTCGGCGTCGGATTGGCAGCCTCCATGGCCTCACGCTCAATAGTTTTCTTGTTCTTCGAGCCTTTAGGCCTTCCACGGCCGCGTTTTACCTTCGGCGTCGGATTGGCAGCCTCCATGGCTTCACGCTCAATAGTTTTCTTGTTCTTCGAGCCTTTAGGCCTTCCACGCCCACGCTTTACCTGCGGGGTTTGCTGTGGTGACTCCTGAGATTCCGGTTCAATAGTTTTCTGCTCCTTTGATTCTTGGGAACGGACGTTCTCTTGCTGGGTATCTTCTGTATCTGCGCTGTTTTCAGAAGACCGATCATTCTGTTCTATCTTTACATCATCCTCTTGCTTTTCTTCCTCTCTCCTTTCTGGATAAGTGGGAGCGGGCATTTCATACTGTAACTTACCGTCTTTTATTCTAAGTACGGCAGGGCAGTTTATCCCAAAGACCTTAAACGTTTCGTTAGCCTCTTTCTCTGGTGCATTCGTGACAACCCTGTCTGTATATACTATGCACTTTTGACCGTGCAGAAAATCCAGCCTTGAACCAAGGTACATATTTGATTCTTTGAGCCGGATCTGGATCATTTTTATAATACAAGTCGCAATATAACTCATGAGTAGGTGCCCATTAAACGTAGCATCGTTATTTGTTCTGAGGGGCAACAACTTTGTATAGTTCTTTGCAAAGTCAAAAATTTGTTCGGCCATCTGACGCTGGTAATAGGCAGGAAGGATCTCGTAATTGCTGTACTCTGTTCCGGAAACAATTCCGAAATAACCTTCTGTCTGCAATGCATGATGAATATCAGCATCAGACATTTCTCTTGTAGCTGCTTTTCTGATTAAGTTGTGATGTTCATCTGATTCACGATCCATATCAAGCCCAAGATACAGCCATGCAGGATTGTCTTTATTTTTTCCAACCATGATTTGTTTGTGAGTTATATACAGGACACGGTCTCCATAATGGACAAAATTTTTTTCCTGTTCAATGAGGCCAATGTTCTCCTTCATCATAGTTGTGAACTGCTTGTCGTTGCTGGCAACTCTTGTAATGAAACCCATTTTACAAGCGTGATTCTCGTCATAAAACAGATCAAGATTTTCACTGGAGTTATACCCAGCATCCATAATGCAGGATGCAATATCAATGCCTAACGCCTTGATATGCTCCATAGTTCGTTCCAGAGTGGAAACATCAACGATGTTGCCGGGCACAGCTTGGTAATACAAAGGTAGTCCTGTTGATTTCTGTACGACAAGGATAAGACGAATTTCTCTGCTCACTTTGCCGTTATGGACATTATAGCGAGTCATAGACCCGTGAATACTGTTCGGCAGTCCGGTGCTGTCAATCAGAATGTTTGTATCCTTGCTATAATGCTCCATAACAAACTTAATATAGGCCTTCTGAAAAACAAGTTGATTTTTATCAGTTCCAACTGCAGCCAGAAAATCACTTATTCTTTGGCTTGTTATATTTGCATTAGGATACATAAGTTTAACAATACTACTATTAAACCATGCAGTAGCATTATAGTTTGCAAGATTAGACAGTGTATAAAACAATATCATAGCATGAAGAGTATCTCGGTTGCCATAACTGATACAATCGATTGCTTCAATTATTCCTGACTTGTGAATAAAGTTTGCTAAAAAGAAACTATCTCCAAAATCTACGCAAACACGAGTGTCCTTCTTTCTTTCCTTTTGGGGTGGAACGTAAGATTGGGGTGGCACCCCAAATTCCTGAGTTTCAGGATTAAAGGTAAAAATGCCACGCTCACGATTTTGGTAGATACCTTTTTCGCGATCCAGCACCTTGCCAAGATAAAGGTAATCAATACGCACTTTAGACTTGTCTTGCTCGTCCCTATAGGAGATGGCGGCAGAAGCATAACCATTACCTGCAATAGAAATATACATAAATATTCATCCTCGATATTGTTATGTGCTTGTAAAAACAATAACTACGAGTACATAGTATATAAAGGTGTAATATTTGTCAATGATAAGTTAAGAAAAGTCTATATTTTCAAAAGGTTTTAAAGGACAAAATTATCTGTGCTCGGAAAAACTACCCGGGAAGTTAAGATAATTTAATTACTATCTTTGAAAAAAATAAAATTATCGTTCAAAATGAAGAAAACAGGCTGAGGCAAGAGGGGGTAGCCATATAAATCTTTTCGCACAAAATACCCAAACCTGAACAAAGCATTTTTCATTCTCTCTAAAGACTTCCCCAGGTGCTTTCTGCCAGGCATACCTGGCATTGGCACACAGGGAAGTCTTTTCATTTGAACAGCCGTTTCCGTATCTGAGTTTCAAGCATCTGCCCTCGCGTATTCGCCACTTCAGCCCTGCAAAATACGTCTACATCCACGTCTCTGGCTGTCTTCTGAAAGCGCTCACCAGAGCCTCTTCCGGCAAGCCACAAAGCAAATATGTGCTTGCATATTCTGAAAAAAAAAGTAGTCTGACCATGCGGTTTGTGGAAGCAGCTTTATGCGCTCTCCCGCATCTTTGTTCCGTTTCAATTCTCTCTTTCCTCCGCTGCCCGGGCTAACCATAAGCAGGAGCGCGAGGCCGGAACAGATGGCAAGGGATGACCACCAAACAGCTATAGTGCTGTCTTACAAGGTTCCCATTCCCCCTTCCCTTCCAGCCAGGGAAGCTCACAATCCGGCTGCATTTTTTTCAAGCGCCCCAAGAGGAGCGCACGACAGGAATTTGTATGGCAGACGAGACCAAAGACGATCTTTCTGCGTCTACTGTGACGCAGGATGCTGTGGCATTGACCGAATCCGGCAGCACAGCAAAAAAAAGCAGGGCAAGAAGCAAAGCCCAGGCTTCAGATGAAACTGAAGGGACAGTGCGCAAGCGCGGACGCAAGCCTGCCCGCAAACAGGCTGCTCCCGAAAACAGCGAAGCCGTAACGGGAGAACTGCTGCTTACTGCTGAAAAGCCCCAGGAGGCAGACACTGCCTCTGACGACAGCAAGCCGGCCAGGGCCAAGCGCACGCGCAGGACAACATCCAGGACCAGGAGCGTGCGTCCGGGTTCAGGAACCAGAAAAGTAAAGGAAGCGGCAGAAGAAAGCCCGCTTCTGTCAGCAGCGGAAGAAAATGCCGCAGAACCGCAGGAAAGCACTTCTTCCCAGCCTGAGAAAAAGGACAATGCCCCTGCTGAGAATGCAGGCACGGCCACCAAGGCAAGCCAGCCGCAACGCGACTGGAGCTCATGGAAAGGCTGGGACGATGATGAAGCAGACAGCGAGCCTCAAACTGCCGCTGAGACAGCAAAACCTGCTTCCGTGACGCCCGCACAGCCTGTCCTGCCGCTAGCCAAAGAAGAAAAGGCAGGCACAGAACCCGCCGCAGCAGAAACTGCGCCAGAGACTGTTCCGGAGGCTCCCCGCCAGCCCCGCCGCAAAAAGCCTGCCCGTACTGCCGTCAAAGGCCATATGGCAGGACGCATCCGCAGGGAAACTATTCAGAAGACGCAGCCTGCTGACACGCTGAAATCAGCTGAGGAGCTCCACGACACCGATCCGCTCCCCGAAAACGATGTGCCTCTCGCACACGATTTTGAGCCGTCCCTGCCTCTCATGGGAGAAGAGCAGCCCTCATTACAGGATCAGGATGGCCTGCGCCCTGTTTCTTCCTATGAAGAGGATGCGCCTGATGCCTCTGATGCCACGGCCGGCCAGGACTACCGTGAAAGAAATTTTGCCGATCCCCTGGAAGAGGATGCAGACGACTATCTGAACGAGGATGAACCCGAAGACCTGCAAAGGACCCACCGCCGCGGGCGCAGGGGCGGACGCAGCCACAAAAAGGCCGCTCTGCAGACCCAGCCAGCTTCTTATGACAGCGGCAGCGATCAGGAACAGACAGGATACCTGCCTACTGACAGCCTGTCGCCGCGCGGATTTGTCCCGGCCAGGCACGCCAGGCGCCGCATGTTTATCAGCGTCCTTCCAGGCGAGCAGGTAGAGGTGGCGTTCACGACCAACGGCATCCTGGACGAATACTACCTGGACATGCTCCACCAGAAGAAGATCAAGGGCAATATCTACCGCGGCGTTATCGTCAATATTGACGTCAACCTGCAGGCCGCCTTTGTGGACTTCGGCACTGAAAAGAACGGCTTCCTGCAAATTGACGAGGTGCATCCGGAATACTTCATCACCACCCAGGAATTTGTGCGCGGACGCAAGTCCCCTCCCATCCAGAAGGTGCTGCGCTTGGGCCAGGAAGTGCTGGTGCAGGTTGTCAAGGAACCCAATGGCAGCAAGGGAGCCTTCCTGACGACATGGATATCCCTTGCCGGCCGCTTCCTGGTGCTGACCCCGGGACAGGAACAGATTGCCATTTCCCGCAAGGTCAAGGACGAGGAAGAGCGCAGGCGCCTGCGTGAGCTCATGAACGGCATTGACCCGGGCGACGATCTCGGCGTCATTGTCCGTACTGTCAGTGCCGGCGTCACCCAGGCAACCCTGAAAACCGATCTGGCCTACTTGAAGCGCACCTGGAACGAGGTCCGCAAGCAGGCTGCCGGTGTTGCGGCTCCTGCCTGCGTCTACCGCGAGCCCGGCCTGGTTGAGAGGGCTGTCCGCGACTACCTGACAGACGATGTGTACGAGCTGTGGGTGGACAATGCCGATGTGGCAGAACGCATCAAGAATACGGTAGCCCTGCTTTTCCCGCATAAGAAGGATCTGGTCAGGGTCCACAACGACAACAGGCATTCCCTGTGGGAGCGCTTTAACCTGCGCCGCCAGCTGGACCAGATCTACAGCCGCGAGGTGCTTATGCCCTCAGGCGGCAGGCTTGTCTTTGACCAGACCGAAGCCCTTATGGCCATTGATATCAATTCAGGCAAGATTTCCTGCAAGGGCAATTTTGAGCACATGGCCTTCAGGACCAACATGGAAGCCGCAGAGACTATTGCCCGCCAGCTGAAACTGCGTGACGTAGGCGGACAGGTCGTCATCGACTTCATTGAAATGCGCGAGCACAAGCACGTGCTGGAAGTGGAGCGCACCCTGCGCAATGCCATGAAGAATGACAAGGCCAGGCACGACATCCAGCATATGTCCTCATTCGGGCTTCTGGAACTGGTACGCCAGCGCACGGCCACCTCGGCCATCTCCATCTCCATGGAGCCCTGCCCCTGCTGTGGCGGCACAGGTCTTAGGCGTAACCTTGAATGGCAGTCCCTGCAGGCTTTGCGTGACATAGCCCGCATGATGAGGGGACGCAGCTCTGACACGTGCCGCTATGAAATGTCACAGGAACTTGGGCTGTATGTGCTCAATCACAAAAGGGAAGCGCTCAAGGAACTGGAAGCGCTCTACGGAAAGAGCATTGAGATAGCCATCCATCCGTGAGTAAAGACGTGGCATCATCCATTTTGCAGGAAGGCGCACAGGCTGCGCCTTCCTCTGATACAATTCCTGCCGGGCAGGCAGGATCAAAACGGCTGCTGGTACACATGTGCTGCGGTCCCTGCGCCTGCATCTGCCTGAAGACTTTCAGGGAAGAAGGCTGGGACATGGTAGGCTTCTACCATAATCCCAACATACAGCCCCTGGCAGAATACCTGCGACGCCGCGAGGCAGCCATACAGTGTGCAGAGTACTTCGGCATACCCATTATCTGTGACGACGCCTCCTGGGACCTGACACAGTGGCTCAGGGCAGTGCAGGACAGAGATACACCGCCTGAACGTTGCGTATACTGCGTTACTTCCCGCATGGAAGCGGCCTTTGCCAAGGCAAAAGAGCTTGGCTGTACGCATGTTTTCTCAAGCCTGCTCTATTCGCGCTACCAGCCTCACGATGCCATCCGCATGGCAGGAGAAAGGCTTGCCGCCATCCCCGGCAATCCTGCTTTCTTCTACAGGGATATGCGCCCCTTCTGGCAGGCCGGCATAGACCTCTCTATAGAAATGGGCCTCTACAGGCAGCCATACTGTGGCTGTGTCTACTCAGAGGCAGAACGCTACGCCAAGAAGCTGAAAAGGCTTATTCGCGAGCAGGAAAAGCAGTAAGCTCCCCTAGGGCCAAGAAGTCTTGTGCCCCTGCTCCGCTGTGCTTGTGGCCTGGCTGGCAGATCTCATTTTCTGCCCGCAGTTACTGTTTGCCATTTATACGATGCACTAATGACTTAAAGGCATTGTACATAGGTATATCTGCATAGCATTCAAGATGCAGTTTCTTTTCAGTCACGGCCAGTTCGCCATACGTTACAGAGCTGGTAATTTTATCAAAGTCGATGCGCTCAAGGACCTTCTTTGTATAGGGTCTTTTGGCATCCAGAAAAGCTATGCTCTCAAGAAAGTCCCGGACCTTTTCTGAATTGAGCAAAAGCATGGCAATATAGGCATAATCGTACTTGTCAAAACAGATAAAGTAGCTTGTATCGTCTGTCATAACAGGCTTTTCATCCTCTGAATACAGGACAGAGAACAGAGGATGCTTGTAAAAGCCGCTTACGCCGACTTTGTATCTTGAATACGAGTAGCTGCCCACGCCAAACATCGAAAAAGGCGGTGCGCCGCGGTAAATGGAACTCTTTCTGCTTTCAAACAGTCCGGTATTGCGGCTCAGATAGGCCCAGGTTTTGGGAAGCCTGTGCTCAAGAAAAGCAGTGTCCTCACGTGCCTTCTTCTGGGTCACAATCACGTATTTTGAAAAGCTGCGGATAACAGGCGTTTTGAACATGCTGCTTTTGACAAGCGGGAACACAATATCGTCTTCAATGCAGACGGTTTCCTTAAGCCCATTCTGCAGTACTTCGTCCTTCAAGGTCAGTTCCATGACTTTGGAACAGTCATGCTTGACCCCCTGCCGCCATTCAAAGCAGCAGCGCCCGTCAAAATTCTCCGCATTACAATCCATGCCGTGACAGCCCGGGCGGCTGTACAGCTGGCCATTGTCATATCCAAACTGTGATTTTACTGACGCCGGACCAACTGTACTTTCAAGCGCGCTCTCAAAGTCATAGACATTGCAGACATCTGATGAGACTGCCTTTTCTGAAAGCTGGATAACCAGGACACAGGCACTGGCGCTTATCCTGAAAACCTTTGCTGCATCAAATTCCAGCATGTCACAGGAAGAGAAGTTTATGCAGTTTCTTTTCAGCTCCTTAAAAACATTTCTGGCGACAGAGGTCTTGCAGAGCATGGCTATAACGGTATCAGAATCCCTGTACTCATGGACAAGCTGCAAGATCATATACTCGCAGATATCGAAATTACCTTCACCCGTTATGGCGTCAATTCCTTTCATCCCCTTGAAATTCGACTTCTGAGGCAGATTGCCAGAACCAAGCGCTGACAGCATGCTGCTTGTCGCCCAGGGAGGATTGCCTATAACAAGGATCTGCCTTCTGTCCCGTATCAGGGACTTTGAGGGAAAGGCAAAGAAGTCAGCATTAACAATCTGTACTTTGTCACTGCTGACTGTAGTCCTGCATACAGAGCAATATTCAGGATTTATCTCAATGCCGTAGTACTCTTTCGCATCAAAGAGAAGGCTGCTCTTCAGAAAGGCACCTACACCGCATGTGGGTTCCAGGACTGCCGAAGGGTTTATGCGGCGGCACTCTTTCAGGTAGAGACAGACCTTTTCAGCAAAGTAGGCAGGGGTCTGGTAATCGCCATATTCCTGTTTGCTGCTCACTAATGCTCCCCCTTCATGGCTTTATGCAGGCAGTTGTCTGAGGTTTCCTGGTGCGTTGTTTCTGGAACGTTTCAGGGACATTTCTGCAGGCCCCCGCAGTCAGGATTCAGCATATTCTGAAAAGACCATAAAGAAAACCGGCAGGGCCGCATGAGACGGCGATGCCGGTTTTCCTGGATATCATCAGGTTCCTGAAAACGCGCCTGCACTGGCAGGCTGCATTCCCTCTTTTTACTTTTTCAGAGGCATGGCATCGGGCCAGAACGTCGATCTTCTTCTGCCTTCGGCATCAAGGCCCCATCCGACAAACCAGCCTGCAAGGGATGCGGCAAAGCCCACAAAGAAAGGCGGTATCTGGCTCAATACGGGCCAGGGCAGATGGATGATGGCAAAGGTAGGATGCGTCATGAGGTACCAGCCAAGGCAGACCACAAATCCTGCGACAGAGCTGGCCCAGGCGGCAATGGTGCTACGCTTGCCAAAGCGCACCAGCGCAATATAGCTCACCAGGACCGTTGCGCCCACAATGCTCCAGCTCGTGGTGCAAAGCATGGCGATAATCTCGCCCTTAATCTGGGCACAGCCGCCGCTTAAGAGGACGCAGAAGGCGATGCCCAAAAGCCACATGGCACGGGAGGCCTTGCGTCCCGGCAGATCCTCGGCAATGGCAGAAACAGCGATATGAAAGATGGCGCTTGCCGTTGAGAGGGACGCAGACACAATGGCCAGGACAAAGATATGCAGGCCGGCTTCAGGAAGCAGTGCCTTGACAAGCATGGGCATGACATCGTCGGGATTGTCGATGCCTGGCATGATAAGCTGTGCAAGGCAGCCAAGATAATAGGCTCCGCCTACCAGCACTGTCAGCACAAGCATGGCCAGGGGCATAATGCGGTCCACCTGCTTTGACGAAGACAGGGCAAAATGGCGCTGGATCATCTGCGGCTGGGCCCAGACAGCAAAAGACGTCACAATAACAAGAGATATGATAAACCAGCCCTGTCCCCCTGAAGACAGGGAAACAAAGCCGCAGTTGGCAGCATCAGTCGGTGCCAGGTCAGCCAGCCTGGACATGCCCTCAACAGGACCGCCCACGGCCTTGAATACGGCAAAAGCCAGCATGATAATGCCGACAGTCATGACCAGGCCCTGCATGGCCTCGGTATACAGCACGCCGCGCAGTCCGCCCATGAAAACAGCGGCTGCAACCAGCAGGGCCACCACCCAGATGAGCACCCACACAGGCACAGGCAGCACCTGGGCCAGCAGCAGGGCTGCGCCCTTGACGACAGCCGAGGCATACACGCCTAAGAAGACGGCAAAGATAAGGGCCAGGCAGCGGCCGAGCAACGGGCTTCTGTGCCCTTTTGCCATAAGCTGGGCAGGCGTCCTTGCCTGAAGGTTGCGCTGGCAGACACGTGTCGGCCAGGCCAGGAAGCGGTATACGACATAGGTGCCTATCCAGACATTGCCGGCTGCAACCAGAAGCATCTGCATGCCGTACTTGTAGGCCAGCCCGCCAAAGCCAACCAGAGCCACTGCTGAAATATAGGTTGCCACATAGGCCAGGGAAAGCGCTATAAAGCCTACCTTGCCGGAAGTCATAACGTCATGCCCCTGCCCTTTGCGGGACAGGTAGAAGAATACGGCAAAGTATGCTGCCCAAATAGATATGATGGCTATCATTATTTCCCCTTGGGACGCACTAACTGGTAAAGAGAAAGGAAAAAGGAGACAAAGAGCGAAATAATGCCGACAAGTACGGCAATATCCGCCCTGGCAAGGGTATCCAGCAGGCTCATAAGCAGCGGCTCTCCCAAAAAACTGAATGACTGATGAAAAAAGTGCCCGAAAAACGGACAAAAAGAGATGGCAACTTTATGCAAAAGGAACCGTTGTACGCAAGCTATTTTTGACTGATGATCTGCAATGGGTCCGCCGGAAGAAGCTCATGGCAGAGGCTGGACATAGCAGTTCTTCGCATTCGTATGCGATAAACTGCAAAAATCCTGCACAGACTCCCGCTGGGGAGTAGTTTTTACTGATATTTTTTGCGGTTACCTGCAAAAATCCTTCACAAAATAGTATCTATTGTTTACCATTAGTGAAGATTTTTGCGGTTTACTGCAAAGAGCATCCATAAGAGGGCATGTATGGAAATAAAACGAGACCAGTACCTGAATACGCTTATCAGCAAAAAGCATAACGAACTCATCAAGGTTATTACCGGCATGCGCAGATGCGGCAAGACCTATCTGATCTTCACGCTCTTCAAGAATCATCTCCTGTCAGAGGGGACAGCCCCAGAACATATCATCGAAATAGCCTTTGACACCATCGAAAATGAAGAGCTTCGCGATCCACATGTGCTGTATTCCCAACTGAAAGAAAGAATTCGTGACGATAAGCAGTACTATGTCCTGCTTGACGAAGTGCAGATGCTGGGGAATTTCGAGGCCGTGCTGAACAGTTTGATCCGCATGAAAAATGTGGATGTATATGTAACCGGAAGCAACGCCCGCTTTCTCTCAAAAGATGTCATCACAGAGTTCAGCGGCCGGGGGGACGAAGTCCGTATGCACCCTCTGAGCTTTGCTGAATTCATGTCTGTCTGGCAGGGAACACGGGAAGAAGGCTGGAAAGAGTACATGCTTTACGGAGGACTGCCTCAGGTACTGAACATTGCTGCTCCGGAACAGAAGACTGCCTTCCTGAAAAACCTCTTTGTGGAAACATATATCCCGGATATCGTTAAAAGGTATTCAGTCCGCAACAAGGCAGAACTGGAAGAACTGCTGAATATTCTCTCATCTGCCATCGGTTCCCTGACCAATCCGGATAAACTGTCTGCCACATTCCAGCCGGTAAAAAAGAAGAAAATCAGCGCCACCACCATCAAACGGTATCTTGACTACCTCTGTGACTCCTTCCTGACAGACAAGGCCATGCGCTATGACGTGAAGGGGAAGAAATACATTTCTACGCCCCTGAAGTATTATTTTACGGATATCGGTCTCAGAAACGCCCGCATGAATTTCAGGCAGACTGATGAACAGCATAGCATGGAGAACATTATCTTCAATGAGCTGAAAATACGCGGATTTTCTGTTGACGTAGGCGTTGTCACACAGTTTGGCACCAACGAAAAAGGAAACTCCGTCCGCAGGCAGCTGGAAATCGACTTTGTCTGCAACAAGGGTTCCAGGCGCTGCTATATCCAGTCAGCTTATGCCCTTCACAGCCAGGAAGAGATGGAACAGGAACAACGGCCTCTTATGATGCCCAAAGACTGCTTCAAGAGGGTTATCATCACCAAGGACACCCTCGCTCCGCATTACAATGAATCAGGCGTGCTGGTTATGAGCATCTTTGACTTTCTGCTGAATGCAGACAGCCTGGAATGGTGATTGCCTGGCGGGTACAGCTATGCCCGGATCGGGAGAGGCATTCAGTTTTTTCTTGCCCTGCCATAAAGGACAAGATAGAGTCAAACATATTGACAAAATGTTATTTTTTTGTCTCCGGCCTGTACTGCCGGAGGCTTAAGCCTTCATAGGATGAGGGATACCATGTTCAAACAAGGCATTGTTTTGCCACTTATTGCCATACTTGCTGTCCTCTGCAGCACAACAGCTTCTGCCATGACTCAGGAAGAGGAAGAAGCACGCTATTCTGCCTGCATACAAAAGGCATCTGATCCGGATGCCGTACAGGCCTGCAAAAAGAAATCCATAGATTTCTGGGACGGCTACCTGGACGAACAATACGCTATAGTCAAAAAAGCCTGCCAAAAGCCCCAGAACGAGAATGTTTCAGCAAACTTGTGCGGGGCAAAGCTTCTGGGCACGAAACGCTCCTGGGAACGCTACAGAGATGAGATGGATACGCTCATTTCATCACTCTATGACAAGACATCGTCCAGGGAGCACGTTTTAAGCTTTATCAGGGAAGCCACAAAGAATCAGGCCCTGGCAGTAGAAGCCATGATACAGAAGCTCAGCCAGGCACAGGAATAGGAGTTCCCATGAAAATGCCTATAAAGATGCCCATGCCCGGACGTTGCCTGGCATTACTGGCCATCCTGGTTCTCTTCTCCTTCACCCAGTCTGCACAGGCTTTTGATCAGGACAAGGAGAAACAGGAAGAGCAGCAGGTCGAAAACAACTTCTCTCTGTGCATGAAGTACGCAACAGGCACCAGTGAGATGCTCTCATGCGGAAAAGAGGTCTTTGACTTCTGGGACGCCAGGCTCAATGCAAACTACAAGGCCATGCAGAAAGCCTGCGACAAGACGGACAATGCCCAGCAGTGCCGCAAGGAGCTGACTGACATGGAAAGAACCTGGATCAGCTACAAGGATAAAATGGCCAATTTTATCTACACCATTAACGGCGACGGCTCCATTTCCAGAGTTGAGGCACAGGCCTTCCTTATCAAGGCCACCAAGCTTCAGGCAGAGTCCCTGCGGCAATAGCGGCCGTTCTTCTGCCTAAAGAGCAAGCCATAACGCAGAAGCGGCAACTGACGCCGCACAAAATACATCTCATTAGGAGAGTCTTTAAAAATGGCTACGTTCACACGTTTCCTGGCAGCATCATTTGCCATGCTTTTTCTTTTCTCCCTTGCCCAGGCTGCATATGCCTATGACCTTGAAAAGGAAAAGCAGGAAGAACAGCAGGTCATAGACAACTACAAAGAGTGCATGAGCCACGCATCAGGCCACCCTGAAGCGCTTGCCTGCGGGAAAGTGGTGTTAAACTACTGGGACGCCAAGCTCAATGCCAGCTACAGGGACATGCAGAAATCATGCGATGAGCATGACAATGCCCAGCTGTGCCGCAAGCAGCTGGCTGATATGGAAAAAGCCTGGACCAGCTACAAGGACAGGATGACGGATTTTCTCAACACACTTAACAGCCAGAGCCCCCTTGCCGAGGTAGAAGTGCAGTCCTTCCTTATCGAGGCCACAAGGCTTCAGGCAAGAAACCTGCGCCGCTAACGCCTTTCTTCCGGTACAGGATGGGCCTTGTCCAGATGGGAAATCCGCAACATCGTTATTTCCCTGACCTGACGGACTGGCCGCCCCTCCCATGAAGGTCATGGCCTGAAACAAAAGCAATAAAAAGGGCAATAAAAAAGGATTTACATGTTTTTGCATGTAAATCCTTATTATTTTCTGGAGCCAGCTACGGGACTTGAACCTGCGACCTGCTGATTACGAATCAGCTGCTCTACCAACTGAGCTAAGCTGGCATCTGTATGGCAAAACCTGTACGGATCTGCCTGATACCGTGCATCTGATACCCTGCATCTTAGTGCAGAACAAAACGCAATTGAGCTAATTACTGGAATTTCCAGGTACAGTCAACTGTATTTTCTCTGCTACTCTGCACGCATGATACGGAACGGAAGCCAGTGCATGGCCGAGCTTTCTTCACGTGTCGTACCAATTTCCCAGGTGCACTTCTTCCAGCCCATTTCCCTGGCAACAGCATCGGCCAGACCCTGGGCATTGATAACGGGGTGGCGCTTAAAGACACCGCTCAGGCCGTAGGTCAGATTGCACACAAGGCACTTGCCCGGGCGCTGGTGCAGTTCAAAGGCCAGCTCAACGGTATCGTCCGATTCCTTTCTCGGACGCAGGACAATGTCGTATGCCCCTTCCTCTGCACCGCCAAACAAAGCATCAAAAAAAGCCTCTGTCCTCTCCTTTGGGAACAGCTCGTCCAGAAAAGCACTGGTTATTCTGGTCATTCTTCTACCTCCCTGCCTTCAAGCCACTGCAAATCATTCTGACTAACCTGGTAATCATGACAATGAAGCGACGCTATGTCAAACTGGCTGATCAGGTCTTTGGGATGCACCTCTTCCCTCCTGTCGGTCAGCCCGGCAATAAAGGCAAGAAGCCCTGTGACACGCCATGGTGTCACGTTCCGCGTGCGCAGGGCCTCAAGGCTTAAGGAGGCATGCCTTTTGGCAAGGCGGTCGCCTGAGCTGTCCATAAGCAGGGGAATGTGCGCATACCTGGGTGCCGCAAAGCCAAGCGCTTCCAGTATGGCCAGCTGCCTTGGCGTAGACGGCAGGATATCCCTGCCCCTCACCACCTGGTTTATGCCCATCAGTCCGTCGTCCACGCTGACGGCAAGCTGGTAGGAAAAAACGCCGTCCGGCCTTTGCAGGCTGAAATCCCCGCCGCACTCTTCCAGGGAAAGGCACTGCCTGCCCTCTACAAGATCGTCAAATTCATACTTCTTTCCTGCTGCCTTAAAGCGCAGGGCATAACGGTCGCCTTTCTCTATGCGCCTTTGCACTTCCTCTGGCGGCAGATGGCGGCAGGTCCCGGGATAAGCCGGCCCTGCGTCCCCAAGATGCGGGGCAGAGGCAAGCTTCAGATCCTTGCGCGAGCAGAAACAGGGATAGCAGAGCCCCATGTTGCGGAGCCTGTCCACGGCCTCCCTGTAGAAGGCATGCCTGTTGGACTGGTGGTAGGCGGGCAGCTCCCTTTCAGGGGTCGGTCCCTCGTCCCAGTCCAGGCCAAGCCAGCGGATGTCGCTCATCAGCATCTGCATATAGACAACAGAGCTTCTTTCTGTATCCAGGTCCTCCATGCGCAACACAAGCTCGCCATGCTGCGATCGTACCGAGAGCCAGCACAGAAGAAAGGACCAGGCATTGCCCAGATGGGCCATGCCTGTGGGACTTGGCGCCAGCCTTCCGCGTATGGTCATTTTCTCTCCCGCAAGCCTAAAGAAAAGGCGCCTTAAAGGCGCCCTTCTTTGGCCGGCCTGACATAAGGCCTTAGTCTTTCTTTTTCTGGTCGGAGCTTGATGAGCCTGAGCTTGATTTGGAGGATCGCCGGACTTCTATCTTGCGTTCCTGCTGCTTCACTTCAGGCTGAGACTTCTTTGAGGAAGTGGCAGAGCTTGTGTCCTTTGACTTCGCCTGGGAGGTATCCTGCTTTTTCTTGGCAGGCTTTGACTGGCTGGCAGAAGTATCCTTCTGCTTGCTGTCCTTTTTGCCGGCGCTGTCCTTGGAACCGGAAGACCCCTTGCTCCTGGAAGTGTCCTGCTTTTTGGAAGAACGGCTTTCCTGCGAAGCTTTTTCCTTCTTGCTGTTCCTGGACTTGGAGGATGCCTGCTCCTTCTTGTCGGATCTGGACTTGGAAGAAGCCTGCTCCTTCTTACTGTTCCTGGACTTGGAGGAAGCCTGCTCCTTCTTGCTGCTCTTAGACTTGGAAGAAGCCTTTTCCTTCTTGGAACTGGCCCTGGAAACAGACGGCTGCTTCTTTGACTTCCTCTTTCCAGAGGACTGGTATTCCTTGTCCTCTTTCTGGGTAGCCTGGGCCAGCTGGGCACTGCGGCGGCTGCCGTCTATGCGGCGTCCGCCTATGTAGTTGCGGGCAAAATAGTCCGTGTCCATGGACTCGACACGCACAGTCTGATTGCGGCGCGGTGCATGGATAAACTTGCCGTTGCCGATGTAGATACCAGTATGGTAGCCGCCCCTGCGGCGGAAGGCCACGATGTCGCCTGCTCTCAGCTGGGATTTGTCACGAATCTTGTATCCTGCCAGGGACTGTTCCTGGGCAGTTCTGGGCAGCTTGATGCCGGCACCTTTGTAGGCCCACTGCACAAAGCCGGAGCAGTCAAAGCCGCCCGGCGTTGTCCCGCCAAAATGATACGGGGTACCGAGGCCTTTGTGTGCCCTGGCAAGAACGATATTGGTTACAGCCGAATCGCCCTTGGGCGGCTTGCCGTTCCAGTTCTTCGTCTTGCGGCCGGTCTGTCCAACCTCCCCGTCGTCATCGAAATCTTCATCCTGAACATAAAATCCCTGAGCATCATAGTTCTGGCGGAACTGCTCATAGCGATGAACATACTGGCTGGCATCGGACGTATCATGTCTTTTCTTGGCACAGCCTGTCACCATAAAGGCGAGGATGAGACAGAGGGTTACAAGTCTAAACCTTCTACCCATTAGTGCTCCAGTTACAAATGCAGCCAATTCATGCTGCAATTTAAGGCTTTTTTGCCGCACATGGATCTGTGCGGAGGAATACGCCGGCAAAAGAGATTCCGGCAGTTCCTGATTCAGCGCCTGGCGCAGGATTGTAGATGCTTTGTCCCGGGCATAAACGGGCAGTGAGTGCTCTAGAAAAAAAAGAATGCCGCAAGAGACAGATCAGGCGCTCTTAGGGATATTGTTTATAAACTGTATTTCTTTTGGGCGTCAAGGCATATACTTGTAAAAAATCCAATATTGTTGCTCTCTTACCTGCTGTATTGTACAAAATATTTTACTCTTTTTCTGACTGTTTCCAGTACAGTTTCGTTTTTTGCTGCACTTTTGCATCCCCAATGCCTTTGCCCTGTCATGGACAGCAAAGGGCGTCAAAGGACGGCATAACGGCCGGCCTGCCCTGGAAAGGACCTGCAATCTTGCAGGGAAAAGAACGGCATTGCACCGTATTAGGGCACTGCCGGCCGGAAGCTTTGCGGCTGTTGCCAAAAGGACTGGCAGCCTCGGGACCGGGCCTGCCTGCAAAAGCAGGGCAGGACTTTCAAAAATTTTGTACGGCCCTGCCGGTGCCCGGGATCGCCCCGTACAACATTCTATACCAGATTGCTCTGATTACCTGAAATTATGCTCTATGCAGGCAATGGCATTATGGTTGTGGATGGACTCCATACTGTCCACTTCCACCCTGAAGCCGCGCAGCTGCGGGAAATCCTTCAGCCTCTGGGCCACGTTGCGCACCACGTCCTCGACAAAGTACGGGGCTGCAAAGGCGTGCTCTGTGACGTATTTCTCATCCTCCCGCTTCAGGATGGTATACACGGGGCTTGAGCCTGACGCCTCGGCCAGCTCCACAAAGTCCTCTATCCAGCTGAACCCGTCTGTCAGAAGCTCCATATGCACCATGCAGCGCTGGCTGTGGGCGCCCTCGTCGCTGATGGCCTTGGAACAGGGGCAGACCGTCATCACAGGCACGGATATTTTCAGGCTGAATTCAAACTTTTCCTCTTCCTGGTTCAGGCAGCCGGTCAGGACACAGTCATAGGGAACAGTGCTTTCCACCTTTGAGACCGGGGCCTTCTTGCGGATAAAATAGGGAAAATGAAAGGAGACATGGGCCCTTTTGGCCTCAAGGCGCGTGCAGATGGATGTCAGGAGATCGCGCACGGTGCGGTAGCTTATCCTGCCTTCCCAGGCCTCAAGCGACTCCACAAAGCGGCTCATGTGCGTGCCCTTGAATGAAGACGGCAGATCCACGGTCAAATCGCAGCTGGCCACGGTGCGCTGCTTGTCATTGGCGCGGTCTCGGACCCACAACGGCATGCGCACGCCGCGCACGCCGACCCTGTCGATAGGAATTGGTATCTCGGGCACGGATTTCTGCACATCTATCATTAAACTGTTCTCCCTTCCTCTTCAAAGCAGCAGTTAAGGCTTAGCGGATTATGCTATGGTCTTGCCCGTAGTAGAAGGCACAAAGACGCCGTGCTTTATGCCGTTGCAGGCAATGAGCTTGTCGGCAAGGCTGCCGATAACCTTGGCCTGCCCCCTGAGCACAAGGACCTCAAGGCAGTTGTGGTGGTCCAGGTGGACATGCTGCGTTGTCACCACTACCTCATGGTGGTCGTGCTGTATGTCCATAAGCTTTATGGGCAGGTCATGGTTGTGGTGATCGTACACCAGGGTGAGCGTTCCGGCCACTTCTGCGTCCGAATCCTTCCACTCCTGCTCCACCAGGGCTGTCCTGATAAGGTCGCGAATGGCCTCGGAGCGGCTCTTGTATCCCTTGCTGCGCAGCAAATTGTCAAAAGGAGACAAAAGATCCTTGGGCAGGGAAATGCCAAACCTGACCAGCTTTTCCTCTTTCTCTTCCATAGCTCATTCCTCCGTAAAGACCTGCAGGCAGGCCGGGCACTTACGAACCGGCCCGCTCAAGCTCCCAGATGGCCACTTCCACCCTGCACGTCTGGGCATACAGGGCATCGACCTTTGCAGTGTACGCCTTTTTGCCTTTCCAGCCAAAACCGGGCAGGGCCCTCAGGAAGAAATCGTACACCGAGCGCCCGGGCTCTGCTACCCAGAATTTGCCGCCTTTTTTCAGGACATGGCTGCACACATTGAGGACAGGCTCCACAAAGCGGCGCTCATACATGATGTCCCCGCCCCACACAAAATCAAAGGCCCCCTCTTGAAGGCACGGCCTGCGCCAGTCCATGGCCACAAAGCCGGGGCAGGCAACATTGTTGAGGGAGGCATTGAGCGTGGCATAGCGCAGGGCGTCGGTCTCGTAGTCTATGCCGACCACACTGGCGCCAAGATACGTTCCTGCAAGGGCAGTGAGCCCTATGCCGCAGCCAAGGTCAAGGCAGTTCCTTCCGGAAATCCTCTCCCGGTTCGCCTCAAGCCAGGAACTTAGGACAATGCTTGACGGCCAGAGCTCGGTCCAATAGGGGATGTGCTCGTCCGCATCGGCACGCCCGTCTGCGACCATGTCGTCCCAGAGGCTGTCAAAGTCGGAGGGGCGGCGCAGCACCCAGTCCCTGCCTGCGGCAGACGTATGAATTTCGGGGGTATAGGCGGTCAGCGGCCCGGCCATGGCTCTCTTCTCCTGAATGCTTTTCTGTCCTGTTCCCTGCCGGCATGCCGCTACAGACGGCACTTGCCCGGCACAGGGCATAAGGCTAAAATCACTGCCTGTTTTTCGCACACTGGCTGTTTGTGTCAAGCCCCGTCCTTTGGCAGCGCCTTTTTCAGGGCCCAGAGGAAGGGACAGGGCGCAACTGCCCAAGACTGTTTTTGCATTTTTGTCATGTATACGATTTTTTGTGCCATCCTTCCTGCCTTTCTGGTCATAGCGGCTGGCTGCCTGGTGGAAAAAAGGCAGATCATGCCGGAAAATACGGCCTATGCGCTGTCTGCCTTTGCCATCAATATTGCCATTCCCTGCCTCACCTTCCACATCATGAGCACTGCGCCCTTGGACAAAATGACGCAGTGGTCCTGGTGGGCAGGCATCCTTTTCGTGCAGACCGGCCTCTACATCCTCTTTTTCTTCCTTTTGCGCCTGCGCGGCCGCGATACGGGAGAGGCAGTCATTTCAAGCCTCTCGGTCTGCTTTGCCAACGTCGGCTTTGTCGGGCTGCCGGTCATCATGAACATCTACGGGAACAACAATGACGCCCTGACAGTGGCAGGACTTGTCATGGTGGCCTCCAACACGCTGCCCGTCATCTCGCAGATGACGCTCATGGCCTGGTCCAGGAAAAAGAAGAAAAGGCCGGAGCAGAAGAAAGCCCCCCTGCCGGCAAGGATATGGAACTTTGTCAAGCAGTACCTCCTTGGCAACTCCGTGCTCATGTCCACGGTGCTGGGCATAGCTGTGGCAGCCTCTGGGATACATATCTGGGATGCCCTGGACAAGGGCATTGCCATGATTGGCTACACGGCCCCTGTCTGCATGCTCTTTACCATGGGCTTTTCCATGCGGGAAAACATCGCATCAGCCCTCTCCCACCACAGCATCCGGATCTCCCAGCAGATCTGGCTCTGCGCCCTGCGCCTTGTCATCCTGCCTCTTCTCACCCTGTTCATCATGATGAACCTTGACATTGACCCGCTCTGGGTCTCTGTCACCACCATTGCCTGTGCCACAGGCAGCGCCATCTTTGTTTCGGCCCTGGCCCAGATCTACCAGGCTGTGCCCGGGCAGGCTTCCATGACCATTGCCGTGACCAACCTTTTAAGCCTCTTCTCACTGTCCGGCATACTCATGATTTTGCAGCACTTAGGCTACCTCTCCCTGTAGTCCGCCTTCTCCATGCCGGCAAGCCATCTGTACCAGGTGCCAGGCCGGTTTTTATCGGGACAAACAAAAGACATGCTCACCATCATTTCTACAGTTATTCCCATCTTTGTCATCATCCTGGCAGGCATTATTGTCGAAAAACTTGACTTCATGCCTGAGAACGCAGTCCGCATCCTGAGCATCTTTTCCATCAACATCTGCTTTCCCTGCCTGCTGTTCCACATCATGAGCACAACGCCGCTTGACAGCATGGGATCATGGCACTGGTGGCTGGGCATCCTGGCAGTGCAGTGGCTGGGCTTTTTCATCGTCTACCTTGTTGAAAGAATACGTGGCGAAAAGGACAAGGTCGCCATTTTGCACGGCCTGGTAGTGGCCTTCTGCAATGCAGGCTTTGTGGGGCTGCCCATTATCATGAGTGTCTTTAACCAGGACAAGACCGCCCTCTCAGTGGCCGGCGTCATGATTGTGGCCTCCAACACCATTGTCATCGTAGCCCAGACCATGCTTGTTTCCGACATGGCAAAGGAAAGAAGGGAAAAGGAAGGCGATGCCGCAAAGGTCCAGCCGCAGAAATCCTTTCTGCAAAAAGCAGGCTTCTTCCTGCGCACCTATATCTTGAGCAACGGCATTTTCATGGGCGTGCTCTTAGGGCTTGCCGTCTCGGCCTCAGGATTAAAAATCTGGCAGCCGCTGGACAAGGCGGTCTCCATGCTGGGCTATATTTCGCCTACCTGCATGCTCTTTGCCCTGGGCCTGGGCTTAAGGCCCGATGTGGCCAGGGCGCTTTCCACCCACAGCATCCATGCAGGCCACCAGGTCGTGCTCATCCTGCTGCGCATTGCAGGCCTGCCGCTTGTGACGCTGGCAGTCCTTTCCTTCCTTAACATTGATCCTTTGTGGATCAGCGTCAGCACCATCATGACGGCAACAGGCTGCGCCATCTTTACGGCAACCCTGGCCCAGATTTACCAGGCCGATCCCGGCGGCTGCGCCCTGACTGTCTCCTTAACCAATATCCTGAGCATCGTCTCCATCTCGGCCACGCTTATCCTGCTGAGCTATATGGGCCTTCTGCCATTCTCACTCAATCTCTAGGCATATCTCAGGGCACAGTGCCGTCAGACCAGATGCCAACATGCCGGAATTGCTGTTATAGTTATATATCTTTATATTTGTATATCCGCATTCATTGCTATAGAGACAGTACGCATCTTGTGAGAGAAAGGACACTTTGCTATAAAGATAGCTTGTATTCATGTGGCAGCTGTGAAGCAGCTGTGAGCCAGCTATGGGGTAGCTATGGGGCAGGACATTTTTGATCTGATATTTATTCTCATCATCTTTTTCTTCACCATCAGGGGATATTTCAACGGCCTTATCGGCGAGGTGGCAGCCATTGTCTCCCTGGTCGGCGGCTTCTGGGTTGCCCACACCTTTCACCCCCTGCTGGCAAAGCATCTTGACTTCATAGCCGAGCCTGCCTGGCGCACCATGGCGGCCTACGTCCTGCTCTTTGTTGCCATGGTCATAGCGGTTGCCCTGCTTGCCAGGCTCTTGCAGAGGCTCATGCGCTTTGCCTTTGCCTCCTGGATGGACCGCCTGGGTGGAGGCCTGTTCGGACTGGCCAAGGGCATATTGCTCTGCTCCCTGGTCTTTATCCTCATGGGCAAGTTCTTTTCCACCTCCGAATTCTACAAAAACTCCCGTGTACGGCCATATATGACAGTTTTCACGGAACAGTTCCGTGCGGCGCTTCCGGCGGACATCAAAAAACGTTTTTCCCTGTAATACCCTGTATTACGCCCCCTCTCTTCAATCTGCATAGGTACGATTATGGCTGACGATGAAAAAATGGCACTGGAAGAACTGCGCTCCGTCATTGCAAGGCTCACTGCCCCTGACGGCTGCAAATGGGACAGGGTCCAGACGCCCGAGACGCTCACTGAATACGTCATTGAGGAAAGCCACGAGCTGGTCAGCGCCATCCGCGCCCATGATGCCGACGAAGTCTGCGAGGAACTGGGCGACGTGGCCTTTTTGCTGCTCTTCATCACGCATCTCTTTGAAAGGGAAGGCAAATTTACGCTGACCGACGTCTTCAAGAAATGCGCGGCCAAGATGATACACCGCCATCCGCATGTCTTTGCCGGAGCCACCTTTGCCAACCTGGAAGAACAGCTCAAGGCCTGGGAACAGCTCAAGAAGGAAGAGCATGAATCCGAAGGGCGTCCTACCGGCGTCTTTGACTCCCTGCCGCGCGGCCTTGAACCCCTGGCAAGGGCCTACCGCATCCACTCCAAGGCGGCCAGGCACGGCTTTACCTGGGAATCCACCGAAGACGTGGAGCAGCAGGTGGAAACGGAATGGCTTGAGTACATGGATGCCGTTGAAAGAAAGGATGCTGCCAGCGTCTCCCATGAGCTGGGCGATCTTCTTTTCAGCATCGTCGAGCTGGGACGCAGGCACGGCCTGAAAGCCAATGCCGAGCTGGATGCAGCCAACCAGCGCTTTTTGTCACGCTTTGCCCATATAGAGGAAGGCGCCCGCAAGGCAGGCAAGGATCTTTCGGAAATGACCCTTGGCGAGATGGACGCCCTCTGGAACGAGGCCAAGGCCATGGAACACGATGCAGCTGACGACGCATCCTCTGCCTGCCCTACTGCGCAGAAAACAGGCGCAGATGGCAAGGAATAGGATCTTAGGCAGGATGCTGCGCACCTCTGGCTGCGCAGCCTTGTGCCTGCTTCTTGGTGCAGGCCTCATCTCCTGTACTGCCAGAACACACAGCCCGAAGGCCGGAGCTCAGAGCCCTGCCCTGCTTCTTTCGCCAGACAGGAACATGGCTGAACAGGAAGGCGGACGCATCAGCCCTGTGTATGAACAGTGGCTCTTCAAGCAGTCCATGCTGGCCTTCGCTGAAAAAAACACCTCTGAGCTTTCTGGATCACGCATGCTCTGGCGCCACAGCGGGGCCTCAAATGACGCAGGCCTTGTCAACAGGGCAGCACCCACCTGGCTTGTGGTCAATATGGCGCAAGGAAAGGCTACCCTTGCCGCATTGAAAAAGGATCTTCCGGCCCTTGCAGCCAGGGGAATAGGCGGCATCTGGCTTGACTGCGTCATGGAGAGCGACTCTGCGTGGACGCCGGAAGAGGCTTTGGGGTCGTACCGCCAGGCCGGGCTGCAGATCGCAAAAAAAGCAGGAACTGAAGACGATCTGGCAGACCTTGTCCATGCCATGCAGACTGCCTCAGTGCAGTGCGGCATGGACACAGTGCCCATGGCCACGGGATTCGGCCCGGACTTCATGCTGCAGGCAAGAGGCTCCCTGCCCCAGCGCGGCATGTATGTCATGGCAGAGATTCCGGCTGACTCCTGGGCAATGCTCCCAAAGGCAGAACGGCCCTGGGACTGCAAAAAACTGCCAGAGGAAGCCTGCCAGAAACTTGTGGCCAAGGGAGTGCTGCCAGGCCCCCTGCGCCAGGAAGCAATGCCTGATACCAATACCTTCTGGGCAGTGACAGGACCTGTGCTTGGCACAGACGGCAAAACAAGGCGCATGGCCTACCGCGTTCTGGACACGGTATGGAAGCCTGTCCTCTGCTGGCAGGATCCGGGCAGTGCGGCCAGAAAGACCCTGGCCGGAGCCGTCATCAGCGTCACAGGCATGAGGCGCCAGACACTGGCAGGACTCTCAGTCAAAGGGCTGGCCGGGCTGGACGTGGCATCCCCGCAGGCGCAGGCAACATCAGGAACGATGCAGGAAACAGCGCAAAATGCCGCACAGGAGGACCGCTTCCCTGCCGATTCGGCCCTGCTTGACATGACGCAGCAGATACACCGCTGCGGCGGCTGGAGCTTTGTCAGGGACGGCCATGACCTGGCTTGCGCAAGCACAAGCGAAGGTGATTTTTTCTTTGCCTCTGATGTGGAAAAAGGGCTGGCAGAAGCGCTTGCAAGCGGCAGGACAGACGCCCTTGCCAGGGCACTGTCTGAGCTTCTATCCCAAAACATACCTCCAAGCCGCATGGTTTTCTCAGCGCCTAAGACCCTGCCTGAGACCCTGCCTGAAAGCCTGCCAGAGGCTCAGACTGCCGGAAAAACTGCTGCCGGGTCTGCCTCAGGCACAAAGTACCTTGCCCAGGCACTGCCGGCAGGGCTTCCCGGGCTCTTTTTCATGCAAAGCAGCGCAGCATACGGCGAGCTTCTCCATGGTGCAGACGATTGTCTGGCCCCTGTTCTCAAAGCCAGGGCGGCTCTCGGAGTCTCGGAAGGCACGCTGCATAAAATTCTTACGCCTGCACCTGGCGTTCTCATTGCTGTAGTCAAACTGCCCGGAAACGGGTATCTTGTGACAGCCCTTAATTTTTCAACCAGCAAGACAACCTGCCATGTACCTCTGCCTGGCGGGTCAGATTCAGGCAATATCGTTGAGCTCACCAGAGGAGCAGAGGCCTCTGAAAAGTCAGCCAGCCAGCTGGCGCTCTCCCTCAGCCCCCGTCAGGCGGCCCATTTCCTTGTTGGCACCTCTTACGGCGGCATACGGTAAGGACAGACGCATATGGAACAAGCAACTGACAATAAAGAAGCCACTTCGGACCAGAAAAATCTGGTACAGGGCCTGAAAGACAAAATAACATCCCGCTTTCTTAGCAGGGAAGGCAGTGGCAAGGCTCAGGAGGAAAAACCGGCTGCTGAGGCCGGAGATACTTCCTCTGCCAAGGGCCTGAAGGACAAAATTACTTCCCGCTTTTTCAGCAGAAAAGGCGGGGACAAGTCCCAGGAAGAACAGCCGGCTGCTAAGGCAGAAGATACTTCTTCTGCCCAGGGCCTGAAGGACAAAATCAAGTCCCGCTTTTTCAGCAAGGAAGGCAAGGACATGAGTGAAGACAAAGTACAGGAAGAGAAACCGGCTGAAGAAGTAACACAAGCTGCTGCTCCTGCCGGGGACGCAGGCATCAGTGCTGCTGCAGCTGAAGAAGTTCTGGATCCGGAACTGAAAGACAGGGAAGAGGTTCAGGAACCGGCCCCTGTCTTTGAGGAAAAGCCGGAAGCAGAGCCGGTTCCCATGGAGCACCACGGTCTTTTCCGTGGCCTTGCCAAAGTGGCACCGCTTGCCCTTCTGATCCTGCTTGCCATGGTCTGCTGGATGCCGCTTGTAACGACCGATCTGCTCTGCCCGGCCGAGGCTGACAATGCCCGCGTGCTCCTGGCAGGACAGGGCATGTCCCTCCTGCCTCATGCAGGCGGCCATGTGCTCATGCCGGTCTTTGCCTGGCTGGGATCTGCACTTGCTTCCCTTCCCCTGGCATCGCCTGTGCAGTTCCTGCCGCTGGCGGGATTTGCCGGTGCGGCAGTCTGCCTGATCGGGCTCTGCATCCTGGCTGCTACCTTAAAAATGGGACGCCAGGTCATGTTCGGGGCCGGCCTTTTGCTTTTGTGCCTGCCCGTATTCCTGGGCATGGCCAACTTCGTCGGTCCCATTCCCTTTGCCTGCGGCATAAGCATGATCGCCATGGCGTTGCTCTGCCGTGCCTGGATGAAGGAATCTGATCTGGCGTGTATGGTCCTGGGCAGCCTGCTGGCTGTCTGCGCCACCCTCTCTGGCGGCCTGTACTTTGGCCTTGTTCCTGTTGTCAGCGGCTTTCTCTTTGCCCTGTGGAGGGGAGGCCTTGACCGCCTGCGCAAAAAAGACGCCCTTATCGGCTTTATAGTCTTTGTTGTTGCCCATCTTCTCTGGCTTGGAGCACTGATTTGCTTCGGCGATGACGCAATAACCTCGGACATGTTCCTGGCAGGCCTTTTAGGCATTCCGTACCCGGCCGTATTTTGTGACAGCCTCAAAAAAATCTGCCTTGGCTTCCTGCCCTTCCTTCTTATCCTGCTTGCTCTCTCCTGGCCGCAGATTTTCAAAAATCTCGTGAAAGGCATCAGGGCAAGCCGCAAGGAAAACGGATCTGCCTACCTGTGGATTGCCATTCTTTTAAGCTTCGTCTTTTCCTGCTTTGCAGCCCACGCTTTTGATGTCTTCCTGACACTCTGCCTGCTGTCACTGCTTACAGCCCGTGCCCTGCTGAAACTGAGTGTTTTTGGCGTCCGCTGCTTCTTTATTCTGACAGGCGTCCTGCTGCTTGGCGTGACACTGGCACTTCTGGCATTGATTGTGCCCTTCTTTAATGAGCTGGCAGTCAGCATCTGTCCCCAGTTTGCCGCACTTGTTCCGGCTGACGTGCATGCCGACCTGGAACGCCTGTGGTCCGGACATGCAATTATCTCCCTGCTTATTGCCCTGATGCCCTTGCTGTGCGCCCTTGTCATCACCCATGTGGCCTGGCGCAGCCGTACAGCTGCGGCCCCTCTGCTCACAAGCATTGCCTGTGTTGTGGTGCTGGCCCAGCCTGTGGGACTGTACTGCCTGCCCCAGCTTGCGACACAGATGGCTTCTGCCAAGCTCATTGATGCCAATGCCCTTCTCGATGAGACAAAGGAGACGCCGGCACAGCCTGCCGATACAGTAACTCCTGCCGAACCAGCCGCTCCGGCCGAGGAGGCAAAGCCTGATGAAGCTAAGCCTGCTGAACCAGTTGCCCCGGCCGAGGAGGCCAAGCCTGAAGAGGCTAAGCCTGCTGAACCGGCTGCTCCGGCTGTAGAGGCCAAGCCCGAAGAGGCTAAGCCTGCCGAACCGGCTGCTCCGGCTGAAGAGGCCAAGCCCGAGGAAGCTAAGCCTGCTGAACCGGCTGCTCCTGCTGTGGAGGCCAAGCCTGAGGAAGCAAAACCTGCCGAACCGGCCGCTCCTTCTGTGGAGGCCAAGCCCGAAGAGGTTAAGCCTGCCGAACCGGCTGCTCCGGCTGTAGAGGCCAAGCCCGAAGAAGCTAAGCCTGCTGAACCGGCCGCTCCTTCTGTGGAGGCCAAGCCCGCTGAAGACAACAGGGAAGCCGGAACCATCTAACTCTTTCTGACAAGAACCAAGTATATCCCCCGCCCGCAAGGCGGGGGATTTTTGTTTTCGTATCGAATTCTGTTTACTTCCTGCTACGGAGGATTTTGAGGATATATCCAGACGCAAAGACTCTGTTACCAGATACAATATACTGTCTGCCCGCATGCACAACCAGTCTGAACGGCTGGTTTTCTTTTTATCTGAAAACTATTGACATACAGTCAGATTGTACTAAAGTGCCTTCCATTAACAAACTGCCTGTTCCGCTGCAAAGAGAAAAACAGCAGGATCATAAAAAAAACGAAAGGACATGGAGATGAAAGGAAGGACACCTCATATTGTGCAGTACCAGGGCTCAAAAAGAATGCTGGCCCAAAAAATTATTCAGTTTATGCCAGCCAGGTTCAGCCGGCTGATAGAGCCTTTTGCCGGTATGGCGGCTATAAGCATTGCGGCCGCTTATGAGCACAGAACAAACAATTTTCACCTAAATGACCTGAATAAGCCATTAGTGAGAATGCTTCAGGCTGCTGTAGAGCATCCGCAAGAACTCATTGAGGCTTATTCAAGGCTATGGAAAGAACAATTTGCCTATGGAGATGGTCATGCACAGCACTTCTATGCTGTGCGGGAAAAGTTCAACAATGGCGAGGAAACACCTGAGAACATGCTGTATCTGCTTGCCCGCTGCGTTAAGGGAGCTGTCAGGTATGGAAAAGATGGCAAATTCAATCAGTCTCCTGACAAACGCAGACATGGAACAAATCCCAAGACGCTGGCATCAAATGTTTTAGCAATTTCCAGTCTTATGAAGGGAAAGACTTCCTTTTCAGCCCTTGACTACCGTGACATTCTGGAAATGGCCAGGCCGGGCGATTTAGTCTACATGGATCCCCCGTATCAGGGAGTAAGTATGCGGGATAAACGATACCTTGCTGGTATTCCCTTTGATGAATTCGCTTGCTCTGTTGAACTGCTCGACCGAAAGGGCGTTGACTACCTGATCAGCTATGACGGAGCATGTGGCGGAAAACAGTATGGGAAAGAGCTCCCTTCAGGCCTGCATTGCAAAAAAGTGATGCTCAATGCCGGACTTTCCAGCCAGGCATTGCTGCTGGGGAAAAAATCAGTAACCCTTGAAGCCTTGTACGTGAGCTCCTCGCTGTTGACTGGTAGTAACCAGCTTAAAGACTAGATATTCTAAAGTACACGGCCATGTTTGCCGCCCGCAGGTGTGCGACCAGCGTTTGCCGCTTTGGCCTAACAGGGCTTCCCGCTCAGGAGTTCCCTTGTTTTTTGCTCCTTTAGCCTTTCCTGATGGCCGGATTTAAGGGGATCACCAGACTGCTCACAAATTATCAAAAAAAATAATAAAGCCATATTGACACTAAAAATAAAAGCGATTACAAAAACAGCAAGCACAAACCAATACTGGCTGGAAACCTCTGTTCCGGAACCATAACAGGAGTACAGCAATCATTGCTTCTGGCCTGCGATATGGCTCTTAGTCGCAAAATACCAGACATCTGACATGCTTAACAGATTTTTCAGGTACAATAGCTCTTTTTATCAAAAATTTTGTTGACAGATTGAAATAATAGTTGCTACAGTCCTGTCCAGACACAATCAGCCTGTCCTGAAAGCACATCCTGAAACCATGATGAGCACAGGCACACCACACCTCTATAACCTTTATACCACAAGCCCATAAGGAGAATATGTATGACGACAATGTTCGATACCACAGCCGCGCAGGCTGCAATTCAGGGTGAAAACCAGAATGCAGTGCAGGATGCCGCCCAGACCACCCAGGCAAAAAACTCTCCCGCAAAGAGAAGGAAATATTCCGGCAACGATGTCCTGCGCCTGATGAAGGTCCTGGACCAAGTAAAGATGGACATGGACAAGCAATGCCTCTCCATGAACGACGTCGTACATCTTGTGCAGGACAAGCTTGACGGCATGCTGAAAACCCGCAGGTGTTCTGCTG
>CAVLCT010000019.1:0-29364 GCA_963661665.1 Bulleidia sp. | reverse complement strand
TTGGCATCATGATGAAGCCTTCTGAAGACCTGCCTCTTTCCATTAATCTTGGCGTGCAGGGCTTTGTCGGCCAGAAGCAGGGCATCTCTGGTTCCTGCAACATTATGTATGAGTTTTAGCGGATGACAGAAGGCCCGTCCCCCAAAAGGACCGGGCATAAGAAAAGGCCTCCTTCCCTGCCCTGGCAGAAGCCATAGTGCAGTACAGGAGGCCTTTTGTATTATTTGTCAGATTTAGATCTTATGCCAGGCCTGTGCCGTGGAAATCCCCGTGTGCATGATACAGTACCAGGCTGATAGTGGTCTGGAACGGAAAGCTGGTTAGGCTTTTTCAATGAAGGAGGCAACAATGTCGCCCATTTCCTCGCAGCCTACCTGCTTTTTGCCTGCTTCCATGATGTCGGCTGTGCGGGCGGTTGCCAGGGCACGGCTTACAGCCTTTTCAATCATCAATGCTTCCTCAGGCATGCTGAGGCCTAAGCGCAGAAGCATGGCAGCAGAGAGAATGGTTGCCAGCGGGTTTGCCTTGTCCTGTCCGGCAATGTCTGGTGCCGAACCGTGAATGGGCTCAAAAAGGGCAGGAGAGGAAGATCCCATGGAGGCAGATGGCAGCATGCCGAGCGATCCTGTGATGGCGGCAGCCTCGTCGGACAGAATGTCGCCAAAAAGGTTGCCGGTCAGCAGCACGTCAAACTGGGACGGATCGCGCACCAGCTGCATGGCGGCATTGTCAACATACATGTGCTCAAGGGCCACTTCGGGATAGTCCTTGGCAACGGTGGTGACAACTTCGCGCCACAGCCTAGAGGTCTCAAGGACGTTGCTCTTGTCTATGGAGCAGACCTTTTTGCGGCGCTTCATGGCCGTCTCAAAGGCGATGACTGCGATGCGGCGGATTTCTTCCTCGCTGTAGAGCATGGTGTTGTAGCCGACCCTCTGTCCGTCACGCACCACGATGTCCCTGGGCTCGCCAAAATAGATGTCGCCTGTGAGCTCGCGGACGACGATGAGGTCCAGCCCTTTTTTGGCTGTGTCGGCACGCAAAAGGCAGGCGCCGGCAAGCTCCGGCAAAAGCAGGGCAGGACGCAGGTTGGCAAAGAGGCCAAGTGCCTTGCGGATGCCCAGAATGCCTTTTTCAGGACGCTTGTCAGGGGAGAGGCTGTCCCACTGGGGGCCGCCCACAGCCCCCAGAAAGACTGCGTCAGAGGCCTTGCAGGCATCTATTGTTTCCTTAGGCAGGGGGCTGCCCGTGGCTTCATAGGCGCATCCGCCTATGAGGGCATTGGTAAAGGTGAGGGTATTGCCGGTTCTGGCTGCTGCTGCCTCAAGGGCCTTTTTGCCCTGGGCCACTATTTCAGTGCCTATGCCGTCGCCCGGCAGAAGGCAGATGGTTTTGTTCATAGGATATTCCTTCTTATGCTGCTTTAGTTCGCCAGCCTTTCCTTCACATAGGGCACAAGGCCGCCTGCACTGACGATCTTGGCCATAGAGGCTGGAATAGGCGGACAGGTGAAGGTCTTGCCTGTGGTAACATCGGTCAGGACGCCGGTCTCTGTATTGATTTCCAGCACGTCCTTGTCGGCGATGTCGTTCACGCCGTCGCCGATTTCAAACAGCATCAGGCCGGTATTGAAGGCATTGCGGTAAAAGATGCGGGCAAAGGAATGCCCCACCACAACAGGAATGCCGCAGCCCAGGATGGCAATGGGGGCGTGCTCGCGGGAAGAACCGCAGCCGAAGTTGCGTCCTGCAACCAGGATGTCGCCAGGCTGAACCTGCTTGACCCAGTCAGGATCAAGGCCGGAGAGGCATTTTTCACCGAGCACCTTGGGATCGCCGGTCACCAGGTAGACGGCAGGGATAATGGCGTCTGTATCAATATGGTCGCCTACTTTGCGGACTGTACCTTTGTAGATCATAACCATTCCTCCTAGAGAGCGTCAGGGCCGATGATGCGGCCGGCAACGGCACTGGCTGCAGCTGTGGCAGGCGAGGCGAGATAGAGCTCGCTTTCAAGGCTGCCCATGCGGCCGCGGAAGTTGCGGTTTGTGGTGGACACGGCCCTTTCGCCGTCGCCCAGTATGCCCATGTAGCCGCCAAGGCAGGGACCGCAGGTGCAGGGGCCGACAACGCAGCCGGCGTCCATGAAGACCTGCATAAGGCCTTCTGCAAGGCACTGCTTCCAGACAGCAGGAGTGGAGGGCAGGACTATGCAGCGTACCTTTTTGTGCACCTTGCGGCCGCGCAGGATATTGGCCGCCTCAAGCATGTCGGAAAAGCGTCCGTTGGTGCAGGATCCTATGACCACCTGCTGTACGGGCAGGTCGCCTACCTCGGAGACGTTTTTGACGTTGCTTGGCAGGTGCGGGCAGGCAACGACAGGCTCCTGCCCGGTGACATCAATATCGACAACGGACTCATAGGTGCAGCCGGGATCGGCTGCAATCTTCTCAGTCACGTCGGGGCGGTTGTGGGCATGGCAGTAGGCCAGGGTCTGGTCATCGCAGGCAAAGAGGCCAGCCTTGGCACCAGCCTCTATGGCCATGTTGGCCATGGTGAGGCGGCCTTCCACGGGCAGGTTGTCGATAACGGACCCGCCAAATTCAAGGGCACGGTAGAGGGCGCCGTCAACGCCTATTTTGCCGATGAGAAGCAGGATGAGATCCTTGGCAGACAGGTACTTGCCGGGCGTGCCTGTAATATTGACACGGATGGTGGCAGGAACCTTGAACCAGTTTTCGCCAAGGGCCATGCCTGCGGCAATGTCTGTAGAACCCATGCCGGTGGAGAAGGCGCCGATGCCGCCGTAGGTGCAGGTATGGGAGTCTGCGCCGATGACAAGGTCGCCAGGGGCAACAATGCCCTGTTCGGGAAGGAGCGTGTGCTCCACGCCGGCCACGCCGCCTTCATAGTAGTGGGTGATGTCCTGCTCTTCGGCAAACTTGCGGCTCACCATGACCTGGTTGGCCGAGGCAATATCCTTGGGCGGGCAGAAATGATCCATCACCAGGGCGATTTTGTCCTTGTTGAACACCTTTGTGGCGCCCATGGCCTTGAAGGCCCTGATGGCAAGGGGGCCTGTGATGTCATTGGCAAGAACCATGTCAAGACGGCAGTTCACGATCTGTCCGTCGCTGACAATGGCTTCATCAGTGTGTCTTTGCAGAATTTTCTGCGCTAATGTCTGGGCCATACGATCCTCCGCTGGGATCAGCTGAAAATACTGTCAGGCACGCAGGGCAGTACACCTAACGTGCCAGCTGCTAACGTTTATTCTTCGTGCTGGCTGTGCAGGCGGGAGCCGGTACGTTCAATTTCTTCAAGACGGTTCAGTGCGTTGACATAGGCCCTGGCAGAGGCCACGAGCACGTCGGGATGTGCGCCGCGACCTATGGCCGAGAAGCCCTTTTCCTTAATGCGGACAGTCACTTCGCCCAGGGCATCTGTTCCGCCGGTGACAGCGTTGATGGCATACTGCTCAAGTTCGGGGGACCTGCCCACCATGTCGCAGATGACATTAAAGATGGCGTCAACAGGTCCGACGCCAAAGCCTGCCAGGCTGCGTTCCTCGCCGCGCACGTCCATGAGCACTGCGGCAGTCGGGGGGACGGATCCCGTATCCTGGCAGGTAACTGATACATGGTGCAGGCGGTAGACGTCGGGCTGGCGGTAGATCTTTTCCTGGACCATGGCCATGAGGTCTTCATCGTAGATGACCTTTTTGCGGTCGGCCAGTTCCTTGACTGCCTCAAATACTGTCTGAAGCTGTTCGTCGCTGAGCTTGTAGCCTAAGGACTCGAACTTGACATGGACGGCATTGCGGCCTGAGTGCTTGCCTATGACAAGCTCTGATTCCTTGCGGCCCACAGAGGCAGGCGTCATGATCTCATAGGTCTGCCTGTTCTTGATCATGCCGTCCTGATGGATGCCGGATTCATGGGCAAAGGCGTTGGCACCGATAATGGCCTTGTTGTTGGGAATGGGCTTGCCGATGATCATGGAGAGCAGGCGGCAGGAAGGATAGAGCTGCTCTGTCTTGATGCCGCACTCAAGGCCGAAGTAGTCCTTGCGCACAAAGACGTTCATGGCCACTTCTTCCAGGGCTGCATTGCCGGCGCGCTCGCCTATGCCGCACAGAGCCACTTCAATCTGGCGCGCCCCTGCGTCCAGTGCCGCCAGGGAGTTGGCCACGCCAAGCCCCAAGTCGTCATGGCAGTGCACGGAAAAGATGGCCTTGTCCGCACCCTTGGTGTTTTTGACGACATACTCTATGAGTTTTGCGTATTCGGCAGGCTCGGCATAGCCCACGGTATCGGGCAGGTTGATGGTAGTGGCGCCGGCTGCAATGGCGGCACCGCAGATCTCGCAGAGGAAGTCCTTGTCAGAACGGGAAGCGTCCTCGCAGGAGAACTCCACGTTGGGCGTCAGGGAAGCAGCAAAGGCAACGCATTCCGTGGCCATGGCCACTACCTGGGCAGGCTCCTTGCGCAGCTTGTACTTCATGTGCAGTTCGCTGGTGGAGATGAAGGTATGGATGCGCGGTTTTTTGGCATCCTTGATGGCATCCCAGCAGCGCTGAATGTCGCTTTTCATGCAGCGGGCCAGGCCGCATATCTGTATATCCGGACCTGCCTGGCGGGCAATGGCCTGGACAGAGTCGAAGTCGCCCTGGCTTGAGGCAGGAAAGCCGGCTTCAATGACATCGACACCAAGCAGTTCCAGCTGATGGGCTATGCGCAGTTTTTCCTGGAAGTTCATGGTGCAGCCAGGCGACTGCTCTCCGTCGCGCAGGGTGGTGTCAAAGATAATAAGGCGGTTGGAAGGCATAAAAAAAACTCCTCTGACGGTACCGGGCTATCTGTGTGCAAAAGCAACCGCACAGCGGCTCCAAGTCAGAGAAGTTACGCCGCTTTTACTGCGGCAAGCTGCTTTACGCACACTATTCCATAAAGGACAGGGCGCCTAGTAGCATAGTCATAGATGCCCCTGAAAACTCAGGGGCTGTATGGCGTATAGTAAAGTAATGCCGCATATATATGGCAGATGCTTGCTTCAAGGGAAAAATTCTCTGTATGCTGAAAGAAACGATGGCGGCAGTTTATTGTATTTTTGTGTGTTTGGGAAGAAGGTAATAGGTGTAGCCGATCCCCATGAAAATATAGAGGGCGCAGTACAGGAAGCCTACAACCTGCGGCTGGCAGTACAAAAGGGACAAAAGCAGCAAAAACAGCATGAGGAAGCGGTAGGGGTGCGCCTTGAAAATGTCGTATTCCTTGAAGGAGAAATAGCGCACCTTGCTGACCATGAGCAGGCCTGTGCAGAAGGTGACAATGGCGGACAGGATAAGCGTCAGCGTGGGCAGCGATTCAGTCAGGAAGGTGGCAAAAAAGACAAAGCAGACAAGTGTGCAGGCACCGGCCGGGATGGGCAGGCCCATGAAATAGCGCTTGCTGCCCGTATGCGCATTGACATTGAAGCGCGCCAGGCGCAGGGCTCCGCAGGCGGCATAGACAAAGGCTATGGCAACGCCGAAGCGTCCCAGGTGGACAAGCTGCCACTGGAACATGAGGACAGCCGGCGCAATGCCGAAGGCCACCAGATCAGCCAGGGAGTCAAACTGCACGCCGAATTCGCTGGCAGAATGGGTCAGCCTGGCTACCTTGCCGTCCAGCCCGTCCATGAGGGCCGAAATGAGCAGTGCAAAGCAGGCCTCTGAGAAGCGGTCCTGGGTTGACCAGATAATGGCCAGAAAGCCAAAAAACATGCTGGTGCATGTGATGGCATTGGGTACCAGGTAGATGGCACGCTTGTCCCTGAGCCTGCCAAGCTTGTCCCGAAGCCCGGTTTTTACGGGCTGTTCAGGGCTGGCAGCCTGATCGTCTCCTGATTCATCCTGCACGCTGTCGGACAGGGTGTCAGACATTTGCGTCCCGTCCGCATTCAGGCGGAGAGTCTGTTCCTCTTGAGAAGCCACTGTTTCTCCTGTTGTTCCGGCCCTGCGCTGTATCGTTGCGATACGCAAGGGAAACGCAAAAAAGAGCCTCAAAAAAATGGCGGATTTGCTGCCTAGTCCTGCCTGGCACGGGCTATAACCGTCTGCCCTGCAAGAACTGTCTCGCCAAGGGAGACTGCCGGAATATAGCTGTCAGGCAAATAAAGGTCAACACGGCTGCCAAAGCGGATCATGCCGAAGCGCTGTCCCCTTGCGAACTTGTCGCCTTCCTCTGCGTAGCTCACGATGCGCCTGGCGATGAGGCCTGCTATCTGCACAAAGGTCCAGGTGTCGTCATTGGCATCCTTGAGCTGGTAGGCGCAGCGCTCGTTGTCCTTGGACGCCTTGTCCAGGGAGGCATTGAAGAACTTGCCTGCATGGTACTGTATGGCCGTAATGGTGCCTTCCACAGGGGTGCGGTTCACGTGCACGTTGAAGACATTCATGAAGATGCACACGCACTGCCGCATCTCGCCGCTGACAGGATCGGGACGGCGCTCTATCTTGACAATGCGGCCGTCGGCAGGAGCTACGGCTATACCTTCTGCCGTGGGCACCACCCGTTCCGGATCGCGGAAGAAATTGAGGGAAAAGGCAACCAGGACAAGGCTGATTACGGTCAGGATCGGACATCTGAGCATGGCAAAGGCCAGCGTGCAGACGGTCATAAGGAAAATTATGGGATAGCCTTCAGGCGTGATTGAGCAGTATGGCGCTTTCACAGCGTCCTCCAGTTTGGGCAAGTGGTTTGCAGTGTCTTTTAAGGGGTGAGGCAGACAGCATAACAGCGGAGCAGTATGCCCCGCTGTTATGAAAAATTGTTGTCCTGGGCAGGGCATAGGCTTTTATGCCCTGTCAGGGGCCCTACCAGTCCAGTGTCTTCTTGAAGGCATGTGCCAGTTCGTCAACCGGCGAGCTTAAGAGGACGCTTGAGCCTGAGCGGACCAGCATGCTGCCTGTGCCGGTCACTGTGCCGATACGGCTGGCAATCTGCTGGTAGCTTCCCAGCATGTCCATCATGGGGGCAAACTCGGGCTTGACTGTGACCAGGATGCGGCTGGCGGACTGGGAGTACAGCGTCTCCATGGCTGTCATGGCACGTCCGGCTGTGCGGACCTTGTCCAGATCAATGTCGCAGCCAAGGCGTCCGCCAATGCACATCTCGGCCAGGGCTACGGCCAGGCCGCCGTCAGAGCAGTCATGGCAGGCAGTAGCCAGGCGCTGTCCCAGCATGGCATGGACTGCGCGGTAGCGCGACAGGGCCTGCCCGGCATCCACCGTAGGCACCCTTCCGCCGCTGAGGCCCAGCTCGTCGGCTGCCTCGCTGCCGCCAAGCTCGCACATGGTGCTGCCCAGAAGGTAGATGACGTCCCCTTCCTTCTTGAAGTCTGAAGTCTGGGTTGCCACGATATTGTTGATGACGCCTATGACAGAGAAGAGCACCGTGGGCGGAATGGAAATCTTGATGCCGCCGTTCATGTAGTCGTTCTTCATGCTGTCCTTGCCTGAAATGCAGGGAACGCCATAGGCATAGGAGAACTGCTGCAGCGCCTTGCAGGCCCTGACCAGCTGGGCCATCTTGTACCTGCCGTCAGGGGTGCGCTCGCTCTCCACAGGGTCGCACCAGCAGAAGTTGTCAATGCCTGCCATGTAGTCGGGATTGCCGCCGACGCAGACAGCATTGCGTATGGCCTCGTCCATGGCATTGGCCATCATCCAGTAGGTGTCGTAATCGCTGTAGCGCGGGCAGATGCCGTGGGAGATGACCAGGCCCATGTCGCTTTCAAGCACGGGACGGATGACGCCTGCGTCGGCAGGGCCGTCGCGCTTTACGCCGCACAGGGGCTTGATGACGCTGCCGCCCTTGACCTCGTGGTCGTACTGCCTGATGACGTATTCCTTGGAACAGATGTTCAGGCGCCCCAGCATGGATTTCAGGAAGGCGTCCTGGTCAATGGCGCAGGTGTCAAGGGTAATGTCCTCGTATTCCGGCCTGTCCCAGGCTGCATTGAGCTCGTACTGCGGCACGCCGTCGTGCATGAACTCCATCTCAAGGGAGCCTATGACGCGGTCGCCGTAGCGGACTTCAAAGAAGCCGGAATCCGTATAGTGGCCCAGCACCGTGGCCTCGACGTCCATGTCGGCTGCCATGGCAAGGAATTGCTCAATATGTTCCTTGGGCACGGCCAGCGTCATGCGTTCCTGCGCCTCGGAAACCAGGATTTCCCAGGGCTTCAGGCCGTCGTACTTGAGCGGTGCCAGGGAGATATCCAGAACGCAGCCGCCAGTGTCCTCTGCCATTTCGCCCACTGAGGAGGAAAGGCCGCCTGCACCGTTGTCGGTTATGGCATGGTACAGTCCCATGTCCCTGGCACGCATGATGAAGTCGTACATCTTGCGCTGGGTGATGGGGTCGCCGATCTGGACGGCTGTGGCCGGGGAATTTTCGTTCAGTTCCTCGGAAGAGAAGGTGGCGCCGTGGATGCCGTCCTTGCCTATGCGTCCGCCGACCATGACGATGCAGTCGTTGACCTCGGCCTTCTTCTGCCAGCCGGGCTTGCCGTTTTCAAGGCGCCTCGGGAGCATGCCCACTGTGCCGCAGTAGACCAGGGGCTTGCCAAGGTAGCGTTCGTCAAAAACAATGGATCCGTTGACTGTGGGGATGCCGGACTTGTTGCCGCCATGCTCGACGCCGCAGCGCACGCCTTCAAAGACACGGCGCGGATGCAGAAGCCTTGGCGGCATCTCGCCTTCATGGAAGGGAGAGGCAAAGCAGAAGACATCTGTATTGCAGAGCAGGTTTGCGCCCATGCCGGTGCCCATGGGGTCGCGGTTGACGCCCACGATGCCGGTGAGGGCCCCGCCGTAAGGGTCAAGGGCAGAGGGGCTGTTGTGCGTCTCCACCTTGATGCAGACATCCCACTTGTCGCTGAAGGCGATGACGCCGGCATTGTCGCTGAACACGGAGCGGCAGTAGTCTTCTTCGCCCAGGGCCCTGCGCAAATCGGCTGTGGTATCGCGGATGCAGGTCTTGTAGAGGTTGTTCAGATCCTCGGTCAGGCCTGTTTCCCTGTTCTCATAATGGACCTTTGAAGCAAAAATCTTGTGCTTGCAGTGCTCTGACCAGGTCTGGGCCAGCACTTCCATTTCAAGGTCCGTGGGGTCGGCAGGAAGGTTAAGTTCCCTGCGGCGCGCCTTTTCGGCATCCTTTGCAAAGTGCCCGCTGATGGCCTTCATTTCTGTCAGGTTGAGTGCCCAGGTGTTCTCGCGGCTTTTTGCCATGAGATCGGCATCAGACATGGAAGAGAGCGGGACAGTGTCCACGGTGCTGTTGGACTCGCCGGTGACCATGGCAGCCTGCGGCGCAAAGCCGGGCTCCTTGTCCCATTCTTCCCTGCTCTTGATGCGGTAGCGCTGTATGAGCCCGTTGCAGAGCAGATCCTCGGTGAGCCCCCTGACCTTTTCTTCTGTCAGCTTGTCGCCTGATGAGACAAACTGGTACTGCACGGCCGTGTACACATGAATATCTTCACGGCTGCGTCCCAGCACGATGGCCGCGGTATCCCTGGCCGTCCTGGCCTCGTTGTCAGTCACGCCCGGCCTGAAGCCCACTTCGGCAAACCAGTCAGGGGCAGGGGAGCGCAGGGGCAGGGGCTTTGTATCCGCAACCTGCAGGATGGGATCGTGCCAGATGCCCTCGTCCACCAGGCGGCGGACTTCGTCCTCATTCAGCCCGTCAACTGTAAAGATTTTCAGCTGCCAGACGGCCTCCACCTCTATGCCCAAAGCGCTTTTCAGTGCCCTGGCAGTGGCTTTGCCCTGAATGTCGTCGAGATCCGGTCTCGGGCCGATTTCTATGCGGTACAGCATGGCTAGAACTCCTGACAGGAACCTTGTCCGCAGCATCTGCCGGCAAGTGCCTGAAAATATGTCAGATAATATGATTCCGGTTACTTTTTGCGATCCCTGACATAGGTCAGGATTTCCTCAAGGATGCCGCGTTCGCTGCCCTTGGGCAGAATGTCCAGGGCAGACAGTGCCTGGTCAAGATAGGCATCGGCCATATGCCGCACGTCCCTGTCAATTCCCAGTGTCCTGATTTTGGCGCAGACAGAGGCGATTTCTTCCTCGCTGAAGGTGCCGCCGGCAAACTTCTCATTAAATTCCCTGCGGCCTGCCTCATCAAGGGTGTCCCTGTACAGCTGCAATGGCGGGGTCAGCTTGCCCTCGCGCAAGTCGCCGCCGGACGGCTTGCCCGTTGTCTCGGCATCGGCCACGTCCAGGGCATCGTCCACAATCTGGAAGGCCAGGCCTGTGCATTCCCCGTAGAGGGCGCAGGCCTGTACCTGCTCCGGGCCTGCCTTGGCATACAAAGCGCCCATTTCGCAGGCTGCGCAGATGAGCCTGGCCGTCTTGCCGCGGATGATGTCCGTGTATTCCCTGGCCGAGAGCTCTGTGTTGCGCAGGGCGTTGAGTTCCAGGATTTCGCCGGCAGTGGTTTCTGCCGTGGCCCTGGCAAACACCTGGCACAATTCCGGGTCATTGTATTCGGCGACACAGGCATTGGCAGTGGAAAGCATGGCATCGCCTGCCAGGATGGCTGTGGTGTTGTCAAAGACGACATGGGCAGCAGGCCTGCCGCGCCTCTTGTCGGCATTGTCAATGACATCGTCATGCATGAGGGTGGCGCAGTGCAGCATTTCAAGGGTGCAGGCCAGCCTGTAGAGGCTGCCCTTTTCGTCACCGCCAACCCCGAAAAGGCGCGCAAAGAGCACGGTCAGCAGGGGCCTTAGCCTTTTCCCGCCGGCCATGAGCGTATGCCTGGCCGCAGGCCTGGCAGGGGCAGGCAGTTCCTCTGCCAGGTCTTCAAGCGCCCTGTTTATATGGGGCAGCTCAAGCGCCATGCGTGCTTTGAGAAGGAGAGAAGCCATAAAGTTTCCTGGTGTCCTTCCTACAGGCGGCGGTAGTCGAAGCCGGCGTCAAGCATTTTCTGCTTGTCAAAGAAGCCCTTGATGTCAAAGAGGAAGGGATTTTCCTTGTCGCGGAAAAGATTCTTGATGGCATCCAGGCCAAGCTCTGCGTAGGCCTTGTGGGGCACTGCCAGGATGAGGGCATCCAGATCATGCAGCTCTTCCATGGGCACAAGCTTCTGGCCGTAGTGGTGCATGGCCTCGTCAGGATAGGCCTGGGCGTCCGTTACCACGACTTCCAGTCCGAATTCCTTAAGCTCTGCAATGATGTCTACCACGCGCGTATTGCGCAGGTCGGGCACGTTTTCCTTGAAGGTAAAGCCCAGTATGCCCACTTTTGCCCCGCGGACGACGCAGCCGCGGCTGATCATGGCCTTGACCACGCGCTGGGCTGCCACGCGGCCCATGCTGTCATTGATGCGGCGCCCGGACAGGATGACATCGGGATGATATCCCAGCTCCTCTGCCTTGAAGGTCAGGTAGTAGGGATCGACGCCAATGCAGTGCCCGCCCACAAGGCCGGGACGGAAGGGCAGGAAGTTCCATTTTGTTCCGGCAGCTTCCAGCACTTCCAGGGTGTCTATGCCCATGAGGTGGAAGATGACAGAAAGCTCATTCATGAGGGCGATGTTGAGATCGCGCTGCGTGTTTTCAATGACCTTGGCAGCCTCTGCCACCTTGATGCAGCTTGCCCTGTGGATGCCGGCCTTGACGACTGAGCCGTACACATTTGCCAGAAGATCGGCAGTGGGAGCATCGGAGCCTGAGACAATCTTGGTAATGGTCTCAAGCGTGTGGACCTTGTCGCCGGGGTTGATGCGCTCGGGCGAATAGCCCACGGTAAAGTCAGTGCCCATTTTCAGGCCGCTGTGCTTTTCAAGCAGGGGAACGCAGACTTCCTCAGTCAGGCCGGGATAGACAGTGGACTCAAAGCAGATGATCGTGCCCTTGTCCATGTGGTCGCCCACAAGCTCGGAGGCGGAAACAACGGGCGTCAGATCCGGCGTCTTGTGATCGTCGATAGGGGTGGGCACGGCAACGATGATGACCCCGGCGCGCTTCAGGCAGGCAGGATCGGCCGTGTATTCAATTTTTGCCTTGCCAAGCTTTTCGTCCGTGACCTCGTTGGTATGGTCATGGCCGCCCTTGAGCTCTTCGATGCGGGCTTTGGATATGTCGAAGCCTATGACGTCAAAATGATGCGAAAAGGCGACTGCCAGGGGCAGTCCCACATACCCCAGGCCTACAACAGCCAGGGGTTTGCGGTGCTGGGAAAGATCTTCAAATGTAGTCATGGCTTTTATCCTTAAAGGTTACCGGAAATATGCTGAAATACTTTACAGAAAGTATGCTGCATGTCACAAATGGGATATGGAAAACTTTGATACAATGCTGTTTGTCAAGGCGCTTGGCCTGGCAATTGCCATGGAAGGGATGCTCTGGGCCGGCTTTCCCGGCAAGATGCGGGAAGCGGCGCTACAGGCATCGCAAATGCCCAAAACAACTCTGCGCGCCATAGGGAGCATCATGCTGGTCACAGGCGTCTTTGTCTGTGCGCTGGGCTTCTGAGCGTAAGATACGCTTTAGCCTCAGGCCCTTTTCTCGCCCACATGCAGGCAGACTATGCCGCCGGTGAGCTTTTCGTAGCTCACCCTGGCAAAGCCTGCCTTTTCCATTTCCCTGGCAAGCTCCCAGGCGCTCGGGAACTCGCAGATGGTCCTGGCAAGGTAGGTGTAGGCTCCGTCATCGTGGGAGACAAGGCGCCCTATGCGCGGCAGAAGGTGCTTCAGGTACCAGTTGTAGAGGCCGCCGAAGATGCGCTCCCTGCCGGAGCCGAATTCCAGGATGCAGACGCGCCCGCCCGGCACGACCACGCGGTACATCTCGGCCAGGGCCTCGTCCCTGGGCACTATGTTGCGTATGCCGAAGGCAATGGTCACGCTGTCCACGCTGCTGTCGGGCAGGGGAATGTGTTTCCCGTCGGCATTGACGGGCAGAATCCTGTGCTCCATGCGCTTTGTGAGCTTCTGCCTGCCGTGCTCAAGCATGGGGAGGCAGAAGTCCATGGCCAGTACATGGCAGTCATGGTGTGCCTTGCGCAGGGCAAAGGAGACATCCATGGTGCCGGCTGCAAGATCAAGGAAGACGTGCTTCGGGCCGGCGACTGCGGACCTTGCAAGCTTGCGGCGCCACCAGCAGTCTATGCCCAGGGAAAGGACATGGTTTAGGAGATCGTAGAAGCGTGCTATGCGGCCAAACATGCCGGATACGGCCTTATCGTGCCCGCTCGCTGAGTTCTGTTCCATTAGGACTTCCTGTTCTGTCTCTCGTACCGCTACTGGCGGGCGTTCTGGCTGTCGGAAGCGTTTCCGGCTTCCAGGATGGTCCTGTAGACAACCCTGAAAATGTTGGGAAACGCATTTTCGATATTGTTCTGCGATACGTTCCTGGTCTCAATGAGCTTGCAGGTCAGTTCCTTGGCAACCTGCAATGCTTCCTTCTGATCCTTGTCAAGCATAAGCGCCTATCCTTCAAAAAAAGAAACCCGCCCTCGGGGAATGGCCATGACCCCCCATGGGTCACAGCGGACGGGAAGAGAACGGAAATGGGGACACCCCCGAACTCTTTTTACAATATGCTGCGCCTCGCGGCGCAAAAAAGAATGGTACAGTTTACGGGAGTAGCAAAGCCTTTGCAAGTTTTGCGAATCAGCAATTATCTCCCCTTTCCCTTGAGAAGCTGTATTTCTTCCCGCAGGATGCGGGCGCAGGCTTTTGCGGCAAGCTGTTCCAGGGCTTCTTCCGAAAGGACTGCCTCAAGCTTTGCTATGCGCTCCCCGGTTTCCGAAAGGTGCATGGCATTCAGCCTGTCATTCTGCTCGCACTGGTCCACCATGTCTGCAAGGGCTTCAAGGCGCAGCTCGTTGTCATGCGTCCTGTTTTCGTTTTCCTCCATCTGTCCCTGAATATCGTCAAGGACAGAGGGCGAAACACCTGGAAGGGCAGAGCCCTCCGGCTTTTCGCTGCCCGGTGCTGCCTGCATGGCATCCAGGCGCTTTTCAAGGCCGTCCTGCCTTGCGCTGAATTCCTTCAGCTGGTTTTCCAGCTGGTCCAGCCTGTTCTTCCTGGCACTGTCCATGGCCGCAAGGCGGATAATTTCATCGTTCAGCTTTGACAGGCTGCTGTCCAGATCCGTGCAGGCAAGGCTTACTTCCTGCCGGACTTTTTCCGTCATTTCCTGCTGCCCTGCGCCTTCCCCGGTACTGCTGTCTGCTTCATTTCTTTCTGGTGACATGGCTAGCAGCCTTTGTACTTCCTTGTTGAGAGAATTAAGTCGTGTTGTCGCCAGGTTCAGCTGGTTCTGGCACGCCATGAGCGATTCCTGCGTGCGCATGTCGAAGGCCTTCTTCTGCTCAAGGAGCTTTTCAAAGCTGTCCATGCGTGCAGCGATATCCTTGAACTGCTGGGCTGTTTCCATGCGCATGCATTCATGCACCTGCATGGTCACCTTGTTGATGCTTTCCTCAATATAGCAGGCCATGCCGGATGCAGACGTCGTATTTTCTGGCATTTTGTCGCAGATAACGGCCTGGCCCTGCAAAACGCCGGACCCGGGCGTATCAGCCGGGGCTGTGTCAGGCAGCTGCCCTGCCTGCTCCCTTTCTGCACCGCCTTCCGGCGCATGATCGTCCCCTGACGGCTGCACGGGCTTGTCCTGATCCTGCTGGCTGGTGTCCCGTGTGATCAGGTTTGTAAGTTCAAGGACAGGAGTACTGTTGTCACAAGAAGGCATTGTTGCGGGATCCTCCTGGGTACTGGCACAAGGCTTTTGGCATGGAAGGAGAAAAGTCAAAGGCGCCCTGAAAAAAGCGATCTTATAAAGAAACTGTCCAGGCAGTATAGCACAAAGGACTTTAGCCTGTACGGCTGTTTTTGTCGAGACAGCGCAGAACGGCCTGCCCAGGCTGCTTAAGGCAGCATGCCAAAAGGATTGCAGGGCTGGCAGGCCTTTGAACGGATTACAGCCTGAGGTCTTGCCCCAGGCGCCTTTTTTTGCAATGATCGTGCTACATGAATCAGGGGGCTTTGTCATGATCCCTGAATATGGGCCAATACATTGAATGCGATCTGTCTGCCATCATTATAAGTCACTTGTAAGGCGGCAGGCGATCCGTAGTCCGGAGGATAGAATGCTCAACGCCAAGGAATGTGTTCTGTACAGTGGCGGTGCTGCCGGCACCGAGCAGTTTTTCGGCACCCTGGCCGAGGGTTGGGGAATCGAGGAAGTCAACTACAGCTTTGAGGGGCACCAGATAGAGCGCAAGAGAGGCGTGCGGGTGCTCACAAGCGAGGAACTGGCACTGAAGGATGTCAGCCTGACCTATGTCTCCAAGCTTATGAACCGCGAGTACACGCAGGCTCCTTTGTTCCGCAAGATTCTTCAGAGCATCTGCTGGCAGGTCAGCAGCGGCAGGCAGGTGGTGGTTGTCGGAGCCATCCAGCCCGACGGCACCGTGAAAGGCGGTACAGGCTGGGGCGCTGAGTTTGCCAAAATCTGCAACAAGCCCCTGCTCGTGTTTGACCAGGTGCAGAACGGCTGGTTTGAATGGGCTTCATCCAGCTGGCAGCCCGTAGAAAATCCCGTCATTACCCAGACGCACTTTGCGGCCACCGGCACCCGTTTCCTTGAGGACAACGGACGCGACGCCATCCAGGATATCTTCAAGCGCTCCTTCAGCCGCTAGGCTTAAGCGCATCTGGTATTGTCAAGCCCCCAAGCCTCCCTGGATCCGGTTCAGGGAGGCAGGGCTTTTGCTGTCTTACGGCAGTGGCGCAGCCAAAAGTGCAGGAGAACCACGTTTATTATGGCCAGGACATTCAGCCCAGTTGAAAAGGAAATCCTCCGCATCGTGCAGAAGGATCTGCCTGATTCCCTGACACCCTTTGCCGATATAGCGGCAAAGGCAGGGTGCAGCGAGGAAGAGGTCATCTCCCTTTTGCGTACCTTAAAGGAAGAGGGCGTCATCCGCCGCTTCGGGGCCAGCATCAAGCATCAGAAGGCCGGCTGGGCCCACAATGCCATGGTCGCCTGGGTTACCGGCAAAAGCGACGTGGAGGAGCTCGGGAAAAAGGCAGCCCTGAACAGCAATGTCTCCCACTGCTACTACAGGCCTTCTTCTGCCCCTGACTGGCCATACGAGCTCTATACCATGGTGCATGGCAGGAGCAGTGAGGAAGTGGATGCTGTCATCAGCGGCCTGAAAAAGGAACTTGGCCTGAAAGAGTACAGCGTCCTGCACAGCAAACGCGAGTTCAAGAAAATTTCGCCCACTTATTTCTGATGCCGGGCCGGCATCTGGCTGCCCCAGGCTTTTTCGTCATACATTTACGCATCGTGTGTCACATCAGTTATGTGTATGTGGCGCACAGGAGTTGTCATGTCTTCCAGATCTGAAGATTTGTTTGCCAGGGCCTGCGAATTAATCCCCGGCGGAGTAAACAGCCCTGTCAGGGCCTGCCACAATGTACACTGCCATCCTGCCTTTATAGCCAGGGGCAAGGGATCACATTTGTTTGACGTGGACGGCAAGGAGTACGTGGACTTTATCCTCTCCTGGGGCCCGATGATACTGGGACATGCAAGGGAAGAAGTCACCAGGGCAGTTGCCGAGGCCGCAGGACGCGGCACCAGCTATGGCGCTCCCTGCGAGGACGAAGTGACGCTGGCGGCCATGGTTGTTGATGCGCTGCCCTCAGTGGAAATGGTGCGCATGGTGAACTCGGGCACTGAGGCTACCATGAGTGCCCTGCGCCTGGCCCGCGGCGTAACTGGCAGGAACAAGCTGGTCAAGTTCATAGGCTGCTACCACGGGCATTCCGATGCCTTCCTGGCTGCCGCAGGATCCGGCGTGGCCACGTTCTCCATTCCCGGAACGCCCGGCGTGCCCGAGTCCGTCGTGGCAGACACGCTTCTTGCCCCCTATAATGATCTTGATGCAGTGCGCACCCTGTTTGAACAGCAGGGCGCAGAAATTGCTGCCGTCATCGTTGAGCCTGTGGCTGCCAATATGGGGCTTGTGGAACCTGCGGAAGGCTTTTTGCAGGGCCTGCGCGACCTGACTGCAAAGTACGGCGCCCTCCTGATTTTCGACGAGGTCATCACCGGCTTCCGCCTTTCCTATGGCGGAGCCCAGGCACGGTACGGGATTACGCCGGACCTGACCACGTTCGGCAAAATTATCGGCGGCGGCCTGCCTGTGGGCGCCTTTGGCGGCAAGGCGGAGTATATGAACCACATCGCCCCCAGGGGCGAGGTCTACCAGGCAGGAACCCTGTCCGGCAATCCTCTGGCAATGGCTGCCGGTCTGGCCACTCTCAGGCTTTTGAAGAGCTGCGACTATGCGGCCCTGGAAAAACGTACCAGCTCCTTTGCGCATGAGCTTGAGTCCATTCTGCTGGCAAAGGGCGTGCCCGCCCAGGTGCACACCATAGCCTCCATGTTTACGCCGTACTTCAGCGACAGCCCGATAACCTGCTTTGCCGATGTCCAGAAGTGCGACACAGGGCTTTTTGAAACATTCTACAGGCAGATGAGGGAGCAGGGCATCTTCCTCGCTCCGTCTGCCTTTGAAACAGGCATGGTCAGCTTTGCCCACAGTGACGAGGACTTTGAAAAGGCCCTGGACGCAGCCAGGAAGGTTGCCTTTTAGCCGTACATCCTGAGCCTGAAAACAGTTGCATGAAAAAAGGACGGAGCTGGCATGATGCCGGTTCCGTCCTTTGTGTTTTCTAATGGAGGTACAGCCTTCCTGCCTTGCGGTCAGGAAAGCACATATGTTGGGATGGCCTAGTAGCGGGGGGCTCTGGGAGCGCGGGGCTTGGCTTCGTTGACACGGAGCATGCGGCCGCCGAATTCATGGTTGTCAAGAGCGGAGATTGCGGCCTGTGCGCCGTCGTCTTCCATCTCGACAAAACCAAAACCGCGGGCACGGCCAGTTTCCCTGTCAGAGATAAGTTTAACGGAAAGAACTGTGCCGTAGGCGGCGAAAAGGTCCTGAACCTGTTCTTCGGTAGCGGACCAGGGAAGATTCCCAACATAGATGGATTTAGCCATGAAAAAAAAACCTCATAAAAATACAGAAAAGAGCTGTTCCAGAAACACAGTATTGCTGAAACAGTTGTGAGAGAGACTAGACGCCACAAGAGCCGCTTGTCAATCAAAATATGCTTGCATGCCGCTTGCCGGCGCCTCTGGTACCTGTTGCTGTTTTTTCTTTTTGTTTGTCACCTTCCTCCTTTTCCCGGGCTGCATAAGGAACATTGCACAGGCACTGTAGAGGTCATGGCCTGCAGGTCCGTTCATGGGTGTATGGATCGTAACCTTCTGCCAGTATTTTCTTCTTTCGGGCATATGAGTCCTCCTGTTGCATGGTTTTTTCGAGGGTTTGTTCGTTCATTTCAGGGGATGCCGGCATGTTTGCCCTTCCTGTTGCCATGTTTTGCGGGGCATACATGTCCTGTGAGAACAGGCTGCTGTGTCCCATGAGGGACGCAATGGCCATGCGCCTTTTGGGACCGCTGCCTGCAAGATTGAAGGCATCGGCCTTAAAGGCATCGCGAAGGCTGTACAGCGTTATGTTTTTTTCATCCATGCTGAGCGGCCGTCCCCTGCGCAGCCTGCGGTTTGCCTGCCTGAACATTTCCTGGCAGTTGCGGAGCATGCGTGAAAAACACTTGTTTTCCGTGTAGCCCTTGCTGTCTCTGAACTGCGTGTAGTATTCCTCCTTCAAATTAAAAAAATCCCTGATGATGATTCTTTCCGGTTCATGCTCAGGCCCGGGGAAGACAAGCTTTCTTGCTATTCCCGTCCCCTGGCAGAACATGCCGTTCTGCTTTCCGTTGACGATGGTGAGGGTTCCCTTGGTTTCATCCTCCTCATAGGTTGCATGTGCCCATTCCTTCGGCCTTAGCCCCGTAACAAGCTCGGCCCTGAACCAGCCTGCGGCAAGCCTGGCCAGCAAAGTGCTGCAGGTGTCAAGATAGGCAAGCATGTCCAGTATCCGGCCTGGGGCAGGGTTTTTCTCGTGCAGGGCCATATTCTTCGTGCCCTTGTCCTGTACGGTGCAGGGGCTGAAAGCTCGGATGGCCGCATCGCCTTTTTCGTCAAGCACGCCGCCAAGAACATAGCGCAGGGATATTTTGACAAGCTTGAGCGTCTGCCTGCACCACGGCGCATTGCGAAAGGTTGTTGCAAACCATCCTGGAAATTCGGCCCAGTCGTCCGCTGACAGCTCTGTAAAAGGGTCGCTGCATCCGTCTGGCGGGAAGCGCCAGGCGCAGAAGTCTTCTATGAACGGCCTTGCCTGGTTCCTGTATGTCTGCACTGTGCGGGGAGACCGGTTTTCCCTGCCATTTGCAGGGGCGGCAGGACTGCCTTCAGTATCTTTGCATTCCATCTCCTTCATACTGTCTCCCATCCTGCCCATAGTATCGTCCCCAGAGCTGTTTTCTGCCCTGTTGCCTGACCCGTTCTGTGAGCCGCATGCTTTTTTGCGGATTCCCCGGTGCAGCTTCTAAAAAGGCAGGGGGTGGTGCCTCCTTTTTGCATGTGTTCCTGAGTTTATTGATAATAATGTTATGTCGGAGAGACAAATGTTTTTGTAACAATCCTTCATAAAACCAATGTGTTATAAATACAGCATTCAGTGTGTATGGCTGTTTTTGTTTTGATGTTGTCAAAATAGCATTCAAATAAAATTTGTCAAGAAAAATTTTTGAAAAATCCTGTATCCTGCCTGAATTATTACCAAAAAAGATGAGAAAAGCTGCTGGCGGCAGCAGTCCTTGACAGCCCGGCCCCGGCCGGATATAAGACAGCTCCCTTGCTCATACCGGATGTATGGGCTGATTAACCCGTAAGGAGATAACCATGCGGAAATTTGAAACTTTAATCCTCTTGTCGCCCGAGCTCTCCGCCGACAAGCGTGAAGAGGTCCTGGGCACGCTCAAGGAAATCATTGAGCGTGACGGCGGCCATGTCGAGGATGTCGATCAGTGGGGCATGCGTGACCTCGCTTATCCTGTCCGTAAGCAGATGCGCGGCTTCTATGTCCGCCTTGTCTACACCGGTCCCAATGACCTGGTAGCCGAGCTTGAGCGCAATATCCGTATTGATGCCGAAAGGATCTACAAGTTCCTGACCGTGCGTCTGGAAGAAGAAGCCGGCAAAGACGGGGAGGTTGCATAATGGCTTTCAGAAAAAGATTTGCTCCGCGTCGCAAGTTCTGCCGTTTCTGCGCAGACAAAGACCTGCCCCTGAACTACAAGAACGCCGATGTGCTGCGTGACTTTGTCACCGAGCGCGGCAAGATCATTGCCCGCCGTATTACCGGCACATGCGCTCACCATCAGCGTCTGCTGACCCGTGAAATCAAGCGTGCCCGCCAGATGGCCCTGCTCATCTACACCGCCACGCATGATTCTTCCGTCAAGAAAAAGAGCATGATCTAAGGAGGCTGCGAATATGAAACTGATTCTTCGCGCCGACGTAGAAAACCTCGGTACTCTTGGTGATGTCGTTGAGGTCAAGCCCGGCTATGGCCGCAACTACCTTCTGCCCCAGGGCCTGGCCATGCTTGCCACAGAAGGCAACATGAAGACCTTTGAGCAGGAGCGCAAAAAGCTGCAGGCCATCATGGACGCTCAGCGCGCCGAAGCCCGTTCCCTGGCCGAAAAGCTGGAAGCCCTGGAACTGGTTATCCGCATGCACGTGGGCGAGAACGACAAGCTGTACGGCTCTGTCACCACAACCATGATTGGCGATGCCATTGCCGAAGCCGGTATTGAGATTGACCGCCGCCGCATCCTGCTCGACGGTCCCATCCGTACCCTGGGCGAATTCAAGGTCCGCGTGCGCCTGCACGCTGACGTTATTGCCGAGCTTCCCCTCAAGGTCCTTTCTGACCATGTGATCGTGGAAGAAGAGGCCGCTCCCGCCGAAGCTCCTGCCGAAGAGGCTCCCGCAGCCGAGGCAGAGGCCCAGGCCGCAGCCGAATAGTTTTCTGCTATTATACAATATATGGACGTCATCTCCTGCCTTATGGCGGGGGATGACGTTTATATTCAGAAAAAGAAAGAGAAACCTGCCCGTATTTTTGTATGCAACCAGCCTGATCACGCCCTGACTGCCCTTGTCTGGGAAGGATGCTGATATGAACCCTGATAAAACGGACGCTCCCGCCAGTACTTCTGCCGGGAGCGCTTCTGTTAAGAAAAGTCCCAAGCCCGGCAGACGCGATGTTGTCAGGCAGGCCACCGACTCTCTGGTGAAGCGCATGCCTCCCTTTAACGAGGAGGCAGAGCAGGCTGTGCTGGCAGGCCTTTTTCATTATGCCAAGTATCAGGACGATATCTTTGCCGCTCTGACGGCCGATGATTTTTACGTGCCCCGCCACGGCATCATCTTTCAGGCCTGCTACGACCTCTACCAGAAAAGGGCTCCTATAGCCCCGCAGACCCTGTCCGAAAAGCTGCACAGCGAGGGCAGGCTGGAAGAGGCAGGCGGCATGGAATACATCAGCACCATCTACGGCAACGAGGTGCTGGGTGTTAATGCGCCGTTTTACTGCAACATGGTGCGCAACAAATCCATGCAGCGCAGGCTCATCAATACCTGCGCCACCATCATGTCGAGCTCCTTTGACGCTCCCTATGATTCCGTGGAAGCGCTGCTGGACGATGCCGAGCACTCTATTTTTACGATTGCCGAAAGCACTGCCAGCACCAATGACCTGCGCTCTGTTGCCACGTTGCGCGACGACTTTTTCAACAAGCTTGAAATCAATGCCCAGAACAGCTCTGCCCTGACCGGCGTCACCACAGGCTACACCGATCTGGACCGCATGACAGGCGGCCTGCAGGGATCGGATCTTATCATCGTGGCAGCGCGTCCTTCCATGGGCAAGACGGCCTTTGCCCTGAACATGGCCATCAATGCGGCAGATGCCGGCCACAAGGTTGCCTTCTTTTCCCTGGAAATGAGTGCAGAGCAGCTTGAGGCACGCCTTATGGCCATCGTCTCCAAGGTTGCCCTGAACAAGATCCGCCAGCCCAGGTACCTGAACGATGCCGACTGGAAGGCGCTCTATACTGGTGCCGACAAGCTGGACAGGGATCTCTTTATTGACGATACGCCTTCCCTGCGGACCCTGGACTTAAGGGCCAAGACAAGGCGCATGAAGGCCAGGGTAGGGCTTGACCTTATCGTCGTTGACTACTTGCAGCTGATGCGTCCCTCAAGGCCGCTTAACTCCCGCGAGCTGGAAATATCGGAAATATCGCGCACCCTGAAGGCCCTGGCCAAGGAACTGCAGATTCCGGTTGTTGCCTTGAGCCAGCTGAACCGCAAGCTTGAGGAAAGAAACGACAAGCGTCCCCTTATGTCCGACCTGCGTGAGTCAGGCGCTATCGAGCAGGATGCTGACGTCATCATGTTTTTGTACAGGGACGACGTCTACTCCAAGCGCAAAAAGGCAGGAACCGACGGGGGCGTGGAAACAGAAAGGCTTCTGAACAGCCCCACCGAGGTTATCCTGGGCAAGCAGCGCAACGGCCCGGTAGGCACGGTCAAGCTGCTCTACCGCTGCGAGTATACTGCCTTTGAGGACATGACCCAGGACTACGAGCCGTCTCCCTCTGAAAACGGCATTTTGCAGTAAGAAAGCTGCAGGCAGCACCAGTCAAAAGAAGAAAAAAAGGCGCCTTTCTCCCTGTTCAGCGGAGGAAGGCGCCCTGTCTTTTGTCATTTGCCAGGCAGGCTATACCGTATAGGTGCGGGCATTCATGGTGCCCACTATGCAGAGAAGCTCGTAGGCAATGGTTCCTAAGCCGTCTGCCCAGTCCTGCGGGGTAACAGGGCTGACTCCGTCTTCTGCCTCGCCGCCCCACAGCCAGACCGTGTCTCCTGCCCTTGCCTCAGGCATGTCGGTTACATCGAACATCATAAGGTTCATGCAGACCCTGCCTACCTGCTTTATCCTCTGCCCGTGCAGCAGGGCCTCAAGCTTGTTGGAGAGAAGCCTTGGCACGCCGTTGGCATAGCCTATTTCCACAACGGCCAGGCGCATGTCCTTAGCGGCAGTATAGATCTGCCCGTAGGAGACGGACTCTCCCTTGCGCAGCTCTGTCACCTGCGCCACCTTGGCGCTGAGGCTCATCACCCATTCAAGGCCGCGCCCTAAGTGTTCAAGGCTGGTGCCGGCAAAGGGGTTGCCGCCGTAGAGGACGTAGCCCGGGCGGGCCACATCGCAGATATTGCAGCGGAAATTTGTTTCCAGGGTGCCTGCCGAGTTGAACAGGCTGCGGTCAATTTTGGGGAAGGCTTCCAGCAGGGTGGAAGCCATTTCGGAAAAGAGGCAGATCTGGTCAGTTGTCACTGACTGCTTTTCAGGCATGTCTGCGCAGGAACAGTGGGAGACGCAGATGACGGGAAACACCGTATCGGCTGCCCTGAGCTTTTCAATAAGGGCAGGGAGATCTTCCTGCCTGAAGCCCAGCCTGTGCATGCCTGTCTCAAACTTGATGGCTACGGGCAGGGGCTTTTCCTTTGTGCCCTTGGCAGCTGCCTTGTCCAGAAGCTCAAAGCTTGTCACGAGGGCTGTGAGATCGTAGTCGCGTACCTTCTGCCACTCCTCGTCGCTGACCGGCGGCAGAAGGGGCATGATGACCGCATTGTGTCCCTGCTCGCGCAAAAGCCTTCCTTCGTCCACATAGCCGACTGCAAAGCGCCTGGCACCGGCTTTTGCAAGGCAGTCTGCAACCTTGAGCAGGCCGTGGCCGTAGGCATCCGACTTGATGACCGGCATAAGGTATTCCGGCTTGCCCAGGCGGTGAAAGTTGTTGGCCAGCGCTGTCAGGTTGATATGGCATTTTGACGAAGAGAAGAGACAGTGAGACATTCCTGTGCTCCTTAACTGCATGGAGAAAAATTGTATGGTCCCGGAGCGGGACATATGCCCTCTTCCGGAACAGAATGGGGTTTTTACCTTTTTCAGTTTGTCCGTGCAAGATGCGCCGTATTTAAGATCTTGCGTGTCCTGGCGTTTTGGGTGAAAAAGGGCCATGCTTTTTACGACACAACAGGCAAAAAGGCCATGGAGGATATATGGGTGCATTTGAGTTGAAGCATGAGGACGGGAAGGCCAGGGCCGGCATACTGCATACGGCCCACGGGGACATCCCCACGCCAATCTTCATGCCTGTAGGCACTGTCGGGTCAGTCAAGGCAATAGCTCCCGATGACCTGGCCCAGATCGGGGCACCCATTATCCTGGGCAATACATACCACCTCTATCTGCGCCCGGGGCATGAGCTGGTACGCCGCCATGGCGGCCTGCACGGCTTTGCCTCATGGCCTGGCGCCATTCTCACGGACAGCGGCGGCTTCCAGGTCTTCAGCCTGAGCGGGCTCAGGCGCATCCATGAGGAAGGTGTAGAGTTCCGCTCGCACATTGACGGCTCAAAACACCTCTTTACCCCTGAAAAGGTGCTGGAAATTGAAAGGGCCCTCAATTCCGACGTCATGATGGTCCTGGATGAGTGCGTCCCTTATGGTGCCGATTACCATTACACGGAAAAAAGCCTCGCCCTGACAACGCGCTGGGCAGAGCGCGCCCTCAAGGCCTATCCCTCGGGCACGGCGCCCAACCTTATTTTCGGCATCACCCAGGGCGGCTTTTTCAAGGATCTGCGTACCCGTTCCATCGAGGAGATCTGCGCCCTTGATTTTGACGGCTTTGCCATCGGCGGCCTGTCGGTTGGCGAGAGCAAGCCTGAAATGTACGAGCTTCTTGACCATGCCGCAGGACAGCTTCCAAAGGACAAGGCCCGCTACCTTATGGGCGTTGGCACGCCCCTGGACATTGTCACCGGCATAAGCATGGGCGTAGACATGTTCGACTGTGTGCTTCCCACAAGGAATGCCCGCAACGGAACGCTGTATACGTCTGTTGGCAAAGTGAATATAAAGGGCGCAAAGTACGCCGATGACGACGGCCCCCTTGATCCCTGCTGCAGCTGCTATACCTGCAGGACTTTTTCAAGGGCCTATCTGCGCCACCTCTATGTCAGCAAGGAGCTTTTAAGCTTCAGGCTCAATTCCCTGCACAACCTGACCTATTTCCTTTCCCTTGTGCGCGGCGCAAGGCAGGCCATCCTGGAAGGAACGTTTGCAGCCTACAAGGCGCATATAGAAAGCCTCTATCCTGAGGAAGTCGCCATGGCGCAGGGGGCATGCTGAAAAGCATCTTTACTGGCATAACTTAGCTGGCAAAAATACACGACAAAGCAATTGTTTCTATATAGGAGTTTCTAAATGAGCACGACACCGCACAGATGCGGCTGGGTAGCCATCATGGGCCCGCCCAATGCCGGCAAGTCCACGCTTCTCAACACATTGATGGAGCAGAAGGTGACCATTGTCACGCCCAAGCCGCAGACGACACGCAGCCAGGTTGTGGGCATTATGACCGAGCCGGGCCTTCAGGCTGTCTTCATGGATACGCCCGGCCTCTCCCAGGGGCGCGGCCAGCTTAGCAAGTCCATGCTGCAGTCCGTGTGGGAAAGCCTGCGCCAGGCTGATGTGATAATGCCCGTGCTTGACGCCCATACCTATATCCTGCATCCGGAATATCTTGAGAAGGACCTTGCCCCCATTGTCAGTGCCCTGAAAGGGGAGACAAGGCCCATTGTGGTTGTCGTCAACAAGATCGACCTTTTTGCCGACAAAAGCCGCATGCTGCCTCTGCTGACAGAGCTGAACACCATGTGGCCCGAAGCGGAAATATATCCCCTCTCTGCACTGAACAAGGACGGCATTGCAGGACTCAAGCAGGTGCTGGCTGACAGGCTCCCCGAGCAGGAAGCGCAGTTCCCGGAGGAGCAGATTTCCACGCAGCCTGTGCGCTTTATGGCAGCTGAGCTTATCCGCGAAAAGCTGTTTTTGCACATGCGCGAGGAAGTGCCCTATGGCACGGCTGTTGCCATTGAACGCTGGGAAGACGGGGCGGACGGCAAGCAGACCATCATCTATGCCACCATCTATGTCAGCCGGCCCATGCACAAGTCCATGGTCATAGGTAAGGGCGGAGCCATGATCAAGAAAATCGGATCGGAAGCAAGGGCCGACATCCAGACCCTTTTAGGCTGCAAGGTGCACCTTGAACTGTGGGTCAAGGTCCGCGAACACTGCAATGAGGATCTGGCTTTCCTGCATGAGGTGGAAATGGACAACCTCGGAGGTCTTATAGACAATGGAAAATGATGGCAAAGCCGGCCTGAGGCAGCGCTATGAGGCAGTCCTCGGCCGTCTGGAAAAGGGACTGGGCATGGCCGGCCGCAAAAGGGAAGAAGTCCTTCTGCTGGCTGTCTCCAAGTTCCAGCCTGCTGATGCCGTGGCCAGCCTGGCAGCCATGGGGCAGGCGGACTTTGGTGAAAATTATGTGCAGGAGGCCCTGGAAAAGCGCCATGAGCTTGACAATGCCGGCCTTGACCTGGCTTCAAGGCTCAGATGGCACATGATAGGCCATGTGCAGAGCCGCAAGGCCTCCCAGACTGCCGGAAATTTCTGCCTGATCCATACCCTTGATTCCGTCAAGCTTGCCTCGGCAATGGAAAAGCACCTCTGCCAGCTGAATGCGGTACAGAAGGTGCTCATAGAAGTAAATGTGGGCGATGAAGACCAGAAGACAGGGCTGGCCAGGGAAGATCTGCATGCCCTGGCAGATCACGTCCGGTCTTCCTGCCCGCATCTGTCGTTACAGGGCCTGATGTGCATTCCGCCTGTCTATGATGCCGGCGAAGAGGCAAGGCCGTATTTTGCCCTCTTAAGAAAGCTTTGCGAGGAACTGAGAACGTATACCGGCCTTGCCCTGCCTGAGCTCTCAATGGGTATGTCAGGCGATTTTGAGTGGGCCATAGCAGAGGGCGCTACCATAGTCCGTGTCGGGACAGATATCTTTGGTCCCAGGCCGCACAAGTAAAAATCAGCAAAGAATCAGCTGCTGGCTGTACATGCCGGCAAAGAAAGAAGCTCCTTTGCAGAGAGACGAGTTCTCCTGCACGGGAGCTTTTTCGTTGCCGGATTGCAGACGATGTCATTCTGGCTGCCTGGCGGCTGAGGCAATGAAGCCGGCAGGATCAAGAAGATCTTCTATCTCGCAATGCAGAACTCTGCTTAGCGGCAGCAGTTTGTTTATCTGGGCATTGTTGATATTTTTTTGCCGTTGTTCAAACTGCTGTATGGTACGCACAGACAGGCCGGATTTTGCGGCCAGTTCCTTTTGAGTAAGGCCGGCAGAGAGACGCAGGCGCTTCAAGCTGGTCTCTCTTTTCTGCTGCGTGCAAAGTTCGTTCATCCTGTCCACAAAATGGCGGATGTCCATCTCATGATATGGCCGGTAGAGTGCACAGATATCAGCGACAGGGACAAGACTGGTTATGTCGGCAAAACTGATGCCGGTGTACCACTGGTAGTATGCAAGAGCCCAGCCCGTCCAGTATTCAGGGCTTCGCTCTGCGGTGAATCGCGGTTCCACTCGTTCATAGTCAGCGACTGTCTTGTCCAGGACCAGATAGGCCAGTTCTATACCTGACATTCCTGCCAGGATATTGCAGTCACCATGCCCGAAACGTTTCGCGACACCGGATATAATAAACATATCGAAGAATGCTGTCAGGTCGTACTTGAGTTCATAAACAGCAAAGTCCAGCATACGCCCAAGAGAGGTACGCGCTACTTCAAGATACAATTTGTCGTAGGCGTGCATCATTGCCTTTTATCTCCTCATCAAGAATCTTGGTAATATACAGGTCGCCACGTTTTCTGCGGTTTCTCTCAGACGTAAAGTAGTCACGGCGTGCCGCATGGTCACGCTCTATTTTTTCTTGTACTCCTGTAGGAGTATATATGGCAACAGCAGAAACAAAAAAGGGCCAAACATCCTTTTGGCCCTAATATATCCGTCAAAACTGCCGATAGAAAAATTAAACAGTGTCGTGTGCCGAAGCGAGGGCCAGGAGAATTCCTCCTGCCTGAGCCACATTGAGAGAGTCAAAGGAACGGCGGAACGGTATGTTCAGCCATTGCGAACACCTCTTGGCGACACCGGGACGAAGCCCTTTTTCCTCTGTCCCAAGTACAAGGACAGCCGGCATTTGCAGGCCTTCCTTATAGGGATTGATGCTTGAACCGTCAGGTCCCTGCCCTGTGCCGTAAATAGTAAAACCAGCCTCTTCTGCTTCATCAAGGGCTCTTGCAAGGTTGGTGGCACGGGATACAGGCAGGTTGTTGAGCGCTCCGGCAGAAGAGCGAAGGGCAGCAGGTCCCAGAAAGGCTGAATTGTGCTCGGGGATGAGAAGCCCGGCCGCACCAAGTGCATACATGGTGCGGGCAAGGGTGCCCACATTGCCAGGGTCCTTGACCTGATCAAGGGCAACAATCAGCTGAAGAGGGGCTTTCCTTGCAGAGGCAAGCAGTTCGTCCAGGCCCACCGTAGTAATGCTGGAAAGCCTGGCAACAACCCCCTGGTGCCGGGGAGCGCCTTTTTGCCCGTCAGTACGGCAGAGCCGGTCCAGAGCCGGCTGTTCAACAAGAGTATAGTGTATGTGGTTTTTGCGGCAGAGGTCCTGAATCTCAAGAAGTTCTGCCGAGCGTCCTCCTTTGCGGCAGTACACCTGGTCAATCCGGCCGGGAGTGCTTTGAAGGAGTTCAAGAACTGGCTTGAGTCCAGGAAGAATAAAGGACGCATTGTTTTCCATATGATAATTCCTTGTGAAAAAGCGGATTGCAATGGCTTCTATATGAAGGCAATCCGCAACGCAAGAAGCAATAGCTCAGGGTACTGAAATGGCCAGATATATTCCTTGCTTTGATATGAAGATGCCTTGGGGGCGTCTGTTCCTTATCTGCATGCTTGTTGCCCTTATGACAGGCTGCTCGGCAAGAAACGATTTTGGCGGCTCAGACTGGCTGGCTCCCAGACCCCAGGCCCTGACAGAATCCCAGAGAAATATTATTGAGCAGAACAAGGGACAGATTGCAATCTCAATTCCTGCTTCTGCCCAGCCGATGGTTGAACAGCAGATAGCCTATTATCTCGGACCCGGCCGCAAGGTTATAGAAGTAGGATCAAAAAGGGCTGAAAAGTACTTAAGCTATGCAAAGGAAGTTTTCCGTTCCCGCCATATGCCCGAGGAACTTGCCTACCTGGCCATTGTTGAAAGTGGATACAGAGCCAGCGCCTGCTCTACTGTAGGAGCAAAGGGTGCCTGGCAGTTTATGCCTGCCACAGGCGAAATGTACGGCCTTGAGCAGGATAAATGGGCCGATGAACGCATGAATGTCTATG
>CAVLCT010000018.1:0-30931 GCA_963661665.1 Bulleidia sp. | reverse complement strand
TGAAGTATCTGGAAAGGGCATCTATTCCTGAACAGATGCTTGAGCCCCTGATGAACGGCAATGAAATCATGCAGGAATGCAAGCTCAAGCCCGGTCCCATGGTCGGTGTTATCAGGAACGCCCTGCTGAAGGCCCAGGTCGCCGGCGACGTAACGGACATTGATTCTGCCAAGGCCTTTGTCAGACAGTACGCAGAAAGCATGGAATAGACGGTTTCAGAACAAAGAAATTTAAGAGGTCCAGTAGCAAATCGAATTTGCTGCTGGACTTCCTTTTTGCCCGGGAGAAAGACCGCATAAAAAATCCCCCTGCCAGACATGCCAGCAGGGGGAAAACAGATTTTATCCTGTCTTTATTCGGCTTTTTCGGCCACCTTAGCCTTTGCTACGTCAGCCTTGGGCTTGGCAGCTACGGGCTTTTTGACAGGCTTTTCAGGGAAAATTTCCTTGCCTTCTGCGGTCATGAGCCCGATGGCCTGTACAGGACATGCCTCCATGCAGGGAGTCAGCTGCTTGCCGGATGCTGCACGGATCTCGCGGCACATATTGCAGCGGACAGCCACTTTCCTGGGCTGCTGCAGTTCTTCTTGAGTTGCCTCAACCTTGACCATGGGCAGATTGGTTTTGTCCATCTGTATGGCTCCGTAGGGGCAGGCATCAGCGCACATCTCACAGGCAATGCAGAGTTCAGCATGCATCACCACTTCGCCGCTTTCAAGCTGGGTTAAAGCGCCGGTGGGGCATATCTGGCAACAGGGCGCATTTTCACATTCATGACAGCGTACAGTTGTCTTGAAATCCTCACCCTTAACTACGCGGACACGCGAGACGAATTCGTCCTTGCGTTTCATCGCTTCCTTTATATCGATGCCGTTATGGGCTGCAATGCAGGCCATTTCACAGCGTCGGCAAGCCCGGCAGAGCTCACTGCGAAAGAGTACTCGTTCCAACATAGCTTAGTCCTTTTGATCGACTTTCAGACTGAGAAGAGTCAGGCCGTGTCCCCCGTGGGGGATGAGATTGACACTCTGGCATACAGGGCAGCGGAATGTCCGCTCAGTGAGCGTGAAACTGGCCTTGCAGTCCCTGCATTCGCAGGGCAAAGGCTCGCGTTCCACGTCCAGTCTGCATCCTTCCGCCTTTGTTCCTTCGCAAAGCAGTTCAAAACAGCCTGAGAAGGTGGATATCTCGACACAGGAGAGCAGGCCGAGTCCTACCTTTATGCCGGTAATATTTCCGGCCTGCGTTTCCGGATGGTCCTTGTTGTAGCTTTCAACGGCATCAAGTGCCGTTTTCAGCAGGCCCTGGGCCAGAGATGCCTCATGCACGGCGGATGCGCTCCTTACCTTTCGGTGCAGGAGACGCAGGGGTCAATGGTATTGGTAATGAGGGCTGCATCGGCAACCTTGGCATTACGCAGCATGACTCCAAGTGCTTCCCAGTTCATGTAGGAAGGAACGCGCCACTTGAGGCGTTCCGGGATGTCCGTATTATTGGTGCGGATATAGTAGATAACTTCGCCACGCGGGGCTTCGGTACGTGCCACGGCCTCGGAGGGGAAGATCCTTGTAATAGGAGTCCTGTACTCGCCGGAAGGCATGTCCTGCACGACCTGGCGGATAATCTTGATGGACTCGGAGATTTCATGCAGGCGGACGCAGGTACGTGCGTACAGGTCGCATCCGTCACGGGTGATCAGCTGGAAGGACACCTTGTCGTAGGCTGCATACGGGCTTTCCTTGCGCACATCCAGGGCAAGGCCCGAACCGCGGGCCACAGGGCCGACAACGCCAAGGCGCAGGGCGTCTTCCTTGGGAAGAATGCCGGTGCCTACGATACGGTTGCAGATCATGGGGTCTGTTTCAAAGATATCCGTGATTTCATTGACCTGGGGTTCTATTTCTTCCAGGGTCGTCATAAGGAAATCAAGGTTTTCCTGTTCCAGATCAAACTTGGTTCCGCCAATGCAGTTGAAGGCCAAGTTCATGCGGTTGCCGAACAGTGTTTCCTTCACGTCCTGCATTTTCTCGCGCACTTCCATGACATGCATGAACAGCGAGTCAAAGCCGCACAGATGCGCCTGGATGGCCAGGGTAAACAGATGCGAGGCAACACGCTTGATTTCCTCGGCAAGTGTACGCATGTACTTGGCGCGTTCAGGAATCTGAATGCCCAGGGCATTTTCAACAACCATGGCATAGGTGAATGCATGGCTGTTGGAGCACAGGGAGCACACGCGCTCCACCAGCGTCTGATTCATGATCAGGTTTCGCTTCTTGGCAAGGTTTTCCATGCCTCTGTGCACATGGCCGTTGTACAGTTTGGCGTCACGAATGATTTCGCCGTCAATGGAGAGATTGAAGTAAACAGGTTCCTCAAGGGCTACATGGACAGGACCAAGAGGAATATTGAAGGTGCTGCCTGAATTTTTTGCGAGATCCATTACTTGACCCCCTTGCTGCCAAGGATGTGTTCCCACAGGTCTTTGGTGCATGCACCGTTCATCATGACTGAAAGCGGGATATAGTTGCCTATTACGCCCGGCTCAAGTTCAGTATCCAGGAAGAGACGGCTGGGATTGGGCTGGTCCTTGACCGTGACGCCGACCAGTTCCATCATTTCGCGCTCATGCCAGTCGGCATTGACGAAGTAGGAAGTAATGGTGGGCACATAGGGCATTTCCTTGGTGGTATTGGCAGTGACGTTGTAAACGCAGCCGTCCAGCACAAAATGATAGCAGGCTGCAAAAAGACGGCCGTCTGCTTCATCTGTATCCTGCCTGACATAGCCGGAAATAAGGCTCAGCCTGGCGGCTTTGTCCTTGAGAGCCTTGGCTGCATCAATCAGTTTGTCAGGACTGCTCAGCTTAAACCAGTGCTGGGCATTGCCGTACTGGTCTTCTGTGTGGCCTACGCCCTCTGCCGGGCAGAGTTCGGCCAGTGTATTGATGAGGGCGCTGTCACCCTTGACTATTGTTTGCATCATATCCTCACAGCTGCGGGTGAAAGTCATTTCCCTTCACCCGCAGCAAATTTGCGGTTCTAGGAGAGTACCTTTGTGGTGGTTCTCTCAGGATGCTCAAGACTTTTTGTTTTCCGTTCGGCATCACGAAGCTGACGGCAGGAGCGGCATAAATGGCGAATTTCTTCGGGATTTATGTTTGCGTCCTGTGCATACAGTTCCTTGGCCCTTTCCAGCGAGATAACGCGCATGGATTTGCCGCAGCCGGCACAGGGCTGGTACTCGATGGTGTGCTGCTCTATGCGCTTGAACTTGTCTTCCTCTGCATGCGCGCTGTGCCAGTCGGGATCGATGGACATGGCATGCATGGGGCAGAAAGTTACGCAGGAACGGCACAGGCAGCAGGAATCCTGCCATATCGTGATGGTCCAGTCGTTCTCGGTCTTGGTGATGTTGATAGCACCGGCCACGCAGACGTGGCGGCACATGCCGCAACCAAGGCAGCGCTCAGGATCAATACGGATGCGCCCGCGGATACTCTTGGGAGAGAAAGTCTCTCCGAAGGGGAAGGGATCCGTAGAGGGACCGGAGATGATATTGCGAAGTAGAACGTTGAGGAAACCAGCCATATCTATTTCTCCTCCAGTCCTAATTTCTTCATCCAGATGCTGCGGGCCAGAACAACGGCTTCCATGATGGCCTGCGGACGGGGCGGGCAGCCTGGAACATTGACGTCAACGGGGACGAGCTTGCTCAATGGCCCGGCTATGGAATAGCTGTCGCGGAAAACGCCGCCGGAAATGGGGCAGATGCCCACAGCAACAGTGACTTTGGGTTCCGGAATTTCGTTCCAGACACGCACAACGTAGTCGCGCATCTGCACGGTAACAGGGCCTGTTACCAGAACAATATCAGCCTGACGGGGCGAGCCGGTATAGTGGCAGCCCAGGCGCTCGACGTCATAACGGGGAATGAGCGCGGTCGTGGCCAGCTCAACGTCGCATCCGTTGCAGGATCCTGCGTTGATTCTGAACAGCCACGGCGAGCGGACAGACGCCTTTTTAAGAAGATTGTCTAAGCTCACGGTGAACTCCTTACACGACCATAACCAGCACGAGGCTGATAAAGGCAAGAACGGCGGGAATCTTGAAGTAGAAAACCATAGCCTGGTCAATACGGAAACGGCCGGTTGCGGAACGCAGCAGCGAGATGGCGAAGAACATGAAGAGCAGTACCTTCACCATAAACCAGACAAGGTTAATGACCCAGATGTCACAGATGGTGCCGGGGAAGAAAAGCACGACACCGAGGCTCAGCACCACAAAGGTCTTGAGGGCAGAGCCAATCTGGAAGAGGGCAAGCAGGGGGCCGCCGTATTCCAGCAGTGGTCCTTCAAGGATTTCGGTCTCTGCTTCGGCAACGTCGAAAGGCGGTACGCCAATGGTGCCGGGCAGGAACATGAGATAGGCAACAAATGCCGGAATCATGATGGGGTTAAGACCGAACTGGCCATGGTTCAGCTGGTACTGGACGATATTCAGCAGTGAGAAATCGGCTGTTCCCAGGCCGGTTGCCTTGCCGGTAATCATGGCCACAGTGAGCAGGATCATCAGCAGGGGCACTTCATAGCTCAGCATGATGAGCATTTCACGGGAGAAGCCTATGGCACCGAAGGGAGAGCTTGAAGAAGAGCCTCCCAGCATCATGGCAATGGCCGGTATGGGGAGCAGGTAGAAGAGCACCAGCAAATCGCCCATGTTGTACATGCCGTCAAACACGCCAGGGATGGGCATAAAGGCTGCGCAGGCTGCCATGCCGGTCATGCCGACGACAGGTGCGTAGAGGAAGACGGACTTGCAGGCCGTCTGGGGAATGAGCGTTTCCTTGGTCAGCAGTTTGGCAATATCCAGCAGGGGCTGGATGACCGGAGGTCCTACGCGGCGCTGCATGCGGGCCACAAGGATTCTGTCCAGGCCCTTGAGATACAGTGCGAAGGCAAGAGCAAACAGTCCGCCAGGGAATATGCAGACGTGGAACAATGCCCAGAGAACATCTGACATGGCTTAGTCCTCCTTGCTCGCAACAGTAGCGTCGGGCATGGTGCGCAGGAATGCCGGAAGGGCACCGAACACATTGGCCGGGCGCATGCGGTTTTCGACAGGCTGAGGTTCAAGACCGCAGTTATGCACATTGATTTCGCGGATGTGCACAAAGCGGTGGATAACCCAGTAACCGAAGCCGAAGGGGACGAGCATGATGATGAACATGACAAAGGGATTCCAGCCCGTGCCCTCGCCGCCAATGCTTGTCAGGGTGAAGGGGATGGGCGGGATGTTAAACTGCGTGGCAATAGCCTGGATGGGAGCGAACACAGTACCGGGGAAGATACCGGTGATAATGCAACCCAGGGCCAGGATAGCCATAGGTATGCGCATGATCCTGGGCGGATCGCGCATTTCGCTCAGGGAGGGGTTCGGCACGCCCAGGAAGGCTGCGTGCATGAACTTGGCGATGTAGGCCAGGGTCAGGACAGAACCAAAGAGGGAGAGCAGTGCCAGTATGGGCTGGTTAGCCTGCATAAGGGCATGGTAGATAACCCACTTGGAGCAGAAGCCTGATGTCGGAGGAATACCCACAACAGAGAGTCCGGCAATCATGAACATTGCCATCGTAAAGGGCATCTGGCGTCCGAGTCCGCCAAGTTCGCTCAAGTATTCCTTGTGTGTCATGAACATGAGAGCACCGCACACGAGGAAGAGCAGGTCCTTGAAGAAGACGTGGTTAATAAGATGCAGCAGGCCGCCGCTGAGACCCAGGGAGGCAGATGCACCGACGCTCAAAGCGTAGCCTGCGACAGCCACGGAGAGCACCATGTAGCCAATCTGGCTGACTGTGGAATAAATGAAGACCAGCTTGATCTGGTTGGCGCGGATGGCCTGTGCCGCTGCAAGAACAATAGTAATGCCGCCAATCCACATAACGAAGTGGGCCTGCACTGTATTGTAGAGAGCGGGAGCATCCTGGCCAAGGATGAGGAAGAGCTTGCAAAGGGCAATAATGCCGCTCTTCAGGAGCATGGAGGAGATGTAGCCCGACACAGGCGTGGGAGCCACAGCGGGGTGCATCTGCCAGTCAATGCGCAAGGGCAGCTGGGCTGCCTTCATCACAAAGCCGATGGCCAGGAGGCCAAGGCCGAAGGGCAGGAGAGTCTGATCGGTGGGAATCCAGGCAGTGGACACGCCGAAGACGGTCATGCTGGCACCGCCACCAATGATGCAGACGCCGATAAAGATGAAGCTGGCGCCGGCGATGTTGAAGAGGAAGTATTTTCCGGCTTCCCTGAGGGAGATCTTGTCTCCTTCATGAGCAAGGGCCATATACAGGGTCCAGGAGCTCATGATTTCCCAGAATACGAAGAAGCTGAAAAGGTTGGAGCTTGCGGACATGCCGATGAGGCCGCCGCACATGGCTGTGAAGACGCTGTAGAAACGCCACTGGGTGTGGCTGTGTTCCATGTAGCCGACGGCATAGGCCATGTTCAGGGCGCCAAGGGCGGGAACAATGATGCAGAAGGCATAGGAAAGGTTGTCGAGCTCACTGCCGCAGGCAATGACGAGGAAGACGGTCAGGGCCAGGATAATGACACTGGACCAGCCGGCCAGCTGTCTGTTGCCCCTGAAGAAGGCAGGAATGACAGCGCCGATGATAGGCAGCACAACATAAGGAGGCCAGGTAACCAGCAGTGCGGAAGCAGGCAGGATTTCACCTGTGCTGGAGCACATGGCGGCAGCCTTGGCGGCCAGTTCGTAAGGAATGTTGGGCAGGAAGCCAAAAATAATGCACAGGGCAGCCAGGGCTACCATGGCGAGCTGCATGGTCTTCGGCGGATCCTGCAGCTTGGGAGCATCAACGGGACGCTTCTGGAAGACAAGCGTATTCAGGATGCGGACATAGTACAGAACGCCGATGAAGGAGCCTGCAAGCAGGATGGCGGCAACAAGGACATTGCCGTTGGCCACAGCGGCGGAGACCATGGCGAATTTGCTGTAGAAGGCAGCAAAGGGCGGAAGGCCCATGATGGAGATAATGGCGACAACCATGCAGGTGACTGTTACAGGCATCTGGCTGGCTGCGCCCTTAAGGTCGTACAGCTTCCTTGAACCGGCACTGAGAATGAGGGCGCCTGCACCGAAGAAGAGCAGGTCCTTCATCACTGCGTGGTTGAGGATATGGAAGAAGGCGGCCGTTGTGGCCAGGGCCGTCATCAGGCCCAGCGTGATGGTGATTTCACCAATCTGGCCGATGGTAGAGTAGGCCAGCATGCGCTTGATGTCCTGCTGGCGCAAGGCCATGATTTCGCCGTAGAACAGGGTCACCGTGCCGACGAGCACCATGCCGGTGCTGTACCAGTTCAGGCCGAAGTAGCCGGGCATCTGGCTGATGTAGGGGCCACCCTGGCCGGCAATGATGGCAGCAATGCCGAAGAAGCCCATCTTGGTAATGATACCGGACAGAGGGCCTGACACGGAGCTGGGGGCTGCGGGGTGGGCATCAGGAAGCCACCAGTGCAGCGGGAAGACACCTGCCTTGGTACCAAAGCCTGCCACGCAGAGAATGAGGGCAATCTGGCCCCAGGAAGAGGTCAGTGTCTGCATGCCGGACCAGGCCACAGGAGCGACTGCCGAAATGGCACGGATCTGGCTGCCGTCGGAGGACAGCAGGATGATGCCAGGCAGCATAAACAGGGCGCCGCCGCAGCACATGACGAAGTATTTTGTGGCAGCACTGCGTGCTGTCGGAGTGGACTCATGAGCCACCAGGAAGAAGGTGGCGAAGGTCATCATTTCCCAGAAGCCGTAGCCGTAAATTTCAGCCACGCTGTCGGAAGAAACGATGCCGCACAGGGCGGAGAAGGTAAGCAGGAGGAAGAACCAGTACTGGGCCTTTCTCTTGTCATGCCCCATGTAGCCTACGGAGTAGACGCTGACTATGACAGCGCCTATGGAGACGAGCACCAGGAAGAGCTGGGACATGGGTGTTGAGGGCCATATCAGGACGGTCAGAAGGCAGATGACTGCCGAGCCCAGCGCCACACCGATGGCAGCACGTTCCATGTAGAGCCAGTAGAGAATGGCCGCTGCAAAAGCGGCAATATAGAAGATCCAGGAGGAAATATGAGGTGAGCTGTGATGTATTGCAGGCTCGCCGCAGATCCATATGGCAGCATTGAGCAGGGGGGTCTTGAGAATACAGACCACGGAGGCAATGACTGCGTACAGGATGATTGAGGGAGACAGCGTATCGTTCCTGACGATGCCGGGATGGGGATCGTCAAAAAGCATACAGCAGGCCACGCGGGACATCAGCCATACCTGTATAGTGCCCGTAGCTGCAGCCAGAAGCATAAACATAAAGAATACGGGCTGCGCCGGAACCTGCGAAACGGCAGACATGGCGATGAGGAAACGTCCCTCAGGTACAAAGAAGATTGAGCCGCCAACGGTGGCTATCATGGCAAAGACAAAGATGGTGCCCACGACAGGCGCCGTGCGTGCGGCGCCGCGCAGGGTCCACATGTCCATGCCAAAGGGCCCTTTGTCTTTCGGCTGCAGTTTGTCCAGACAGGTCAGGGCAAGCAGCCTGACGATAACCTGGAAACCGAAGTAGAGCACAAAGCCCGCGGTGCCAAGCACACCCGGGCAGGCAAGCCCGATACAGGCGAGACCGAGGTCGTGCAAGGCGCCTCGCCATATGAGCTGCCGGAAGTTGTCATGACTGATAAAGCACAGCACTGTTCCGCCTATAAGCAGACAGAAGCTGAGAAACAGTATGACCGTGGTGAAGATGGTCATAATTCCCCCTGAAAAAGCCCAAAATCCTTCATTGCCCGCAGGGAGCTGTCCCTGCGGCAGTAAGTATCAATGAAGACGTTGATGGAAGACTTATTCCTGTATCAAACTGCGGTTCATGAGTTTGTACACAGCCTCGGAAGCGCTTAGTGTACCGCTCAGGATATCGCAGACTGCATTGGTAATGGGAACCGGGCAGGACAGCCTGGCAGCCAGCCTGCTGACGGCAAAAGCCGTTTTGACACCTTCGGTCACCATGCCGATGGAATCTCCGGCTTCTTTAAGGTTCCTGCCCCGGCCTAAGGCCAGGCCAAGAGTCCTGTTGCGGGAAAGGCTGCCTGTCGCCGTGAGGACAAGGTCTCCAAGCCCGGACAGTCCCTGGAAAGTGTGTTCCTTTGCACCCATTGCCTGCCCCAGGCGGCTCATTTCGGCAAGCCCTCTTGTGACAAGGGCTGCCCTTCCGTTGGTGCCGACTTCAAGGCCGTCACAGATGCCGCAGGCGATGGCAATGACATTTTTCACAGCCCCTCCCAGCTCTACTCCCAGCACGTCATCCGATGTGTAGCAGCGGAAGGAGGAAGAAGAGAGAATATCCTGAAAGAAGGAGGCTGTCGAAGGCGAGGACGAGGCAATGACTACAGCAGTAGGACGGGCATCCATGACCTCCCTTGCAAAGGACGGTCCTGAAAGGACTGCATAGCCATCACTGAGATCCGGGACTATTTCTGCAAAAAACTGAGAGCAGGTCAGTCCGGTCTCAAGCTCTATGCCCTTGGCTGCGTTGGCTATCCGTACATTTTTGGACAAAAGGTGCCTGTGCTGCAAAAGATAGTTCCTCTGCTGCTGGCAGGGTATTGCCATAATGAGGACAGGACTGCCGAGAGCTCCCTCTGCCTGCGGCTCTGTCGTGGCTGTAAGGGAAGGGTGCAATGCGCAACCCGGCAGGTAGCGGCTGTTCTCATGCCTTTCATTAATGGCGGTGCAGACATCTGCATCACGCAAAAGCAGTGTTACCTTGTGTCCCTGAAGGCTTGCATGGTGCGCCAGAGCTGTTCCCCAGCTGCCACCGCCTGCGACACAGATATGCTGAACTTCTTTCATGCCTGTCTGACCGTTCTTCCTGAAAGAGTTAAATGCCAAAAACAATTGTACTTTTTTTTACACAGGGCACTTGCACATAATTTTGTTTGTGAAGCACGTTGTTTTGTCAAAAGTACATGAAAAAAAGGATAGTTACAGAAGATATTTTCCTAAAGCCTAAAAACAGGAAAATATGATAATTTCATAGCACAAGTATATAATTTCGTCTAGCATGTTTTGATTAATCAAACAGGAACTTTGCAAAAAAAATGACACAGGCGCAAAACATGCGCCTGTGTCATCTGGCAAATTCAGTTCCTTGTGGCCTGTCGTTTTTAGATGTCCAGCTCCTGCGACAGTCTTTCTTCCAGGGCAGCCTGCTGCTTGCGCTCCCTGGTGCCCTTGGGCTTAAGCGCATCAAAGGCCTTGTTCCGGATGTGGTGCCTGCAGAAGACAAGGAAGCCTGTATGGGCAGTCATTCTGTCCGCAGGGCGCAGACGGTCGGCCAGCGGCTTCCAGTCACGCAAAAGCAGTTCCTGTACTTCTATGGCATCAAAGGGACCGCGTTCCAGCCCTTTCAGGAGCTCGCCAACCTGTATGGCCGTAGGCAGAAGGAAGCCCAGCATGGCCCCAGGCCTGATGGCTTTTACGGCATTGTCCAGGTATTCCCAGGGCGTGCGCACATCAAGGAAGAGGGCGTCAGCGTTTTCCACGCAGAACCCCTCGGCCACGTCGCGGACATTGATTTCGACATTGCTGCCAACGCCGGCCCATTCAAGATTGCGGCGTGCCAGCTTGGCAAACTCCTCGCGTGCGTCATGGCTGACAACGCGGCCGGTGGGGCCGCAGAACCAGGAGAGCGCAAGGGTCAGCCCGCCTGAGCCGCACCCTGCCTCGCAAATTGTCCGGCCGGGACCGGCCCCCAGGCGCAGGCAGATGTAGGCTATGTCCTTGGGGTAAATTATCTGGGTCTGGCGTTTGATCCCTTTGAGCAAATCCTGCAGCGTCACATCCTGAACCTGTATGGGGCGCCCCATGCTGGTTGTAACGGTGTCGCCAAAATTAAGGGCCGCAACATCGTCGTGGGCAACAATGCCGTCATGGCTGTGCCAGGACTCACCGTTTTCAAGGCGCTTGATGTAGCGTTTGCCTTTGGGGGTAACAAAGAGGACAAGAGAGCCGTAGGGAATCATGGTAATCCTTATTGCAGTGCGGAAGCTGCCGCACATGGTCTTGGTAAGCGGTACAGTACGGAAGACAGTATGCTAATACATGTCGCGGAGCAGGTTTTCGCTTTCCTCGCCCGTATCTGCGGGAAGATTTTCAGCATCGGGGACAGCGCCGTCCAGTGCGCCTGTTCCGGGACCTGTCTGGCCCTCAAGGAAGGGAAGCCCGTCGATCATGACGATGCCTGGCGGCATGGTGAAGTCCTGCGGCATATCGGCATAGGCTGCGTCAGCCTTTTCCCTGTAAGCCTTGAAAATAGGCGCAGCCGTGCGGCCGCCCTGTTCCTGGCGTCCCAGGGAGACGTTGCTGTCGTAGCCTACATAGACGCCTGTGCATAAATAGGGGGTAAACCCGACAAACCAGACATCGCGGCAGTCGTTGCTGGTGCCGGTCTTGCCGGCGATGTTGAGGCCCTCTATGCGTGCCCTGCCGCCAGTGCCGTTAGTGACAACACGCTGAAGCAGAATGTCCATCTGGTAGGCGTTCTGCGGGGAAACGGCCTGCCAGTGCTCTATATTCTGATGGTACAGCTCGCGCCCCGTGGCATCCTTGATGGAAGTGATGATACGGGGGCGGACGCCGAGGCCGCCGTTGGCAAAGGCCGTGTAGGCCTGGGTTATGTTGAGGGGGGAAACACCGACCGATCCTAAGCTCAGCGACAGGACCGGAGGAAAGTCAGGTTCAAGGCCGAGCATCTTGGCCCGCTCAATGACCTTTTCCACGCCAACTGTCTTGGTAATACGGACGGAGGGCGTGTTTCTGGACAGCGCCAGCGCCTGGTACAGGGGAATTTCTCCCTTGTAGCTTTTTTCAAAGTTACTGGGACGCCAGACCTGGTTTGTGCCGGGCAGGACGTACTCAAAGGGTGCATCCAGCACAGGGGAGGTCGGGGTAAATCCGTTATCAAGAGCTGTTGAGTAAATGACCGGCTTGAAGCTGGAACCGGGCTGCCTTCTTGACTGCGTGGCACGGTTGAAATGGCTGTTGCCGAACTGGTAGCCGCCTATCAGGGCAACAACATCGCCAGTCTGTGTCTCAACAGAAGCTATGGCTCCCTGAACAAGCGGTTCCTGCTGCAGGTACAAAAGCATGGGGACGCCTGGGGCAGGAGCGGCTGAAGCCTCTTCAGTGCCTTTCTGGCCTCCTGTTTTTCCTGTATCCTTGCCCTTTTTGTCTTTTGCCTGATTTTGTTTGCCCTGCTTTGGCGTCGTGGTGGCAGAGACCATGCTTACCCAGACAACGTCACCAGGGGAGACGACAGTCTGCGGTATGGGCTTGTTCGCCAGGGCAGACTTGTGCCTGGCCCAGCTGAAGTTTGCCTGGGGAATAACGCCGATATAGCCATTGCCAAGGGCAACGGAGATTTCCTTTGCCGTGACCTTGGTAACAAGTGCCTCGGTCCATGAGGCGCCCAGCATGTCATCAGGAGAGAATTTTTTCTTTTCCAGGAAGGCTGTCTGTTCCGCCTTGGAGTCCAGGTGGCGGACGGCACCACGCCATCCCTGCCTTTTGTCTATGGTTTCAAGGCCGGAGCGCATGGCTGCGCCTGCCAGTTCCTGCTGCATGGGATCCATGGCAGTCTGCACTGTGAGTCCTGCCTCATAGACATAGTCCTCTCCGACTTTGTTGGTATTAATTCCAAGAGCCTTGAGGTTGCCTTCAGTGAAAAATTCTATAAGCAGGCGGCGGGCTTCTTCAAAGTACCACTGGCTTGCCCCTGAAACCGAATCGGGCATGCTCCAGTAGACCATGGGCTCTTCGGAGGCCTGCTTGTATTCCTCTTCCGTTATCCAGCCAAGCGTGCGCATGCGGCCCAGAACTTCCATCTGGCGGTTTTTGGCTGTCTGCGGATGCCTGAAGGGATTGTAGCGGCTGGGTGCCTGGGGCATGCCGGCTATAAGGGCTGCCTCGGCAAGGGTGATATTGGCTGCATTTTTGCCAAAATAGGTTCTGGCTGCTGCCTCGACGCCATAGGCATGCTGACCCAGGAAGATATAGTTGAGATAGAGCGCCAGGATCTGGTCCTTGCTCAGCTCCTGTTCCAGCTTGGTTGCCAGGATGGCTTCCTTCATTTTTCTTAAGTAGCTGCGCTCTGAGGACAGCAGAAGCTGCTTGACCAGCTGCTGGGTTATGGTGCTGCCGCCCTGGCTCTTGGTGCCGCGTTCAAAGTTGACAAGCATGGCGCGCACGATGGCCAGAGGGTTAATTCCGGGATGCTGGTAGAAGGCACTGTCCTCAATGGCAAGGAATGCCATGGGCAGATATTTGGGCATGTCATCCAGGGTTATGACAAAGCGCTTTTCATGGTAGAGCATGCCTATGACAGAGCCGTCCCTGGCAAGAATGGTGGTTGCCTGGGGCGCCTTGAATTCGGTTATCCTGTCTAGATCGGGCAGATCCTGGGTAAGCCAGTTATAGAGCAGGAAGCCGGCAGCCACGCCGATTATTGAGACCGATATGACAAGGCCTATGGTCCAGCGGAGCAGTATGCCGGCAACAGATTTTCTCCTGGCTGGCTTTTTTTCAGGCTGCCTGTCCTGCCCCTGATTTTGCTGCTGTGCGGGCTGCTCTTGTGTATATTCTTTTTTTCCTGCCATGCCGGCCGGGGCAGGATCCCTGGGATCCCTGGGATCTCTGGCAGGCTTTTGTACAGGTTCTTCTGGAAAATTGAGTTTCATGGAACATCCTTCTGGCGTGTTGTACGGCAGGAAGGCAACGGGAAAAGTCTTCTGCCTGCGTTTTGGGCAGGCATGGTACTTCTTGGTGACTGCATGTGAGTCAGTGCTAGCTAGCACAGATGCCCGTGAAAATCAAAAATCCCCTTTTCAGGGGACAAAAAAAGACCGGAGCCGAAACTCCGGTCTTTTTATTATATGGAAAGAAAAATTCTACACACAGCCGGTGGGCTTGGGCAGGCCGGCCATTTTGCAGGCGCCCTTGCCAGGTCCGGAGGGGAAGAGCTCGTAAACTTCCTTCAGTTTGTATCCGGTGTTCTTGGAAAGGATACGCACCATGGGAGCGATACCGTTCTTCTTGTAGTAATCCTGCAGGAAGTCGAGAATCTTCTGATGGTCAGGACCGATTTCTTTGATGCCTTCAGACTCTTTCACATATTCGAGCCATTCAGGGCACCAATCCTCGAAGTGGAGAAGGAAGCCGTCCTCGTCAACTTCGAAACTTTTGCCTTTGAATTGAACTTCAGCCATGCGTGTCCTCCTTGGACTTCATGATGAAAACGAGCAGGATCAAAAAGATCCTGGAATACATGCCGGAATAACCGGCAATTGGTTGCAAATGTATTCTGTAGAAAGGCTTTTCAGCACTGTTTCTGGAAATTGTGCCGTCCGCCTTATCTGTCTCAACATTGCCATAAAGACAGCTTGATGGCAAGTCTTCACAGAAAGAAAAGGAATATTATGTCTTTCCGTAGTTGCCTGCTATTATTCATTCCAGGCCAGCAGTTTGGTCTTTTCGGCCAGCTCTGCATGGAGGGCCTCGCCCTTGTCCTTGGGCATGGGATGCAGGCGCAGGAAGATGTGCCTGTCGCCGTTGGGAAGGAAGGATGTGAGGACGGAGATGATGCGTCCGTTGTACTTCACAATGATTTCCAGCAGGAAGGCAAGGGTGCCAGGCTCATCGGAACATTCGATGGTGATGTCAATGCCCTTGATGTGGGCACCGCAGATGTCCACAAACACCTTGAAGATGTCCTGGTCCGTGATGACGCCGATAAGATGGTTTTGGTCATCAACGACAGGGAAGCCGCCAACCTTTTCATCCAGCATAAGCCTGGCGACATCCGCAATAGAGTCTTCGCTTTTGACTGTGATGGGGTTGGGGTTCATGATATCCTTGGCCTTCACTTCGGCCAGAAGATAGTTCATTTCATGAACTTCAAGAGAGCTCGCCTTGGACGGAGATGCGCTTTTGACATCACGGTCGGAAAGAATGCCAATGACGTGATTGTCTTCATCAACAACCGGAAGACGTCGTATGTTATGCATCTTGAGCAACTTCTGGCATTTAGCAAGCGAAGTTGTGGGAAGAACCGAAACCGGTTCCTTGGTCATCCAGTTAGCAGTGCGCATTGGGCCTCCTCAGTGTCAGTTTCCATAGGGCAGTACGGGCTTTGAAGATCCACGGTACAAATGCTGCCGCCCTTTTGCAGGCACAGAATTTGTGTATAACAGGCCCTGTTGGTACTGTTCCCTTCTTGTGAAAGTATACACCACCAATGCCAGGCAATACAAGAGGCTTGCAGGCGGAGAATTGCATGAGGCACCGGCCTTATGCAGTGAATGCAGATGCTGCAGGCAGTTTTTTGCACAAGGGCGGAGTCCTGAGAATGGAATTGCAGACACAAAAAGAGGCCGCCTGCCTTGGCAGGACGGCCTCTGTCTATGGTTGTCTTTGAGTTGTGCAGCCTTACTGCCCGCATTTGGACAGCAGGCATTCTGCCATCTGCTTGCCAAGGGCGTAGGCCTGCAGCATGCCTTCATGGCCGGGACGCCACTGTACCTTTACAGGCTCAGCCGGCATTTCGCACTTCATGCCACTTAAAAATTCCTGAAGGATTTTGGGAGACTCGCCGGACCAGCCGTAGGATCCGAAGGCGCCGCCAACAAGAATTTTGGGACGCAGTCCCTTGATGTAGGTGAGGGCGCTCATAACATAGGGCAGAACCGTATTATTATGCGTGGGCGATCCGACTGCCAGGGCGCTGGCATCGGCCAGGGCTGTCATAATGGCACTGTGATGGTTCTTGCTTACGGAAAGGATGGTGCAGGGAACGCCTGTTTCCTCAAGGCCGCTGCAAACGCCGTAGGCCAGCTTTTCTGTGGAAGACCACATGGTGTCATAGATGACAACGGCCTTTTTGCGGGGATTCTGTTCAGCCATAGTGCGGTACATGCCGATAATTTCACTGCACATGTCTCCGCGCCAGATAAGGCCGTGGTCCGGGGCAATCATGGAGATGTCGAGGGACTCGACCACAGGCAGCGTCTTGAGCACCTGGGGAGAATAGGGAAGGACAATATTGAAGTAGTATTCCTTGACCCTGTGGAAAAGATCGCCCTTGTCATGCTCGTCCGCATAGCGCCAGGAAGAGGAAATGTTCTGGCCGAAGGCGTCCTGGGAGAACAGGATTTTTGTTTCAGGGCAGTATGTGACCATGCTGTCGGGCCAGTGCAGCATCCTTGTTTCCTGGAAAACCAGGGTATGGTTGCCGATGGAAATGCTGTCGCCGCTTTTGACAGCCTGGACAGGCCAGGATTTCATCTGTTCGCCAAAGTAGCCGGCCATGGATTTGAGGGCCATGGTGGAGCAGAAGATCTTTTCCGGCTTGCAGGCGGCTATGATCTGATCGAGAGAGCCGGCGTGGTCCTGCTCTACATGGTTGACCACGATGTAGTCGATTTTATCGACAGGCATCACATGGGCCAGGCGGCAGAGCAGTGTTTTCCCGTGACCGGGAGCCACTGTGTCTATAAGGACGTTTTTCTGGTCCTTGATGACATAGGCGTTATATGTGGTGCCTTCCGGGCTTCTTGAATAGCCGTGAAAGTCATGGTGGTTATAGTCAACAACACCTACCCAGTAGGTGTCCTTGGCGATTTCGACTGCTTGCATGGAGGTAAACCCCTTTTTTCAGTACAGGCACAGCCTGAAAATGCTAAAGCCGGACGGACTCCCCCTTTTCGGTACAAGGGGAAGTCCTGGCCAGATTGTACGGCCAGAGTTTTTTTGTATCATGCAGGCTCTGGCCGCAAAGGGAAAGTGATTAGTCCTGCTTGGAAAATTCTTCCTTGCCTGCGCCACAGACGGGACAGACCCAGTCATCAGGCAGGTCTTCAAAGGCAATGTTGTTGTTCTCGGCAGGATCGTATTCAAAGCCGCATACGTCACATACGTACTTCATGAGTTTTCTCCTTTTGTGTCAGCTGTCAGGGATGTTTTTTATGCTTTCGGTAAGGCGGAAAGCTAAAAGTCAGCTTTCCAGAGGCCGTGCAGGTTGCAGAAGGCACGGACAGTACCTTTTTTTGCAGAGGTTAAGAAGACTGCCTCCGGCGCATCGCCCGGCTTCAGAAAATGGGTGATGGTGCCGGTGTCAGTAATGAGTTCTATCCATTCAATTAAATGGGCTTCGGTCATGGGATGGGCTGCTGATCCGACAGCGACTTTGTAGCCGCCTTCGATTTTGCTGATAACAGGGACATGTTTTTCCCTGGCAGCATCAACAGCTCCTTCCTTCATGTGCTGCATGGGCGTGGAACAACAGTCGGGAGTACAGGGCCTGTCTGTCAGAAATTCAACGACATTGCCGCACTTTCCACATTTGTAGACATCGAGTCTGGCCGGCATAGTTCCTCCTTGGAACCAGAATGTTTCCTGGTTCAGAAATAAACAGATGTTAGGACAGTGCGCACTGGCTGTGCTGTCCGTTTGCTATGAGATAATATTAGTAATTTTTATCAATAAGTCAAGCAGCAATATCCATTTTTGCACTACAAAAACTGCATCAGGCGGGCTTTAGTGCTTCCTGCGTATGCCCAGGACATTGGGCAGACGGGCAGCGCGATTTCCGGTAATAAGAAAATTAACGATATTCTGCCCCTGTACTTCTCTTGAAAACTTGTGCGACCTGATAACCAGCCCTGCCTGGCCGCCTCCTTCCACATACATGACAGTACGGACATCCAGGGGCAGGTGCAGCAGCTGCTGGGCAAAGGCATAGGCTTCGATTGGCACCTGGCTGTGCAAAAACAGTACATTACCGTCGCCGTCCATGGCAACAGCCGAAATGGAGTACAATGGTCCGCCAGGAGACCAGAGGATGCGGCGCTGGGAATTTATGATGCGGTAGTTTTGTATGACCAGGCGGTAGTGGGGGAGCAGTTCCTTCCCGATATCGTCATCCTTTTCCAGAATGGCTGCCTGGGGCAGATCAGGATCGTCCGGATCTGCGACAAAGAAGGCGCCGAAACGCTGTACCATGCGCTTGTTATTGATATACTCCCCGTCGCGCATGTAGCCTGTGCTGGTCTGGCCGTCCGGCAGGTACATACTGGCGTTGATGGAAGCAATAAGGTCCTTCTTTTCGCTCCATTCCTGCAATGTCATCTGCTCGCTTTTTTCCTTTCCCGATGAACAGAGCACAAAGGAAAAGAAAGCGGGATCAATGCGCAGGACATGGAGCCGGAAGGTGTCTTTTTTCAGCTCCCTGTACTGAAGCCCCGGCTCAAGGGTAAGCCAGTCATCCTCATTGTGCCGGCTGGCGCTTTCTGCCTCCTCCTGCTGTTCAGAAGACTGCCCAGAGGACTGCTCAGAGAATTGTTCCGCAGCCTGGTCAGGCATAGATGTTTCCTGCCCGTCCGGTGTTGTGGCAACAACAGGGGGAACCTCCGGTGCAGGGCTTTCTTGTTCCTGTGTCCCATCAGCGGGCGTCACGGCAGTGCCCTCTGTCCCTGTTATCTGAATTTCTGCACTTAAGCACGAGCTGGCAGGCAGAAGAAAAGCAGGGAGAAGGAGAAGGGCAGCAAGCATAATGTGAACAAGGATCGGAAAAATTTTTGCACACATAAGAAAACACTAGAGATCTTGTATCTGTTTGGCAAGCACCGGATTGGGCACCGGGCAGTGGAACGCATTCAGGTGCAGTTGCCCAAAGCCATATGTCTGGGTACACTGCCATACATACAGTAGTGAACAGCCGGCTGGCGGCTCCGGTGAGGGAAAATCCGAACTTTTTGCAGGCCGGGAATACGCAGGTACTGCGGAAGGTTTATCCCCGGTTCCACGCCCGTTCACTGCATGTTGTTCTCTATTGAATATGTTTTAAGGAGGAGGCGATTCTTCCTGCCATGCAGTCCGCAGGTTTTTTCGCATACTTTTGATGAAAATTATAGACAAGCTGAAAGCACAGCGGAAGCCTTTTGTTTCTGTGGAATTCTTTCCGCCTGCAGATGAAGAGGCCATGAAGGATTTTTATGTCACAGTGGACAAGATTGGCGAGATTAATCCCCTTTTTGTCTCCGTGACCTATGGCGCAGGCGGCGGCAAGCAGGACAAAACTCTGGATATCGCCACGCAGCTGGCACAGATGGGCCATTGTGTCATGAGCCATCTGACCTGCGTGAACGCCAAAGTGATCGGACTGGCTAATTATCTGGGGCGCCTGCAGGATGCAGGTGTGGAGAATGTTCTGGCTTTAAGAGGCGATCCCCCCAGGGATCAGCAGTGGTCCTGGCAAGGGCGTCCCTTTCAGCATGCCTCGGATCTTGTGCGCTATATACGCCTTCAGGCCAGTGACATGTGCATTGCCGTTGCCGGCTACCCCTGCCCGCATCCGCAGTCCATCAATTATACCGAGGACAGAAGGCACACCCTGGCAAAAATCCGTTACGGCGCAGATTTTGCCGTGACCCAGCTCTTCTATGATGTGCGCGAATACTTCGAGCTGGTAGACTGGCTGCATGAACATGGCTGCGACGTCCCTGTTATTCCGGGTATTCTGCCCATACAGAGCTTTTCAGGCCTAAGGCGCGTCCTTTCCATGTGCGGAGCCTCTATTCCTGGCAAGCTCTTCCTTGACCTTATGGAGGCAGACAGAAGGGGCGGCAACGAGGAAGTTGCCAAAATGGGCATAGACATAGCCGTGGACATGATATCAAAGCTGCTTATTGGCGGAGCTCCAGGTGTCCATTTATATTCGCTTAACAAGGCTGATATGTGCGTGCTTCTGGCCAAAGAATGCGGGCTTGTCCATTAGTGCGGCAGGCAGGAAGAGAGAACTTGTCATGTCAGAAAAGCAAAAAAGGGCTGAGCGGCTGGCCATGCTGGCAGATCTGTATCATCAGGGACGGTATTCTCCGGACCTGACTGCGCTGGCCATGGCACTGCTTGAGAAAGAGCCGCAGCTTTTTTGCGGACCGGAAGAAAGCAGGACAGCTGTTTCTGTCGTGGCAAAAGACGGAAAAACAAAGGCAATGCAATAAGAGCATAAAAAAACTCCCTGGTTTCAGGGAGTTTTTTTTGATCCTTGGGAAATATATTTTACAGTCCCATAGCTTTTTTTGCCTTGCTGAACAGGCTTTCGCTTTTGGACTTTGTATACTCGTCAAACTCTTTCAGCATCTTGATTTGCTTGTCGTCCAGCTTGGTCGGCGTCAGGACCCTGACGCATACAAGCAGGTCGCCGTGGCGCTTGGGATTGCTGGGATAGGGCATGCCTTTGCCGCGCAGTGTGTGGACGTTGCCGCTCTGTATGCCGGCAGGAAGCTTCACGGTAAGCTCCTCATCCAGGCCGGGAACAGTCAGGGTGCATCCCAGGGCCGCATCCGTAAAGCTGATTTCTGCAGTGTACAGCAGATCCTGTCCGTCACGTTCATACACCTTGCTGGGCTCGACGTAGAGCACTACGTACAGATCGCCGTTGGGGCCGCCATTGATTCCGGGCTCGCCCTCTCCGTGCACACGCAGCCTGGTCCCTGAGTCAACACCGGCAGGAATACGCAGATAGATTTCCTTGGGCTTTTTGACAAAGCCGGCGCCATGGCATTTGGAACAGGGCTTGGTAATGACGTGTCCTGTTCCTCCGCAGTTCGGGCAGGGCTGGGCAATAGAGAAAAAGCCCTGGCTCATGCGGATCTGGCCTCGTCCGTGACAGCGCTGGCATTCCTGCGGCTTGCTGCCAGGGGCTGCACCTGTGCCATGGCACTCTTCGCAGGCGCAGGTGTGGTTCAGCGTCAGTTTCCTTTCGTTGCCGTGGGCAGCTTCATCGAAGGAGATTGTCAGCTTGTAGCGCACATCATCGCCCTGCATGGGGCCGTTTCTGGACGCAGATCCGCCTCCGAAGAAGGAGCTGAAAAGATCTTCAAAATTCGAGAAGACATCGCCGCCGCCATATCCCTGGCTGCTGCCTACACCCTCAAAACCGAACTGGTCATACCTGGCCCGCTTATCTTCATCGCGCAGGACACTGTAGGCCTCGGCAGCTTCCTTGAACTTCTCCTCGGCTTCCTTGTCGCCGGGATTCCTGTCAGGATGATACTGGAAGGTCAGCTTGCGGTAGGCTTTTTTCAGTTCGTCAGCAGAGGCGTTTCTTGGAACCCCAAGAACCTCGTAATAGTCTCTCTTGTTTTCCATGATCTTTACAGATAGATGTTTGTGTCACAGGCCTTCTACTTGTCTGCCTTGCCGGGAAGAACCTTGCCGGCGGCAATTTCACGCAGGGCCGTCACAATTTCCTTGTTTTCGGAGTCAATTAAGGGTTCATAGCCATCTCTGTACTGGTGGACTCGCTTAATAGCCATTTGCACAAGAAGAAAGCGGTTCTGTACCTGTTGCTGGCAGTCTTCAACAGTGATGCGGGCCATATAAACCTCCAAAGCACAATGCAGATCCTTATTAAGGTAGGTATTGTGCTCGACGTGTCAAGGGCAAAAGAAAAAGCAGTTGTGTCAACCGGAAATTTGCATTAATACGTTCGGTTTTGTTGCTCTGTCAAGAACCATATCGGGGATTTTCAATGGATTCCTGATGGTGCCTTTCCCTCCCCCTTGTGTCTGCCGGCCACAGTTGACAGCACCGCCGTGCAGCGTATTCCGGGATGCTTTATCATTTGGCCCAAAAAGAATATAGCAGGGGGCAAAGATTTGGGGAGGAAATGCACTATATGCGCGAAAAACGGAATTTTGCCCAGGAAACCTGTATCAGGAGCATGGGCAAGCTCATGCAGCAGACAGGCATGATCTGGCCTGGTGCCAGAATCGGCGTGGCTGTCTCAGGAGGTGTTGACAGCTTTGTCCTTTTGAAATGCCTGCGCATCCGCCAGGGGATTGTTCCTTTCCCCTTTGAAATCTTTGCCATTCACTTAAATCCGGGCTTTGATCCCACCAATCATCTGGTCCTTGCCGACTGGCTTAAACAGAACGGCATACCGGGCCATATAGAGGTAACGGACTACGGCCTGCAGGGACATTCCGAGCAGAACAGAAGAAACAGTGCCTGCTTCAGGTGTGCCTGGCTCAGGCGGCGCCGTCTTTTTGAGCTTTGCAGGGAATACCATCTGACGCATCTGGCCATAGGGCATAATGCCGATGATCTGGTGACAACCTTTTTTATGAATCTCTGCCGCAACGGCCGTGTAGACGGCATGTCCATCAACGAGCCCTTTTTCGGCGGCGCCCTTCGTGTGGTGCGTCCTCTTCTTCTGGTGGAAAAGAAATACATCAGGGCTGCCGCCAGAAAATGGGAGCTGCCGGTCTGGGACAATCCCTGTCCTTCTGCAGGACACACTTCCCGTTCTGATATGGATGAGACGCTGAAAAACCTGTACCATGTTACCGGAAATGCCCGTACCTGTATTTTTAACGGGCTGACACGCTGGCAGTTCGACAAGGAAAAAACTGACAAAGACAGTACAGAATGACGCCTGCGCATCAGAAAGCATCGTGTTTTTGCCCCTGTATTTTGCCCGCAAAAAGCCATACCTGCCTTGCGGGTCTTGAAATGCACCGCGTTTCGTAGCATTCTTCCCGCCATCGTTGCCTTGGGCAGCCAGTTATTTATAATGATACCACCTTTCCTGTCAGGGAGTTTTTATAATGGAATTCAGCTTCTTTTCCATGATTGCCAATGCCAGCCTTGTGGCAAAAGGCGTGCTGGCCATCCTCATCTTCATGTCTGTGGCCAGCTGGGGGCTTATGATCCAGAAAGCCATTATGCTTGGCAATGCCAGGCGCAAGGCTACCGCAGGCTCAGACAGATTTGAGAGGGCTGTCAATCTGCGCGAGGCAGTACAGCAGCTGGGTGCAGACCCGTCCTCCCCGCTCTATTCCGTAGCCCAGAAAGGCGTCCTTGAATTTAACCGTTCCAAGGAACTGGGCAACACTCCCGATGTTATCGTGGATAACGTGCGCCGCTCCCTGCGCCAGGGCGTGGGCTCCGAGCTTTCCAGGCTGCAGGCCTCCTTTTCTGCCCTGGCAACCTGTTCCAATACGGCTCCCTTTATCGGTCTTTTCGGCACTGTCTGGGGCATTATGCACTCCTTCCATTCCATAGGCATGAGCAAGTCTGCCTCCCTGGCAACAGTTGCCCCCGGTATCTCCGAAGCCCTGGTTGCAACGGCTATCGGCCTTGCCGTGGCCGTGCCGGCAACAATAGGCTATAACTTCTTCCTCGGCCGCATGGCCCAGATCGATACTTTGCTGGTGAATTTCGCAGGCATCTTCCTCAACAGGGTCCAGCGTGAGCTGAATGCCCATCGCAAGGTATCTGCCACAGGCTCGGAGATGTAGAAATGGCCAAGTCCGGTTTTGTCTCAGAGATTAACGTTACGCCCTTTGTCGATGTCATGCTGGTTATGCTCATCATTTTTATGGTGGCAGCGCCCATGATGAGCGAAGGACTGGATGTAAATCTTCCGCAGAGCAAACAGGTGGAAGTCCTGCCTACCGATGCTGACCATATGATGCTGACAATCCGCAACGACGGATCAATTTTTCTGGATCAGTACAAAGTTGACGATCTGGAACAGCTTGAAGGCTATCTGAAGACACTGGTCAAGGAGAAGAACAAGACCCTCTTCTTGCAGGCTGACAAGGAAGTTGCCTACGGAGTTGTTGTAGACGTCATGGGCCGCATCAAGGCAGTGGGCATAGAAAAGCTCGGTGTCGTGGCTGAAAACGCACAGGTGGCACAGGCTGCGGCCAAGGCTGCCTCTCCCAAAAAATAGAGGACCCGGACGATATGCCTCTGGCACCATATATACTGTCGCTTTGCCTTCATATTGTCCTCGTGCTGCTTCTGTGGCTCTGGCCTGTGGGGGATCCGCTGATAAATCTGGAGCAGCCTGTCCTTATCAGCCTTGTCGAAGGTGATCCTGGCGGAAACAAGACGCCGTCTCCCATCCTTGGCCATATGGGCGAACAGGGAGAAGGCGAACCTGCTCCGACGCCGCCAGCAGAACGGGCAGATGTTGCTGCCCATGCAAGAGAGGAAACACAGGTGGCAGCTCCGCCTCCTGCCGAATCTCAGGCAGAACCTGCTGAGGAAGTGAAAAAGCCTGACATCAAGCCGGTTCCCCAGCCCAAGCCCGAAGTAAAGGAAAACGTTATTCCTGAGAAAAAGAAGCCTGAGCCCAAGAAGGAGCAGGCCAAGCAGGAAAAGCCCAAGAAGGAACAGCCTAAAAAGGAGCAGAGCAAGGACAAGCCAAAGAAAGATTCCAACAAGAAGGAATCCCAGAAGGAGACCAAGAAGGATAAGCAGAGCGACAAGGATGCAGTCAGCGCAGCACTGGCCCAGGCCAGGCGCAAGGCAACATCCAGGGCTGAATCCGGCGATCGCGGCTCCTCTGTGGAACAGGCCCTTGCAGAAGCCAAGAAAAAAGCCTCCGGCAATCGTGGCGGTGGCGGCGGCGAAGGCTCTGGTCCTGGCGGAGGCGGCCTCCATGACGTCTACTTAGGGCAGGTCATGCTTGCCGTCCGTCCCAATTGGGGCTATGCAAGCGCAAGCAGAAACAACATGCAGTGCACGCTGTTTTTGAAGGTGTCCACTACAGGCGAAGTGCAGGAATGCAAGGTCATGCGGTCGTCCGGCAATGCCCAGTATGACTCATCCTGTGTGAATGCCGTCATGCGTACCAGCCGTGCAGGCGACTTCCCGCCGCCACCCAAGCCGGAATATCAGGAACTTGAGGTTGTCTTTACCCTTAACGACCTGATGGGGCGTTAAGACTGCCCTGACTGGCTTGACTGTATTTCAGGACTGTTTATGTCAAAAGTATCTGGCAGTGATTCCTCTGGTATCATCTGCCGTCGCATAGCAATTTTCCCGGGCATATTGAGGAAAACCATGTTACGTAAAATTTTTGCCATTGTTCTCGTTCTGTTGCTGTCCTGTGCCGGACAGGCCATGGCAGCTCCGCGGGTAGATATCTACGGACCAGGTCAGAATTTGGTTAATCTCGGGCTGGCGGCTCCCCTGACGGGCCCCAATTCCGAGGCTAAGGGGATGGGTGCAGAGCTGCACAAGCTTGTGAATGAAAACCTGAGCTTCCTGCCCTTCATGCGCCTGACCGACCCCAAAAGCGTGCTGGGCGGCACCGTCCTTGCCGGCGTTGAGCCCCCGGCTGCCGATTTTAACCGCTTCCAGCTGGCCGGCAGCGATATCGTTGTCACCACCTTGTGGCCCTCAGGCGACAGCGGCACCAAGACCGTGCAGATGCGTGCCTTTGAAACCAGCGGCGGAGCCCGTCTCTTCGGCAAGGAATATCCCAATGTTTCTGCCAGGGATCTGCCTGAGGTTGCAGACAAGTTCTGCGCAGACCTCCTTGAGGTGCTGACAGGCAACGGTTCTTTCTTCCGCTCCACCCTGTGCTACGTTGTCAAGAAGGGCCAGCTCAGCGCCCAGGTCTACCTGGCCAAGCCCACCGGACGCAACTGCCGCCAGATCACCAATATAGAAGGCGAGGCCATGTCTCCGCAGTGGTCTCCTGACGGACGCTTCATTGTCTTCTCCCATATTGACAAGCGTACCCATGCCCTTGGCGTGTGGGATGCCCGTTCAGGCAAGGTGCAGCGTGTGCGCTTCCCCGGCGACGTGGTTATCGGACCTGCCTTCCTGCCTAACAACAAGGTGGCCGTGGCCCTGTCCAATGGCAAGTATCCTGCCATCTACCAGCTGAGCCATGTGTTCAAGAAGGAACGTGTCCTGGAAGACAGCGACTGCATCAACGTGTCGCCTACCTTTGACAAGACCGGCACAAAGATGGCCTTTACCTCTTCCCGTCTTGGCGGTCCCCAGATTTTCATGAAGGACCTGAACTCCGGTTCTGTTACCCGTGTCAGCCAGAGTGGCTCCTACAACACAGAAGCCAACCTTTCTCCCGACGGAACCCTGGTTGTTTTCAGCCGCCTTACCTCCTACGGCCAGCGTATCTTTGTGCAGGACCTGGTTACAGGTCAGGAAACACAGGTATCCTTTGGCCCCGGCAGTGATGAGCAGCCTTCCTTCTGTGCAGACAGCTACTTCATTGCCTTCTCCTCCACCCGCGAGGGGGCACGTGGCATTTATCTGACCACACGCCATGGCGGAGACGCCAAGCGCGTGCCTGTGAAGGGCGACTGCTACTTCCCGCGCTGGGGCATGCCCGGCCAGGGCAAGTAGGCGTTTGTGCCTGCCGGCTGTCGTAAAAAAAATTGACATTTGCCCTAAACACAGGGAAAATGCTTTTATCAAAATACTTGCCGTCTTATCAGGTCTGAATACAAGGAACACACGCAGTATTGTGCCTGTATGCCTGTATTGCTGTAATTGAAGTTCTCAGGTCATTGACAGTACCGGTTGCGGCAATGTAAAAAAAACTGTACTTCCAAGTATTGACAAAACTGGAAGTGGGAATACCATAAATTTCAGTTGAGGGGGGCATTATCCCTCACTGTATTTCATATGGAAATAGTACTTCATATAGAGCTGTTCAGGAGGCTTCTAATGAAACGTTTTGCACTCGTTCTTTGCTTGGTCGTGGCTCTTGCCGCCGGTTTTGGTTGTGCAAAGAAGCAGGCTGCCGAGCCTGGCTATGATGGCGGCATTTCTCCCGAAATGCAGGCTGCCATTGATCAGATCACCGATGCCCGTGTTCTGTTCGCTTTCGACAAATTCTCCATCCAGCCCCAGTATCAGGAAGTCCTGAAGACCAAGGCTGAACTGATGAAGAAATTCCCCACCATCAAGGTGCGTATCGAAGGCAACTGTGACGAACGCGGCACCCAGGAATACAACCTCGCTCTTGGCGAGCGTCGTGCCAACGCTGCTTACAACTACCTGGTCAACCTGGGCGTGCCCGCCAGCCAGATGGAAAAGCAGTCCTTCGGCAAGGAAAATCCCGCCGTCTCCGGTCACAACGAGGCTGCCTGGTCTCAGAACCGTCGTGACGACTTCCGCGTGATCGCTCACTAGTTCCAGGCGTCTTAGGACGCAGAACGAAAATTTTTAAGAGAGCCGTTTCCCTAAAGGAAGCGGCTCTCTTTTATGTTTCAGGCTGGTTTCGCTATGCGCATTGATATCCACACGCACGCCTTCCCTGACAGGCTGGCTCAAAGGGCAAAAGCCGGAATGGAAAAGATACTTGGTTTTCCATGTCAGGGTACAGGATGCCTTGCTGACCTGGCAGTTGATGAGCGCAAGGCAGGGATGGACGTGCACGTTGTTCTTTGCTGTGCAGCCACTGCCGGAAGCACTGCCAATGTGAATACCTATGCCCTGCAGTGCCTTAAGCAGGGCGTGCTTGCCTTTGGATCAGTGCATCCTGAATGCCCCACCTGGGAACAGGAACTGGACAGGCTTGAAAATGGCGGCATAAGGGGCCTTAAGCTGCATCCGGAGTATCAGTGCATAGCAATAGACGATGCACGCTTTGAGCCGCTCTTTGAGGCCTGCCAGGGGCGTTTTTGCGTGCTTGTCCATACAGGCGGGACTGCAGGCAGCTTAATGCTTTCAAAATCGTCCCCGGTCCGCCTGCTCAATGTGATCAGAAAATTTCCCAGGCTTGATGTTATTGCCGCCCATTTTGGCGGGGAGAGAATGTGGCAGGAAGCCCTGGACATCCTGAAAAGCTACAGTGGCGAACACTTGTGGCTTGATACTTCTTCTTCCACGAAGTTTCTCCCAAAGGATATTTTGCGGGCGCTTTTTTCCCTCAGGCCGCCGGAGTATTACCTCTTTGGTTCTGACTGGCCCATCTTCAGGCCGTCTGATGAGATAGAGCGCCTGATGGCTCATGGCCTTAGGGATGCGGAAATAGAGAAGCTGATGGGTAATGCCCGCATTCTGCTCAGGCAGTATGGCATGCTGCCTTAAGAGGATCCTTAAGCGACATCTTAAGAGCACAAAAAAGGGAAGATTGTCACACAATCTTCCCTTTGAATTATCATATTAGATTTTCAGATGCCGGGCACCCGGAAGCGGCTGCTGCCGCTGCTTCCTTTCGGACCTGACGGGGTTCACAGTGCTTCCGCCACCCGGCAGAAAGGTTTATAAGCCAGCACTGCGCCCCGTGTCAAGAAGCTGATAAGCCGGCGAAATTTACTCGCCGCATTCTTCCAGGGCAGCTACGGCAGGCAGTTTCTTGCCTTCAAAGAGCTCAAGGAAGGCACCGCCGCCGGTAGAGATGTAGCCCATTTTGTCGGCCAGGCCGTAGGATTCAACGGCAGATACGGAATCGCCGCCGCCAACGACCACAAAGGCCTTGGAGTCAGCCATAACCTTGGCAATGGCCTTGGTGCCTTCGCCAAAGGGCTTTGTCTCAAAGGCGCCCACAGGGCCGTTCCAGACAATGGTGCCGGCTTCCTGCAAAAGCTTGCCGTAGGCCTCGGCTGTCTTTGGTCCGATGTCCAGGATCATGTTGTCGGCAGGCACCTTGTCAATGGAGCAGGTAACAACGGGCTGTCCTTCGGCAAGCTGGGGCGCCGTCACAACGTCTGTCATGAGCGGAATAGGCTTGTTCAGCTTTTCTGCCTTGTCGAGAATCTTTTTGGAATCTTCAATCAGGTCGGGCTCGTACAGAGACTTGGCAACATCGTGACCTGTGGCTGCCAGCAGGGTGTTGGCAATGCCGCCGCCGACGATGAGCCTGTCCACCCTGTCCAGAAGGTTGTTGAGCAGTTCCAGCTTTGTGGAAACCTTGGAACCGCCAATGACAGCAACCAGCGGGCGTTTGGGATTGTCCAGCACCCTGGCAAAGGCATCCAGCTCTGCCATCAGCAACGGGCCTGCGCAGGCAGTTTTTGCCGCACGGATGGCCCCTTCTGTTGAGGCCTGCGCCCTGTGCGCCGTGGCAAAGGCATCCATGCAGTAGACGTCGCCCATGCCGGCCAGTTTGGCAGCAAGCTCTGGATCATTGGCCTTTTCGCCCTTAAGCATGCGCACGTTTTCAAAGAGCACCACTCCGCCGGGGCGCACTTTTTCGGCTGTCTCAAATTCCCTGGTCAGCATGACATGCACGCCCAGGCATTCGCTCAGCCTGCTGGCCACCGGAGCCAGTGAGAATTCTTCCTCAAAGACGCCTTCCTTGGGGCGTCCCAGGTGCGACAGGATAATGACGCCAGCACCCTTTTTCAGAGCCAGCTGAATAGTCGGCAGAGCGGCCCTGATGCGTTTGTCGTTGGAGATTTTGCCATTTTTAAGGGGAACGTTCAGATCTTCACGGATAACTACTTTCTTGCCGGTCAGATCCATGTCCGTCATTCTGCGGATGGGCATATCATAGCCTCCTAATAATACAGTACGTACAACAGATATCGGTCCTGCCTTCTTTTCCCTTATGAATGGAAGACAGGACACCAAGTCAGGCAAAAATCAGAATCAGGCAAGCAGTGCCTTTGCCCTTGCGGCAACATTTTCAGCAGTAAAGCCGAATTCCTTTGCCAGTATGCTGCCAGGCGCAGAAGCTCCGAAATGGTCCATTCCGATGACGTCGCCGTCAAGGCCCACGTAGCGGCGCCAGTATTCAGGCCAGGCTGCTTCTACGGCCACTCTCCTGCGGACAGCCTTGGGCAGCACCTTTTCTTTGTATGCTGCATCCTGTTCATCAAAGACTTCGCAGCAGGGCATGGAGATGACACGGACTTTGATGCCGTCCTCTGCCAGCTTTGCGGCTGCCTCAAGGCAGAGGCTGACTTCGGAGCCTGTTGCCATCAGCAGTATCTCAGGCTCGCCCTCACAGTCCTTCACAATATAGCCGCCCTTTTCTATGCCGGCATTTTCAGCCTTTTCAATATAGGGCAGGCCCTGGCGTGATAGGGAAAGGCAGGTCGGGCCGTTATTGTTAAGGGCAAATTGCCAGGCATAGGCACATTCCTCGCTGTCACAGGGACGCCACACCTTGCAGCCGGGGATGGAGCGCAGCATGACAAGCTGCTCTATGGGCTGATGGGTGGGGCCGTCCTCGCCAACGGCGTAGGAGTCATGCGTCAGCACCCAGCAGACCTTGAGGTGCATGAGGCTGGCCAGGCGGATGGCGTGCTTGGCATAATCGGAAAAGACCATGAAGGTGCCGGCATAGGGAATGAGCCCGCCATGGACGGCCATGCCGTTCATGATGCAGCCCATGCCGAATTCGCGCACGCCGTAGCAGATATAGTTGCCGCTGTAGTCAGCGGGATTCATGATGACAGAGGAAGGCGTCTTGGTGCCCACGGAACCGGACAGGTCGGCAGATCCGCCCATGAGCTCGGGAATGGCGGGAACCAGGGCTGAGAGGACATTTTTGGAAGCAACACGGGTGGCAACCTTTGCCTTTGCCGAACGGGCTTCGGCCAGGAAGGAGGCCAGGGCCTTGTCCATGGCTTCAGGAAGCTTTCCTTCCATGCGGCGGACAAATTCCTTTGCCAGATCAGGATAGGCTTTCTTGTACGCTTCAAATGAGGCATTCCAGTCTGCTTCAAGCTTTGCACCAGCCTTTCTGGCATCCCAGGCAGCACGGACTGTATCGGAAACAAAGAAAGCCTCTGCCTTGCATCCCAGGGCTTCCTTGGTCTGCTCAGCCATTTCTGGGCCTAAGGGGGAACCATGGCATTTTTCGGAATCCTGCCTCGGGGAGCCGAAGCCTATGTGCGTGCGGCAGATGATGAGGCTCGGGCGTTCCGTGTCCGCCTTGGCACAGGCTATGGCCTTGTCCAGAGCTTCGGCATCATGACCGTCGATGGGGCCTATGACCTGCCAGTTGAGAGCCAGGTAGCGTGCACGGACATCTTCTGAGAACCAGCCTTCCACCTTGCCGTCAATGGAGATGCCGTTGTCATCGTACAGGGCGAT
>CAVLCT010000017.1:0-31170 GCA_963661665.1 Bulleidia sp. | reverse complement strand
TTCAAAGCTCTGTATGACCTCTTCCCTGTTCTGGCCAAGGCTTGAAGTAAGGCCAAGCCCTGTTATGACGACACGGGACGGCATGGCTAGCGGCTCAGGACATATTCAAGATATTTGGCCATGTCGCCTAAGGAAACAAAGGGGGCAGGACTCTCAATTTCCTGTGCTATCTGCGACCTGCGCACTTCATCAATCCAGGGGAAATGGCCGGCAAGCACGTCTTCTGCGGAAATTTCAGGATGTTCATACACAAGGGTGCGGACATTGCGCAAAAAGAGGGCATCATCATCCACTTCACGCCTGGCTTCCCTGGAAATCCTGGCGGCAATCTCCAACAGATCGATAGACTCGCAGGGCAGATCCTGCATCAGGCGTGTCCCCGCATTCAAGGAGGCCGCATCACGCTCGAAGATTTCTGCCACGATAGAGACAACACATTCCAGGCACTTGTTCTTTTCCATATATCCTATTTGTCCTCATCTTCTTCCAGGCCAGCTGTACTGCACGTACACTAGGCTCATCCCTTCTGCTTGGCCATGGCAAAGCCGCCATCCACAGTCACTGTCGTGGCATTGATGGATGCCGCTTCAGCAGAAAGCAGGAAAAGCATAGTGCCAACCACCTCATCCAGGCTTACCAGGCGCCCGGTAGGAATACACTGTTCGTATTTTCCCTGTCTTCCTGAGAGAAATGTTCGTCCGCGTCCTGCGTTAAGCCAGCCTGCCCGCAACGAACAGGCTGTAATGCCATGCGCTGCCATTTCAAGCCCGACGCTGTTGTACAGGCTTTCTGCGCACAGCTTGGCAGCGGCATAAAAGGCCTGCCCTTTGGCAGGGGCGGCAGCTGCCGATGATGACATAAAAAGACACCGTCCTTTCCTTGCAGGCAGCATAAGTCGCACGACAGTGCGCAGAAACCGTGCCCTCAGGGCAATATCTTCATAAGCCCAGGCATCTATTTTGTCAGGGGCAAGACCGGCCAGCAGGCTTTCTGTCTCAGAATGGGCCAGATCCACAAAGGAAGCAGGAACAAAGCCGTGTTCCCGTAAAAGATGCGGCAGATCCTCAGGAATCTCACAGACAAGCCCCTCACAGCCGCCACTCTGGATACGTGAAAGCGTTTCCGGCTTTCTGCACAAGCCTAAGACACGGCCGCCACGAGACATGACGGCATGAGCCAGGGCCATGCCGATCTCACTGCCTATCCCGCGGACAAGAACGGGCTCAAAAAGATTGTGCTTCACAAGCTGCGGCATCTGAGCTTTCCCTCACAGGCCAGAACATCCCCGTCCTGCACACGGCAGGCAAAAAGGCCCTCCTGCTGCTCTTCAAGTTCAAAAACATAGGTTCCAGGCGCCAGGAAATGCCTGAACCGGAAACGCTGTACTTCCACCTCGCAATTCTCGCCTGTTTCCTCGGCAAGCATGTCCAGAAATACCTGTATGATGCAGCTGCCAGGCACCCTTGGAAGCCCTGGGAAATGGGTCCTGAAAAGGGGGTGGTCCGCTTCCATACGAACAAGTTCCTGTCTCATGCGCCCCATGACCGTCTCCTCGCACAGAAAACAAAGAATACTGGCAAATTTGTAACCGCTTTGAAACGGAAATGTTCTTGCGCAGACAAGGTTAAAACAAGTTTCTGTTTGCGCATGAGATGTCATCGGCGTATTTTGCGGACACTGAATATTGAAGGAGCATGGCTTGACCCGTCCCCTGTACGGCAAAAGCCGCAATCACCATGATACACATCACATGCAGGCACAGCATTGCCATCGCACACCGCATCTTTGAGTATGACGGCAGCTGCGAGCGTCTTCACGGCCATAATTACCATATAGAAATCGGCATCAGTGCCGGTGCCCTTGACAGCCTGGGCATGATCGCAGACTTCAGGGTGGTAAAGAAGACGCTGTACCAGGCGCTGGATGAGACCTGGGATCACAGGACACTGCTGTATGACAAGGATCCCCTCTGCGCCCCGCTGCAAAAAATACTCACAGACGGTTCAGTCTGCCCTGTTCCTTTCAACCCCACAGCCGAAAATATGGCCGCCTATCTTGCAACAAACCTTTTTCCCGATGCTCTGGAAAAAGCCGGCATGGGCACGCTCAAAGTCTATTTTGTGACTGTTTTTGAGACAGAAAAGAATTCAGCAACCTGGACCAGGGACTGAGGACAAGCCCTGAGCTCTATTAAGCAGGCTCGGCATAAAAACGAAAACGGGATACTGTCTTCAAGGACGGCATCCCGTATTGTTTTCTGGTGTGCCCGGGGAGATTCGAACTCCCGATCTTCGGCTCCGGAGGCCAACGCTCTATCCAGCTGAGCCACGGACACACTTTTTTTGCCGCATACTCCAAAGATATCCGGCGTATGCGGTGCGCACTCTATCAGACATCCCCTGCTTGGGCAAGGTCGGCATGTACACCCGCAGATGCCACAACAGGAGTTGCGCAACCACTAATCCGAACCCACGGTTTCCCCGGTCCTAATGACGGAAATCCAGGCTTTCCCCAGGCTTCATGGTCATGCAGTGGCAGGAGGGAAGCTGTGCCGAAACAAGCTGCTCAAATTCATCCGTGCTCTGTGCCAGGGCCGGAAATGTTCCCCAATGCATGGGAATGACGGTGGAGCATTTCAGGAGGCCGCAGGCCATGGCGGCCTGCCTGGCATCCATGGTGTAAAAACCGCCTATGGGGAGCAGGGCCACGTCAATGGGATACAACTTGCCCCACATGGCCATGGAGCTGAAGATACAGGTATCACCGGCATGATAGACGGTCAGCCCGTCGGGCATGGTGATAATATAGCCGCAGGGACAGCCGGAATCACTGCTGTGATAGGCAGGAACCATTGTTATCCTGGCAGCACAGCACTCTATGGTGCCGCCCATATTGAAGCCTGATCCTCCGACTATTTTGCCCTGAGGAACCCCAGCCTCTGCCAGCTTGCCGGCAGTACCCACAATGGCACCCAGCTCAGCTCCTGTCTGCTTGCAGATTTCCACGGCAGAACCGACATGATCGCCATGATCGTGCGTCACCAAAACCAGATCAACACCGGTTCTGACTGCCATTTCCTGCATGGCCGGTGAGGTGAAAAAGGGATCCACAAGAATGGATACTGCTGCCGTTTCCAGCTTGAATGCGGAATGACCAAACCAGGTAATTGTACTCATGCTCTGTCTTGCTCCCTATGGCTGATATTCTGAACCATACCCTCTTTTCCTCTGCCGGACATACCCTGTGGCAAGCTTATGAGGATAGGCTGTATTTCTGAAGACTATATGTATTTCCAACAAGTTACGCAACAGCTCTGCAATAATCCTCCTGTATCCGTCCAATTTCACGGACAGAGGAATTGGACAGGACGAAGACAGTCCGTTTTTCACCTTCTCGTTTACCATCTTCTTCTGGCGTCATCCTACTGATTCTTTCGTCCAAACACAGGCTCTTTTATCGTCCCTGTCATCTCAAGGCTGACGGTTTTCTCATGCTTCCCTAGATCCAGCTCCCCTGACACCGCATTCTTGGTCAGATCAAGGCTTCCCTCTCCATGCCCGTGCAGGCTGCCGCCCGTAAAATCGGCGGTCCAGGAGCCTGCGCCCTGTGCAAAGGCACATGACAGGAGAACACGCCCCAGATTTTCTTCCTCCGGAAGGGAAGACGTCTCGGGAGATGCGTCGATAATCTGTTCAAGCTGGACACAGCGCAGCCCGTGTATATTAAAAACACCTTCTCCGGACGCTGTCTTAAGGCACTCTTCTTTTGTCATCCCCTGCGATGATGCCAGTATTCTTGCATCTGTGGTGCCGTCCATGGCTGCCTTGCTGCTGGCAAGGCGCAAAAGGGAGGCAAGGGGAAAATCTTCCAGATTGACAGAATATGCCCAGGTCTTGTCGGCAATGCCGGCCGTCACCATTGCATCCAGCCTGCCTTTTTGTCCCAGCCTTGCCTTGAGCGGGGCGATATGGATGCTCTCCCTTGTTCCGGATATGCCGCATGATACTGACTCAAAATCGATATCGTTATAGCGGACCTTGCCGGCTTCAAGAAACAATTCCACAGTAAGGCCGCATCCCGTCTCATCAGCATCTTTTTTCTTTGTATTTATCTCTTTCCTGGAAGCCCTGACCTCGCAGGAAAAGTCATCCAGAAGGCTGTTCAGATCAATAAAGTCAGAATGCCCGCGTGCGCTCAGCAGGCCTGATTCCAGGATGTAGCTTAGGCTGCCCCTGACTGCCAGCCTTCCTGCCTGATATTCAAGAGACGGCATTGTCCACTTGTTTTCATCCAGCAAAATCCTGCCCTTCAGGACGCTGTCAGGCACTGAAAAGAAGATATCCCGTTGCGATCTGATTCTTGCCTTGCTGTACAGCTCGATTTTTCCGTCAAAAAACACAGGCGAAAAGAGACTGCCTTTCCCCTGTACTGAACCATGCACGTCCTGCATGCCAAGATGGCTGTCCTGCAGGGTGAACGATCCGTTTCTGCGGTCATACTCTCCGCTTCCTTCAAGGCTGAGAGGCCCCAGGCTGTCAGCAAAGGGACCATGCAGGAGAGTCCCTGTCACCTGCAGTCCGGATACTGACACTTTTGTCTCAGCCACGCGGATATCGCCACGTACTGCAAGGTTGGCCTCTCTGTATTCGCCAAGCAGGCTTTGCTTTGATGCCAGAAAATCACATTCTATATTGTCTGCCCCATCTTCTGTAAGGTTGTAGGCAGACAGGGTGATGCCAGTCAGCCTGACATTGCTGCCGGCATCAGTAACAAAAAAAAGCGACCCGTCCCGGACCACAAGGCGCTCAATACGCAAGGGGAAGGTATCGCTAGCAAATTCCCGGGAGGAGGCAGATCCTGTTGTTTTCTGTTCTGCGCCAGCCTGCCCTATTGTCAGCGATTTAGGGGCAAGGGAGCCCTTGTAGCTGAAGACAGGTCCGTCCAGGAATACTTCATTAAAAACAGGTGTTCCCCAAAAGAGGGAGCTTAAGCTGACCGTTGCCGTTCCTGACCTGACTGTGACCGTGCCTGCATTCTCTTCTTCGCCAAAACGCAGTCCTGTAAAACCGATAGTCAGAGGAACAAGTGAAACTGTTTTTGCCCCTGCAAGGCGGAACGGCTGCCCTGCAACCACCAAGGCGTCACTGCCTGCACGGGAATACGACCTTTCAAGCAGGAGAGGTGCCGCAAAATACAATGCGCCCGATGCCAGGACAAGACAGCAGACAAGCCCCAGGAGCGCAATTTTACAGGCTCTGACTGACGGCATAGTCACAGTGCTCAGGACACAGGGGCAGGGAAGTTTCCCTGCCCCCTTTCCTTCTTACAGATTGGCAGCGTACCAGTCGCCTGCCAGGCGCAGGCCGTCGCGCACGCTGAACTTGGGATCATAGCCCAGCAGCGTTTTGGCCTTGTCGATATTGGCCAGGCTGTGACGGACATCGCCGGCACGGAAATCGCGGTGGACAGATTCCGCAGAGGCAGCATCAGGCTTGTGGCGGATCACTTCGCCCTTAATGAGCTCAAAAAGCTCATTAAGCGTCGTTCTCTGCCCGAAGGCAACATTATAGACAGAGTTGCGGGCCTCGTCCTTGGCAAAGCTGGCCAGGAGATTGGCCTGTACGACGTTGTCGATATAGCAGAAGTCCCTGCTGGTCTCGCCGTCGCCGTTTACGTAGACGGTCTCATTGCGCAGCAGGCTGGCAAACCACTGCGGAATAACGGCAGCATAGGCGCCAAAGGGATCCTGGCGCTGTCCGAACACGTTAAAGTAGCGCAGGCCTACAGTTGTGAAGCTGTAGCAGCGGGCAAAAACGTCTGCATAAAGCTCGTCCACGTACTTGGTGACAGCATACGGGGAGAGGGGATGGCCTATATGGTCTTCCACCTTGGGCAGTTCCTGGGAGTCGCCATAGGTAGAGGAAGAGGCAGCATAGACAAAGCTCTTCACTCCTGCATCACGGGCAGCAACCAGCATATGCAGGTAGCCGGTGATGTTGCAGCTGTTTGTAAGGATGGGATCGTCAATGGAACGGGGCACAGAGCCAAGCGCTGCTTCATGCAGGACATGGTCAACGCCCTTGCAGGCCTCGCGGCAGGTATCAAGGTCACGGATATCGCCCTTGATAAACTTGAAGTTTTTCCAGGCCTCAGGACCAACCAGGGCCTCTACCATATCCAGGTTCTTCTGATATCCGGTCAGGAAGTTGTCCAGGCCGATGACCTTCTGGCCAAGCTTAAGCAGATGCTCAATCAGATTGGAGCCGATAAAGCCGGCACAGCCGGTAACAAGCCAGGTGGACGGGCTCTGCTTCATGGCAGAGCACAATTCTTCATATGCGTTCATAGTATATATCGCCCTGTTCGTCCTGTTTGCTGCGACGAAAAAAAGCGCCTCCTCGTTGTTTTCAGAAGCCCCCGCCCAAACGGGGGAAGACAGATTTCAGACGTATACCGAAGACAGGCGCCACTTTCAAGATACCGTTCTAACCTGCCAGCACCATGTATTTTTTTCTGCTCTCAAAGTCTGCCTGCTTTATCCGAAACAACAGGAAAAAACTGTTTTGCCAGCCATATGTCTTCTTCCTGCCAGGAAAAAGCCTGAAAGAAGCCTTCCGCCAGGGCGGCCTGCAAAAATGACGCAGCCGTCTTATGCTCCAGGGCATCCCGCCAGCCGGCATGAAATCGCGCTCTTCCCTTAATATCTAAGGAATGGTAGGAAGCAAATTCACGTAAAGCAACAGCTCCTGCCGGCTGGCCGCAGCACCCTGCGTACAGCAGAAGAGCCTGCAATCAGGCCAAAGACAGGAGCAAGAAGGACTCTCAAGTATGCGAATTTGTGTACTGGGCAATCAGGCCCGCGCTACCTTCCTTTTCTGGCGTGTCCTCATGCTGAAAATGCGTGCACAGGGACACAGTGTTGTATGCCTTATCCCGCCAGGCGATGAGGAAAACGAAAAACGCATCCAGGAACTGGATGTAGAAATCGAGCACTACAGGCTGAATCGCAAGGGCGTCAATCCTCTGCAGGATCTGGCGACCTTTAACGATCTGAAAGCCTTTTTCCATAGGGATCATATCGACTATCTTTTTGCCTCTACCATCAAGCCTGTCATCTACGGCTGCCTGGCAGCAAAGCTGGCCAAAGTGCCCCACATCTATGCCACCATTACCGGGCTGGGCTATGCCTTTGAAGCGGACAGCCTGCCCAAGAAATTGCTGCACCAGCTGGGCATTGTCCTCTACCGTGCGGCACTTTCCGGCATTGAAGGCGTTTTCTTCCAGAACAAGGATGATGCCGCCCTTTTCAGGGAACAGGGCATACTGTCAAAAAAGGCCAGGGTGCTGTTTGCCAACGGAACAGGCGTTGACACTGAACGTTTCGCCCAACAGGACCTTCCTGACACGTCCAGGGGCCTGACCTTCCTTCTTGTGGGCAGGCTGCTTGAAGCAAAGGGCATCCGCGAATACTGCGAAGCCGCAAAAATCATCACTGAAAAATATCCGGAGACCTCCTTCCAGATACTGGGCCCGAAGGAAACAGGTCCTGGCAGCATCAGCGAACAGGAAATAGAGTCCTGGAAGAAGGAAGGCGTAGTCAGCTATCTTGGCGAGACAGCAAACGTCATTCCCTTTGTGAGCGCAGCCCACGTCCTGGTCCTGCCATCCTGGCGCGAGGGGCTTCCGACCTGCGTCATGGAAGCCATGAGCCTTGGCAGGGCCTGCCTGGTAACAGATGTTCCCGGCTGCAGGCAGACAGTCATTAATAACAAAAACGGCCTGGTCGTCCCTGCCAAAAATGCACAGGCACTGGCGCAGGCCATGGAAGAATTTATCAAAAAACCATCTTTGCTGTTCAGCATGGGTAATGCCGGCAGGGAAATTGCCGAAAGGCAGTATGATACGCATGTTGTTGCCTCAGGGATCCTTCGTGACATGGGAATCCCTGTATCTCCTTCCTCTGACGGGGATTTGTAATGATAAGCAATTATCGCCGCGGGCTTTTGCAGACCATTGACTTTGTCTGCATCAGTATTGCCCTCTTTATCTGTGAACTGACCACCATTGCTCCGGAACTGAGTATTTTTGACGACTACACGGGAGCCTGTCTCTTTACTGTCTTCTTCTACCTGCTCTTTTTCTACATTCTCGACGGCTACAACGTCGGCAATGAGGACTTCAAGGAGACAACGGGACGCCTTGCTGTCGCCTGTCTGCTAGGCATCATCAGTTCTGCCGTTGCCTCATACGCCTTCCAGCACTGGCGCTTTGACAGGGCAACACTGTGCCTTTTCTTTGCCGTCTCCTTCTGTATGTGCCTTGCCTGGCGCTACATCTATTACCTGAACAAGGACAAGGTGACGCATCCCCTGCGCATTCTGCTTGTCGGCGTTGACAGGGCAGGCAAGGTACGGCAACTCCTCAATGAAGGCCTGCCCCAGGCAAAAATCATAGGCTATGTCGGCGAACCCGACATGGATCCCGATGCCGGTCCCTGCCTTGGCGCACCCTTTGACGTTCTCGATGCAGCCAAGGCCCATGGCGCGACCATGATTCTGCTGTTGCCTGATGCACCGATTGATGACGACATCGCCCACGCCCTGCTTGAAGCAAAGCTGCATGGCGCCATGGTTGTGGATATACGAAGCTTCTACGAACACGTGGTCAAAAGCCTGCCCATTTCCCAGATCACAGAGGAATGGCTGCTGCAGAACGAGGGCTTTAATCTCAATACAAGAGGCTCCCTGCGCCGTCTCAAGAGGGCACTGGACGTTCTCTGCTCCCTTATCCTGCTTATACCGACAGCCCCCATCATGCTGCTGACGGCCATCGCCATCCGTCTTGAATCGCCTGGTCCGGTTATCTACAAGCAGGACAGGGTGGGCCTCTTCGAGAAGGAGTTTACCGTCTACAAGTTCCGCTCCATGCGCACTGATGCAGAAAAGAACGGCGCCGTCTGGGCCATGAAAAACGACACCCGTGTAACAAGGGTGGGCCGCTTTATCCGCAAGGTGCGCATCGACGAACTCCCCCAGATATGGAATATCCTGAAAGGGGATATGAGCTTTATCGGTCCCAGGCCTGAGCGCATGCAGTTCGTGCAGGAACTGAAAAAGGAAATTCCTTACTACAGCATCCGCCATACGGTAAAACCAGGCCTCACAGGCTGGGCACAGGTCTGCTACCCTTACGGTGCTTCTGTGGAAGACTCCCTGCACAAGCTTGAATACGATCTCTACTATATCAAGAACATTTCCATTCTGCTGGACATTACCATCATTATGAAGACAGTAGGCGTCGTTCTCTTCCCCAAAGGGGCGCGCTAAATCCTGACAAAGCAGTTACAGCAAGGGGGACGGCTTTCCGGGCCATCCCCCTTTTCTTTTGAAAATATGTAAGCGTCCCTGGTCCGGGACGCTTTTTTTACGGTTGCGGCACAGGGAGGCTGTTTGGTTTTATAGCTGTTATCAACATCTTATAAACGTTTTGTGAAGGCCGGGGCAGGCCACTCAGGGCGGCTTTGACAAACCTACACATAAAACTTCACAAAATCGCCTGACTGCCTGTGTTCGACGATGGTCAGCCACGAGCTTAAACGGAATCCAAATGTTTGAAAATGCGCACAAAAAAAGGACTTTGCGACGTTTTACGGTCAAACAAAGTCCTATAATTTTCACTAGTGGCGGAACGGAAGGGACTCGAACCCTCGGCCTCCGGCGTGACAGGCCGGCGTTATAACCGTCTTAACTACCGTTCCGCGGTAGCATGGTGGGCAGTACAAGACTTGAACTTGTGACCCCCGCCGTGTGAAGGCGATGCTCTACCAACTGAGCTAACTGCCCATGCAAGGAAGGTTTCTATAAAGTACCGGCTTTTTTGTCAACATATTTTTTAAGGAGCATTCACAAGAATCTCCCCCTTCCTTCTCCTATGCCTGCCATATGACAGACCTTCGCCTGCCCTTTGCCTATCACGCGGCAAAAGGATATGTAACACGCACAAGGAGCAAACAAGCTCGCTGTCTCCACACTGTCTCCACATTCCCAAAACCACATCAAGAGGATAGGCGCATGCCCTCTACTCAGTCCTGTTTCAAGAAGAAAACACCGCAGCCCGCCCTTAAAATATGGGTAAAAAGCCTGGGCTGTCCTAAAAATACAGTTGATACGGAGCGCCTTGTGGGGCAGCTGGGCTTTGACGTTCTTCCTGTGCAGTCCCCGCGCCAGGCAGACATTGTCTTTGTCAACACCTGCGGTTTTATCGAGCCGGCGGTAAGGGAATCTGTGCGGACCATCCTGGATCTGGCAAAGGCCCTTGAAGGTGGCAAAAGGAAGCCTCTTCTGGCCGTGGCCGGCTGCATGGTGGGGCGGTATGGCAGGGAAGCGCTGCAAAAGGATCTGCCCGAGGTCGATATCTGGCTTGAACCAAAGACCCGGGACAACTGGGGAGAGCTCCTTCTCAATGCTGTGAGCCGCCCGTATCACCCGTCCCTGCGCCGTCTCTCCACGGCTCCCTCATATTCCTATCTCAAGGTTTCAGAAGGATGCCGCCACCACTGCGCCTTCTGCACCATCCCCTCCATCCGCGGCCCGCTGCACTCATCGCCAAAGGAGCAGCTTCTTGAAGAGGCCCGCTACCTGGCAGGGCAGGGCGTTAAGGAACTGGTGCTTATCGCCCAGGATCTTACCGACTACGGCCATGATCTGGGATCGGACGGCAATGTTTTCCCTGATCTTGTGCGCTCCTTAGGCGAGATAGACGCTATCAAATGGCTGCGCATGCTCTACCTCTACCCCAACGGCATCACGCCCGAACTTTTGAAGACAGTACGCGAAGTGCCTTCCCTTCTGCCCTACTTTGACATGCCATTGCAGCACAGCCATCCCGACATCTTAAAAAACATGGGCAGGCCCTTTGCTGTCGAGCCTGAAAAAGTCTGCGACAAGATACGGGAAGCCATCCCTGATGCAGCCCTGCGCACCACCTTTATTGTCGGCTACCCTGGTGAAACGGATGCCCATTTCAGGCATCTGTGCGACTTTGTGGAAAAAACCGGCTTTACGCAGCTTGGCGTCTTCACCTTCTGGCCTGAAGAAGGCACAAAGGCAGCCTCCCTTCCGGACCAGGTGGAAGATCATGTCAAAATTGAACGCCGCAATATACTCATGGAACTGCAGCAGGACATCAGCAGGGACTTCCTTGAGACACAGGTAGGAACAAGCCAGGACGTCCTGGTGGACAGCGTCAATCCTGAATGGCCGGGCCTGCATAACGGGCGCGTCTGGTTCCAGGCCCCTGACGTGGACGGTATGTGCTACATAAGCGGCCCTGGCGTACAGCCTGGCGCCATGGTCAGGGCCGATATCGTCGAAAGCCAGGAATACGATCTGTCTGCCCTGGCTCCTGAAATCTAGCCGAAGAACAGTCCCTGGCTGTTTTCAGAAGACACTAAAAGGGAGCAGGCTTTTGCCTGCTCCCTTTATATTTATGTGCTTTTCAAAAAAATCTTACTTGAAGAGGGCAATCTTGCCGGAGGATCCCATAACGTCACGGATCTTGCGGGCCACCATCTTGCAGACGGCATCCCTTGCAGGGGTGAGGTACTGGCGGGGATCAAAATGCTCGGGATGCTCCACCATGTGCTGACGGATAGAGGCAGTCAGGCCGAGGCGGATGTCGGTATCGACGTTGATTTTGCACACACCCATGCTGGCAGCCTTGCGGAGCATGTCTTCCGGCACGCCGCGGGCACCGCCGACGTTGCCGCCGTACTTGTTGCAGAGCTCCACAAATTCCTGGGGCACGGAGGAAGCGCCATGCAGGACCAGGGGGTAGTTGGGCAGCTTCTGGCAGATGGTTTCCAGCCTGGGGAAGTCGAGGTGCGGCTCACCCTTGAACTTGTAGGCGCCATGGCTTGTGCCGATGGCAACGGCCAGCGAGTCGCAGCCCGTTTTTTCAACAAAGTCCACAGCCTGGTCGGGATCCGTGAAGGCATGCTCGGCATTCTGCACATGTTCCTCAATGCCGGCCAGCTTGCCAAGCTCAGCCTCTACCCAGACACCGCGGGGATGGGCGTATTCAACAACCTTCTTGGTGATGGCGATATTTTCTTCGTAGGGCAGGGAGGAACCGTCGATCATGACGGAGGTGAAGCCGCCGTCGATGCAGTCCTTGCACATCTCAAAGGACGGGCCATGGTCCAGATGGACGCAGACAGGAATGCTGGGATCTTCAATCAGCGCAGCCTCGACCAGCTTCATAATGTAGACCTGGCCGGCATATTTTCTGGCGCCGGCAGAGACCTGCAGAATCACAGGAGACTGCTCTTCAGAGGCAGCACGCATAATGCCCTGAATGATTTCCATATTGTTGACGTTAAACGCACCAATGGCGAATTTGCCTTCATAGGCAGCTTCAAACATTTTTTTGGGGCCAATAAGGGGCATGTCAAACCTCCAGAGAAAATATGATTGAAAGCAAAAGACAGTTTTGAAAGAGCAGGGGCAATTGCCTTATCCCCGCTTTCAGGCACCATCTTTCGGAGAATGGCCGAGGACACATGCCGGCTGCAAATGTGCCGGCAAAGGATGCACGCTCAGTCTGAAAAAAACATACCATATCCTGACGTACAGAGGAAGAAAAAGATCTGCAGCTTATTGAAATCAGGCGGCTATGCCTCATGAGAGGAAGCCGGCGTTCCGGGGAGTGCCATCTTTTCCAGCGAAGCCAGGCCTGTCTTGTCAGTAAAGGAGAAGCACAGGGGAGTTATGGTGATATAGCCGCTGTTGAGCAGGGCCATGTCAGTGCCGGCATTGACATCGTCCTGCGGCACTTCGCCAAGGATCCACCAGTAGCGCCCGCCCCTGGGGTCAGTCCTTTCCTCATAGGAATTCTGCCACACAGCAGAGGTCTGCGGGCAGATGCGGACGCCCTTGGACTGTGCCAGGGGACCTTTTGGATAATTGACATTGATAACGCGCCGCTTTGGGACATTGTTCCAGTCTATGGCCTCAGCCATGGCCACAGCATGCCTTGCCTTGGCCATGACATCCACGTGCTCAAATTCGTTGTCAGAGACAGCCATGCTGGGAATCTCATGATGGCAGGCTTCCGTGGCAGCTCCCACTGTTCCAGAATACAGGATATCGGGGCCTACGTTGCATCCTGCATTGATGCCGCTCATGACCAGATCCGGAGTCCAGGGCAAAAGATTGCCCAGTGCCAGCTTGACGCAGTCTGTCGGCGTTCCGTAGACGCCTGTCCCCTCAAAATCATCTTCTCTGACAAGGGACGCCTGCAAGGGCTTAAAAAACGTAAGTGAATGTCCCACGCCTGACTGCTGGCGCATGGGAGCTACGACAAATACCTCGTGCCCGTGCTCGCGCAGTGCCTTGTACAGAGCGCGCAGGCCTCCGGCCCGTATTCCGTCGTCATTGGTAATCAGGACTTTCATGCTGTTCCCCGCAATTCCTTATGGCAAACTGTTCATATTAAATGTACAGTCCCTGTGAACGTATGTCCACAGGACAATGTCCTGCGGTCCTGCAGCTGAACCGCCCAGGCCGTAGCATCTTTTCCCTGTCCCTGCCAGTCTGCCTCTGTTTTTCTCCCTGACATGATGGGGGAGAAGCTCTTTTACATAAGGAGGAAATGCAGGCCTTTCAGACTCAGAAAAGTCTGTTTCGGCATTGCATAAATAAACCCATGCTACAGAAAGGAATGTTCATTACAGAGATAACACAAGGCAATCAGAATCTGAAAGGCATCTTCCGCATCAGCGACGTACAGCAGCAGGCAAAAAACAACGGCGAGCCATTCTGGTCCTTCAGGCTGAATGATGCCTCCGGAAGCCTCCCTGCCAAGCGCTGGCCCGTACAAGGACAGCTTTCCCCGCAGGAACTCCCTGAAAACAGCTATGCCTCCATCCAGGGCGTCAGCAATGTGTTCAATAATTCCATACAGGTACGCATTGACAGCATACAGCTCCTGACAAAAGAGGAAGAAGCCTCCCTCAGCACAGACGATTTCAGGCCTGCTTCTCCATACGACGGCGCAGGGTGCACCAAGGAGCTTCTTGAGCTCGCTGACAGGGAAACAGCCTCCACACCGTGGCACAGGCTGATCCATGCCTTTTTCGACGATCCTGCCAACAAAGAAGCCTTTGCCGGCGCTTCTGCTGCAAAAAGCATCCATCATGCCGGTATTGGCGGTCTTGCAGCCCATACCCTGGAAGTCTGCAAAACGAGCCTTGCCATTGCCTCCGTATACGAAAATATCGACAGGCCTGCCCTGCTGGCAGGAGCGCTGTTCCATGACATTGGCAAGCTGCAGGAAATGGAAACCACGGACTTTGAAACAAGCTATACCGCCCAGGGCTACCTCATGGGACATCTTGTCCTTGGCGTCACCATGCTTGCCCCGTACTGCCGTAAGGCAGAGCTCCCGAAGCCCCTGGAAGAACACCTCTTCCACCTGATTTTAAGCCATCACGGCTCAATCGAGTACGGCGCAGTCACCCTGCCGGCCACAAGGGAAGCCATGATTCTGGCAGAATCCGACATGCTCTCTGCCAAGCTCAATTCCATGGCCATCGCTGCCAAGGACCTTGCTGAGGGGACCGCCGCCCCCAGAACATCACAGGGGCTGAAATGCCATGTCTTCAACAGGCTGAGCACAGAGCAGGTCATGGCAGGACAATGCGGCACGCCAAAGACAGGGGAAGCTCTTCCTTCCCCAGCCCCCTCCCCAGACCCAGTACAGAGACAGGCAGAGCCTTCGCAGCCGCATTTTGCAGCAAACCAGTACAAGGCTGCCCCTGCAAGGGCCGGACACGTACAAAAAAAGTCTGCCGCATCAGACACTCCGCCATGGGATGACAACGAGGACTATCTTGGGTCCCTGGCCGAGGCAGATATTCCGGTCTTTGAAGATACGCCTCCTCTCCTTGAGCCGGCACCGGTGTCAGGGCATACGAAAAACACAGCCCCTGCCGCGAAAAAAACAGCCAGGACGCAGGGAGACAAAAAAATGGCCCGGGGCACTCTCTTCTCGCTCCTGGATAAATAAGCCGCCTGCCTGCTCCCTGCCTGCACGCAAAATGCAGATTTTCAGCCCTGCTTTACCCTTGCAAGGCAACAGGCTATACTTTCTGACACTGCGACCCTGAGCAAGGGACATATTGTCTTTTCGTTCCAGGGAACCGGGGAGGACTATGTTTATCTCGTTTGAGGGCATCGAAGGGGCCGGCAAGACTACTGTCATCCAGGAAATCGGCAAAATCCTGGGAGAGAGAGGTGCTTCAGTGCTTGTCACCAGGGAACCTGGCGGCAGTGCGTTCGGCACCACCCTGCGCAAGCTTTTGCTCAGCTGTGATACCGATCTGGATCCTGTGGCAGAGCTGTACCTCTTCCTTGCCGACAGGGCCCAGCATGTCAGCAAGGTGCTGCGTCCTGCCCTCGATCGCGGCGACATAGTCCTTTGTGACAGGTACACCGACTCAACCATAGCCTACCAGGGCTATGCCAGGGGCCTGGACAAAAATGAGCTGTACACGCTCAATGCCATTGCATCAGGAGGCCTGCAGCCGGATCTGACGCTGGTTCTGGATCTGCCTGTGGAAGAAGGCCTGGCCAGGGCGGCAAAACGGCGCTCGCTTACGCAGTCTGACGAGGAAGCACGCTTCGATCTCGAAACGCTCTCTTTCCACAAGGCTGTCTGTGCAGGCTTCCACGACATTGCCGCCAATGAGCCGGAACGTGTCCGCCTCGTCAATGCATCCCTGCCAAGAGAAGAGGTTGTCAGCGCCTGCCTGGCTGAAATTGACCGCCTGGCAGACCGGGCCTGACGCCCTGCTTTTCCTTCCGCCATTCCCGTCCGCAATGACCACAGCAGTTTTTCAGGGCAGCAGGTCCTGCCCGGAGAGGAAGTATGCAAGAAATATACGTTTTTGACGGTACCGCCCAGACTCCGCTGCGTCCTGTTACGGATGCTGCCAACGTTGATCCCCTGCTTTTGCAGGCAGCACAGACAGACAACTTTGACTGGATGGAGCCCATGTTCGCCAGCGGCGATTCTGACCTCCTCTACATCACTGTCTTCAGGCAGCCCAAAAATCCCGGCGGCATTGTAGCCGCCTTCAGCGCCAGCGGGGATGGCATGTTCTGCGTCATAGCCAATACGAGCCTTGACCTTATGGCTGCCGCTGCCCACTTCTCCAGCATGGTATCCAATGTCCGCTACGGCGTTGACATCTATGAAAATGCGGGAGATGCAGGATACGATGACTAACAGCCGGGCTATGAGCCCTGAGCTTTCCACGCAGGCCAGAAACACCCTTGGCGTGGTCTTTTTCCCGGCGTTTGACTGGGCCATCTCCCCTACGCATCCGGAAAGGGAAGAGCGCCTGCTCTATACCCGTGACCAGCTGAAGGAAGAAGGCATCTTTGATATTGAGGGTATACACGAATACAGGCCTGACCTCATCTCCAGGGATGAGGTCAGCCGCGTCCATTTCTGCCTGCCCTCCACAGCCAGCATCGTCTCTGATTCGGATCTGGCTGCCGCAGGCGGTGCCGTCACTGCGGCAAGGCTCGTCCTTGAAAAAAAGGAAGACAAGGCCTTTGCCCTGGTGCGCCCGCCAGGCCATCATGCCATGCGTGTTGCGCACGGCAACAGGGGCTTTTGCAATATCAACAATGAAGCCATCATGCTGGACTGGGTGCGATCCGTCTATTTCCATCCGGAAGGGCGTCCCCTGCGCATAGCCATTGTCGATACGGATGTCCATCACGCTGACGGCTCCCAGGACATTTTCTGGAACGATCCGGATACGCTGTTCATTTCCCTGCATCAGGACGGCCGCACCCTCTATCCGGGGACAGGCTTTATCAGGGAAAGCGGCGGTCCTGCCGCACTGGGGAAGACCGTCAACATTCCCCTGCCGCCGGGAACATCGGATGAAGGCTACCTCTATGTCATAGAGCATGTGGTGCTGCCCATCCTCAGGGATTTCAAGCCGGACCTTGTCATCAATTCGGCCGGACAGGACAACCATTTTACCGATCCCCTGGCCAACGAGCTTCTGACAGCACAGGGCTATGCAGCCCTCAATACCCTTCTCAGTCCGGATATAGCAGTCCTTGAAGGAGGGTATTCCATCCGCGGAGCCCTCCCCTACGTCAATATGGGCATCTGCCTGGCCCTGGCCGGGCTGTCTGCAAAAGACATACGGGAACCTGCCTTTGATGAAGCCGCTGTCAGGCAGTCCCCAAAAATTGCCCCCTATATCGAGCAGATAGGCAAGCAGGTGCTGGAACAGTACTTCTATCCTCCTTCCCATCCCTATGACGGAAAGGAGGAAGACGGCTTCTGGACCTGGCTTCGTTCGATTTACTACGATACCAGCGCTCTCAGTGAACGCCAGCGTGTCCGCTACAGGCTGTGCCCCAACTGCAGAGGCTATGGCATCAGGGAAACCGAATCCGGCAGGACAAATCTGTCCTTCTGCCTGGAAATCCCCAGATGCACCTGCAATACATGCCGCGACGAGGCCCTCGGCAGGCTGGCTCAGGCCAGGCGGAGCGGAATGTACGCCCATGTATTGTGCATTGACGAAACGACTTATACTCCCCACCTTTCCTGGCCGCTGGAGAAAAAAACATGGCAGCAGACATATTGATTATAGGCGCCGGTGGCGTCGGCAGCGTTGTAGCGCACAAATGTGCCGAGGCTTCCCTTAAGGGCGCCTTTGGCAGGATCACCCTGGCAAGCCGTACTCTTTCCCGTTGCGACAGCATAGCGGCATCCATACGCGACAAGTACAATGTCGCCATAGATACGGCAAAGGTGGATGCTGACAACGTGCCTGAACTGTGCGCCCTTATCCGCCAGGTGAAGCCCTTTCTGGTGCTCAACATTGCCCTTCCCTATCAGGATCTGCACATCATGGACGCCTGCCTGGAATGCGGCGTCCATTATCTCGACACGGCCAACTACGAGCCGCTGGACACGGCGCGTTTTGAGTACAAGTGGCAGTGGGCCTACCAGGACCGCTTCCGCGACAAGGGCCTGACAGCACTGCTGGGCTCAGGATTTGATCCAGGCGTCACCAACGTTTTTGCAGCCTGGGTCATGAAGCATGAGCTGGACGAGGTGCATGTCCTGGATATTATCGACTGCAATGCCGGCGATCACGGCCTGCCCTTTGCCACCAACTTCAACCCGGAAATCAACATCCGCGAAGTGTCGGCCAAAGGCCGCTACTGGGAACGCGGCGAATGGGTGCAGACAGCCCCTCTTTCCTGGTCCATGGACTACACCTTCCCCGAAGGCATAGGCACCAAGAAATGCTACCTCATGTACCATGAGGAACTGGAAAGCCTGGCCCTGAACCTCAAGGGCCTGAAACGCGCCCGCTTCTGGATGACCTTCTCAGACAATTACCTAAAGCACCTCTCAGTCCTCAAAAATGTCGGCATGACCGGCATTGCCCCTGTCAAATACAAGGGGCAGGACATTGTGCCCATACAGTTCCTGGCGCATCTTCTGCCCGATCCCTCAAGCCTGGGCGCAAGGACGCACGGCTACACCTGCATTGGCAACGTCATGCGCGGCATGAAGGACGGCGCTGAAAAAAGCGTCTATATCTACAATGTCTGCTGCCATGAAGAGTGCTACAAGGAAGTGGGATCCCAGGCCATTTCCTATACGACCGGCGTTCCGGCCATGGTAGGTGCCAAGATGATCTGCGACAAAACCTGGCTTAAGCCCGGTGTCTGGAACATGGAGCAGTGCGATCCGGATCCCTTCCTCAAGGATCTGGCTGCCTACGGCCTGCCCTGGACCTGCACTGACGTAACAGACCAGGAAAGCCTCTAGCAGTATGGCACACGAACAGATCCTGCTAAGCCAGGAAGTCCCGTCCCCCTGCTTTGTGGCAGACATGGACAAGCTGCGGGCCAATGCTGCCCTGCTTGACGAAGTCCAGCAAAGGACGGGAGCCAAAATCCTTTTGGCCTTGAAGTGCTTTGCCTGCTGGAAGACCTTCCATGTGCTCTCAAGAGCCAAACAGGGGCCCTTGTGGGGCACCTGTGCCAGTTCCGTGGACGAGGCAAGGCTGGGACACGAGGACTTCGGAGGCGAGGTGCATGCCTTTGCCGCAGCCTGGACAGAGGACGAAATCAGGGAGCTTGCCAGCTTTGCTGACAGCCTGGTCTTCAATTCTGTCCGTCAGTGGCGGCAGTTCCGCCCCATCGTAGAAAATGCCGGCAGGCATATAGAATGCGGCCTGCGCATCAACCCCGAGCACTCTGAAGGGGCAGTGCCCATGTACGATCCCTGTTCTGCGGGATCACGCCTTGGCATCCGGCGCAGGCACATGCCTGACGGCATCATGGACGAGGGCCTCACAGGCCTGCATTTTCACACCCTGTGCGAGCAGGATGCCGATGCCTTTGCCAGGACAGCCGATGCCGTGGAAGAAAATTTTGCACCCTTCCTTGAGCATTGCAGCTGGATCAATGTAGGCGGCGGCCACCACATAACCAGGGAAGGCTATAACCTGGACCTGCTCTGCTCGCGCCTTACAGCACTGAAAAAGCGCTGGAATGCCCAGATATATGTTGAGCCTGGCGAAGCCGTGGCCCTCAACGCAGGCTATCTGGTGGCAACCGTCCTGGATATAACCGAGGCCGACATGCCCCTGGTGCAACTGGATATATCGGCAGCCTGCCATACTCCCGACGTTTTGGAGATGCCCTACAGGCCCGATATTGTCTATGAGACAAGCAAAGGCCTGCAAAAGGCCGTTACGGCTGAAGAGGGGGCATGGGCCTGCCGCATAGGCGGAAAGAGCTGCCTTGCCGGGGACAGCTTTGGCGAGTACGGCTTTGCAGAGCCTCTTTCTGTCGGACAGCGCCTTATCTTTCAGGACATGGCCATTTACTCAACCGTAAAGACAACCACCTTCAACGGACTCCGCCTGCCGTCCTTAGGACTGGTGGACGGAATAAGCGGCAGGGATGTCTTCACCCTGATGCACGTCTTCGGCTACGATGATTTCCGTTGCCGGCTTGCATAGACATGGGGGAAAAGCCCTTCAAGTTGCAAAAAGCCACCTCTTTCGAGATGGCTTTTTTCGTCTCTTATGACTTACGTCTTATCTTGATGCAGCGGCATCAGGGCTGGTAGCAACCGGCCTCACCACAGGAGCGATATAGATGTCATCGCTTTTCTGTACAATCTCTCCCAAGCGGAACGGGGACTGGCCGCTGTCTGCCTTCCAGGTATGCGGCTTATAGGAAGAAGCTTCGTCCTCCGCACTGCGAAGGAAGGCAAAAGAAGACTCCTGTTTCTGTTTTTTCTCTGCCAGAAGCAGCACGGACGGGTCATCAATGGCCAGAGCGGGCCAGGAAGAAACGAGCGTCTGAGTACCTTCTTTTGTGCCGAGATCCGGAACGTTTGCAACGACGGCCGACTGTGGCGCTCTTTGCTCTGCTGCCTGTGCTGTGCTACCGGAGCCCAGGCTTCCGTCAGGAGCGGATACACCCGCAGAGGCTGTCCCGGATGCTGTCCCTGATGCAGCCAGAGCTGCCTCTTTTATGTCTGCCCTGGGATGCCTTGTCATAAGCACGGGCGGCTCATAATCCTGATAAAAATCTTCCGCATATTCACGGACGGTAACAAAGCGCTGGCAGCCGCCTGCCTTCAGCTGTGCCACTATGCGCGGCAGATCCTCGACTGTTCTCTTATGGATATCGTGGAAAAGGAAAATGCCACGCAAATGCCCTTTGGGCGCAATGCGGCCGGAACAGTCAGGAAGCTGGCTGTAGTCATCGGGAAGCCTTTTCCAGTCCAGGCTGTCCCTGGACCAGGTAATAATGCGCAGGCCAAGTCCGGCTGCCTGTGTGGTCAGGGCACTGTCCTTTGAACCATACGGCGGACGCAGATATGTCGGGTCTGCGCCTAAGGAACGCAGTATCTCGTTTGTTTTGCCCATTTCCTCAATGCGACGCTCAGGCCTCAGTGTCTTCATGTTGGGATGGGAGAAGGAGTGATTTTCTACCTCATGCCCTTCTGCCAGCGCCCTCTGAACAATATCGGGAAATCTGGACGCATTTTTGCCCAGCATGAAAAAGGTGGCCCTGATGCCGTATGAATCAAGCATGTCCAGAAGCTCGCCTGTAAAAGGCCCGGGACCGTCATCAAATGTCAGCGCACACAGGTTTTCGCTCATTTTCTGATTATCAATGAGCGCCCCCTGATACGGGACAGGTTCCTCTGCCTGTGCGGACAGGCTAAGCACAGGAGAAAAAAGCATTGAGACAAGAAGAAATACCAAATACAGCTGAGACATGATGTGCCCTGAAAAATAAAGCGTTCCGGAAAACGGATTTTTACGTCCAGCCCGCAGAAAAGGCAAGGAAATACACGGCACGAGGGGCTTTCCAGGACTTCCTATGCAGGCATTTCCGGGGGCTTTTTCCTGACAGCCGGACAGAAGCCTTTACAGCTGGAAAAGCAAAGGGTATAAGAGCTCTACCGTTTTCTATATTACCATTCCTTGATAAACTGATATGCAAACAATACACACAGCCAAAGACCTCTCCGCACAGTGCCGCCAATGGCATAAGGAAGGTCTCACCATCGCCCTGGTTCCCACCATGGGGTATTATCACGCAGGCCATGCCTCCCTCATGGACAAGGCACGCACGCTTGCCGACAAGGTCGTCGTCAGCCTCTTTGTCAACCCGACCCAGTTCGGTCCCAACGAGGATTACGCATCCTACCCGAGGGATATAGACAGGGATACAAAGATTGCCGCCGAACACGGCGCCGACGTCCTCTTTGCTCCCGAGCCCTCCGAGCTCTATGCACCCAATGCCTCAACCTGGGTGGAAGTTCCGGAAATGGGCAGTCTTCTCTGCGGCATGTCCCGTCCCATCCACTTCCGCGGCGTCTGCACTGTCTGCACCAAACTGTTCATGCTGACGCAGGCAGACTACGCTGTCTTCGGCAACAAGGACTGGCAGCAGCAGGCCATTCTGCGCCGCATGGTCAGGGACCTCTTCTATCCTGTCCAGATCGTCGGCGTTCCCATCGTCCGTGCCGAAGACGGGCTGGCCCTTTCTTCACGCAATGTCTACCTGACAGAAGAAGAACGCAGGCAGGCTCCGGAAATCTTCCGCGCCCTCGACTATGCAAGGCAGCTTGTCAGCCAGGGCGAGAAAAAGGCCTCAGTCCTAAAGGATGCCGTCCTGCGCCGCTGGGCGGCAAAACTGCCTTTGGGACGCCTGGACTACCTGCAGGTCATCGACTCAGAAAACCTGACCCCGATCGACCAGATCGATGTTCCGGCCAGCATGGCCTGCGCCGTACAGATGGGCAAGGCCCGCCTCATAGACAACATCCGGCTCAACTAGACAAGAGGATCTTCAATGCAGACCAAAGGAACCTACTTTTTCACCTCTGAATCCGTCACCGAAGGCCATCCCGACAAAGTTGCCGATCAGATTTCAGACGCAGTCCTGGATACCATACTGGAACAGGACCCGGATGCACACGTTGCCTGCGAAACCCTGGTCACAACCGGCATGGCCATTATAGCCGGAGAAATATCCACCACCTGCTATGTGGATCTGCCCCAGGTTGCCCGCGAGACCATCAAGGAAGTGGGCTACAACAGCTCGGACATGGGCTTTGACTGGCAGACCTGCGCCGTGCTTTCCAGCATTGACCACCAGTCCCCGGACATTGCCCAGGGCGTTCTCAGGGAAAATCCCGAAGACCAGGGCGCCGGCGACCAGGGCATGATGTTCGGCTATGCCTGCTCGGAAACCGACACCCTTATGCCTGCCCCCATTTACTGGGCCCACAAGCTTTCCCAGCGCCTGACCCAGGTCCGCAAGGAAGGCATAGTTGATTTCTTCCGTCCGGACGGCAAGACGCAGGTTTCCTTTGAATACCAGGACGGCGTGCCCGTGCGCATCAACAACGTGGTTGTCTCAACCCAGCACGAGGCTCATGCCAGCCAGGACATGATCATCCAGGCAGTCAAGGAGCAGGTCATCCGCCCCGTCCTGGGGCCTTCAGGATTTTTTGACGAGAAGAACTGCGACATCTTCATCAATACCACCGGCCGCTTTGTCGTGGGCGGCCCCATGGGCGACTGCGGACTCACCGGCCGCAAGATCATCCAGGATACCTACGGCGGCTCAGGCCACCACGGCGGCGGCGCCTTTTCAGGAAAGGACCCCTCAAAGGTTGACAGATCCGCAGCCTACATGGCCCGCTATATTGCCAAAAACGTGGTGGGTGCCGGCCTGGCCAAGGTCTGCGAAGTGCAGATAGCCTACAGCATAGGCGTGGCAGCCCCGGTCAGCGTGCTGGTGACATCGCAGCACACAAGCCCCTATCCGGACAATGTCCTGACCGACGCTGTCCGCGAGGTTTTTGACCTGCGACCCTACCACATCACCAAGCGCCTGAAGCTTAAGCGCCCCATCTACAAAAAGACATCGTGCTACGGGCATTTCGGCCGCGAGCTGCCAGAATTCACCTGGGAACAGCTTGATGCCGTAAACGATCTCATCACAGCCGTTCAGAAGCACTAAAGAATCATGAAGGCCGGTTTCACCATTGCGGTGATGCCGGCCTTTTTCCTGTCAATCAGGGGAGGATAGTATGTCTTTGCCATTCAGCCTGACAGAGGAAGAACAGTGCATCTTAGGAAGCATTGCCGTATCTGCCATTGACGATGCTCTGGCAGACAGGGATCTTGTTCCTCCGCCTGCGGACGAAATACCCGCTTCCCTGCAAGCTCATCTTGGCTGCTTTGTCACGCTGAACCTGAACAGGCAGCTGCGTGGCTGCATAGGCCTTATCCAGGCTGACTCGCCTCTTTATGAAAACGTCTGGCGCATGGCCCTTATGGCCGCCTTCAGGGATACCCGCTTTGCTCCGCTCTCATCCGGAGAATGGCGGGCCACTGATGTGACCATCAATGTCTTGGGCCCCTTATCTCCCTGTCCCGATGTGAAGCAGATTGTCATAGGCAGGCACGGGCTTGTCTTGAGATACAACGGCCATACAGGCGTTTTCCTGCCTTCCGTGCCTGTTGAACAAAACTGGAACCTTCCCCAGTACTTGAGCCATCTGTGCGGCAAGGCAGGACTTCCGGATGGTGCCTGGACATATCCCGGGGCACAGCTTGAGTGGTATGAATCCTTCAGCTTTGACGTAAACCGCTGATACCAGTCCGACAGCAGTCCCAGCCTTTCCGCAGACTCCTGAAGGCATCCGGCAGGCACTAGGCTGAAGGCATCCCCTGCATGCTGCCGCCAAGGCGCCAGGCCAGCCTGGTATAGCGGTGCTTCACCGACGTATTGCGCACAGCCTGCGCCAGCGCCCTTGGCTCCCCGACTACCACCACCAGCTTCTTGCCGCGCGTAATGGCCGTATACACCAGGTTGCGCTGCAGCATGACATAATGGTGCATAAACAGGGGGACAATAACACAAGGGTATTCAGAGCCCTGCGACTTGTGGATGGAAATGGCATAGGCCAGCACCAGCTCGTCCAGATCGCCAAGCTCGTAGTCCACGGTTTTTTCTTCGTCAAAAAGAACGCTTACTATCTTGTTTTCCTTGTCTATGCCCGTAATAACGCCGAGATCCCCGTTAAAAATTTCCTTGTCGTAGTTGTTCTTTGTCTGCATGACCTTGTCGCCAACGCGGTAGCAGAACACGCTGCGCTTTACCTGCACCTGTCCTGCCTTCTGGGGATTTAAGGCATCCTGCAGGCGGGCATTCATATTCTGCGTGCCCACGGCTCCCTTGTGCATAGGGGTAAGCAGCTGTATGTCCTTCAGGGGATTAAAGCCGTAGCGCTCCGGTATCTCGTGCACGATAAGGGAAACCATGTCATCTGCAGCTTCCTCGCCGTCAGGACAGGGCAGAAAGAAAAAGTCCGTATCCTGTTCCCAGGGGCGGAAAAGCTCAGGCACTACGCCGTTATTGATGAGATGGGCATTGGAGACAATGGCACTGGTCTTTGCCTGGCGGAAAATCTCATTCAGCTCGATGACTGCCACCCGCCTGGAAGAAATAATGTCGCCCAAAACGGTTCCAGGACCCACTGACGGCAGCTGGTGCGTATCCCCGACAAGCAGGACAGTACAGCCGGACGGCACTGCCTTCATAAGATAGTAAAAAAGCACCACGTCCATCATGCTGGCCTCGTCCACTATAAGCAGATCGCAGACCAGGGGCTCGTCCTCGTTGCGCATGAATTCATTTTCGACGGGATTGTATTCCAGCAGGCGGTGAATGGTGCTTGCAGGCTTTCCTGTCGCCTCTGCCATACGCTTGGCAGCACGGCCTGTGGGGGCGGCCAGGCTGATGCGGCTGGTCAGCTTCTCAAAAAGGCTGATAATGGCCCTGATGATGGTTGTCTTGCCCGTGCCGGGACCGCCTGTCAGCACCATGACCTTGTTTCTGGCAGCCATGCGCACAGCCTCGGCCTGGGCCTCGGCCAGCCTTGGCGTGAAGGACTGCAGGACCTCTCCGACCTGCTTGTCAGCGTTCTTGAAGGAAACATTGCGCGGCATGCGCTGCAGCCGTTCAAGGTAATAGGCTGTTTTTTCCTCGCAATGATACAGGCGGGCAAGATAGACAGCCCTGTCGTCCGGCTGGCAGAACTCGTTTTCTGCCAGAGGCTCTGCATCAACGATAATGCGCTCGCTCTGTTCCAGGGCGTCCAGGGCCGGCCTGATCAGGGCAGGATCAATCTGCATTTCCTCTTCAAGCTGTCTGACAAGAAGACTGTACGGCATAAAGACATCGCCGCTGTCCGACGCCTTTTGCAGGATGTACAGCACTGCCCCCTGCACCCTGAGCGGGGAATTTCTCGGCACGCCGAGCTTCTCAGCTATTGCATCGGCTGTAGTAAAGCCTATGCCCCGGATATCCATGGCCAGGCAGTACGGATTTTCCTGCACTTTTTCCAGGGCCTGAGGTCCGTAGACATTGTAGATGCGGACACCGTAGGCAGGAGAGATGCCGTGCGGCTGCAAGAACTGCATCAGGCTACTGATGCTTCTGTGCTCGCGCCAGCTCTCGGCAATGCTTTTGAGATTTTTCTGCCCTATGCCACGTATTTTGAGCAGCTTGTCCGGTTCCTCGTCCAGGATACGCATGGTATCAGCGCCAAACTCCTGCACCACGCGCTGGGCCATGTCCCGGCCCATGCCCTTGATCAGGCCTGAGGAGAGATAACTGATAAGCCCGCTTTCGCTGGCAGGCATCTGCTCTTCTGCCGAACTGAAGGCAAACTGGCGGCCAAAACGCGCATTATTGACGAACCTTCCGGTAAAGCGCAGGCGCATTCCGCCCTGAGGGTTCAGCAGCGTTCCCACGCAGGTAAGGCCGTAGAGAGGTATGCCGTTGCGTCCGGCTTCCTTGTTGGAGGCCATAACGCGCATGATGGCATAGCCGTTATCCTTGTTCTGGAAAATGATGCGGTCAATGACCCCGCTGAAGCTTATTTCAGCCGGCTGTTCCTTTTCAGCAAGGAGCCCCGGCTGCATGCCGTCAGAATTGCCTGTACGCGCCATCACCCCTCCCCATCCTGCGCTGCATAAGCAGCATGTCGGCAACAACAAGGCTGCACATGGCCCTGTGCACGGGAATGCAGCGCGGTATGGCAGAAAGATCGTGCCTGCCGCCTACCTGCACCGTGGCTGCATGCCCCTCAGTGTCAATCGTGTCCTGTTTTCTCGGAACAGACGGTATGGGCTTTACGGCACAGCGCACCACGATATCCTGCCCTGAGGATATGCCGCCCAGTATGCCTCCCGCATGGTTGGAGGCAAAGCGGCCGCCAGGCAGGATTGGGTCATTGTTCGTACTGCCTGTGGCCCTCGCCGCAGCAAAGCCGTCCCCTATTTCCACGCCCTTGACGGCACCAACACCCATAAGGGCACAGGCAAGCCTGGCATCCAGCTTTTCAAAGACGGGCTCGCCAAGTCCGGCAGGCACTCCGCGTATCTCAACACGGGTTATGCCGCCCAGCGTGTCCATATCCTTCCGTGCTTCCTGCACGCGCTCATCCCACAAAGGGATCACGCTTTCATCGGCACTGAAATAAGCCCTGTCAAAGGCATGCTCCATCTCAATACTGCGTACCGGAATACCGCCCAGTTCCACGCAGGCTGCATAAACATGAATGCCGGAAGCGGCAAGCAGAACGTCGGCTATGGCGCCCGCAGCCACGCGGGCAATGGTCTCGCGCCCGGAGGAGCGGCCGCCGCCGCGGTAGTCGCGCAGGCCGAATTTCTGGAAAAAGCCGTAGTCCGCATGCCCCGGCCTGAACAAATTTTTCAGCTCGTCGTAATCGGACGAGTGCTGGTTCTCATTAATCACCTGGAAGGCAATGGGCGTTCCTGTCGTTTTGCCCTCAAACACCCCTGAAAGGATATGGACCGTGTCCGGTTCCTTCCTGGAAGTACTGGTGCTCCCCTGGCCCGGCCTGCGCTTGTCCAGGGCTCTCTGCAAGTCTTCCGTGCCAAGGGCAAGCCCGGCAGGACAGCCGTCCACTATGCCGCCTACAGCCGCCCCGTGGGACTCGCCGAAGGTAGTGAGCTGAAAGAGTGTGCCAAACGTATTGCCGGGCATAGAGTGCTCCCAATGGTGATAGGTAAAAACGTTGCAGAACTGACCTGTGCCTAAAGCAGGGCCCCTGCCTTATGTCTTATCCCTTGCGCCCCTGCAGGCAGCGCCTGGACAGGGTCGATAAGGCAAACAAAATGCAGCTGACAAGGACAATGGTTGCGCCTGTCGCCGTGGAAAGCCATGGCTGGGCAGAAAGGACAAGGCCTGCAAAGGAAGAAAAGATGCTTATGGCAATGGCCCACCAGAACATGCCGCGCAATGAAGACGATATATTGCGGGCACAGCCTGCGGGAACAATAAGCATGGCAGTCACAAGCAGGACGCCGACTGTCCAGACAGAAAAGATGACCACCACTGCCAGCAGGGTGGCAAAAAGGTACTGCCACATGGCAGTCTTCACGCCATGCGCCCTGGCCATGACAGGATTGAGCGCCACCAGCAGCATGGAATTAAAGCCAACGGCCTGCACCAGAAAGACAACAGGCACAAGAGCAAGCAGGAAAGTCAGCTCGTCAGGGCCGATTGTCAGGATATCACCGAAGAGAAACTGCTGCATGCTGCGCGCAGTGCCATGCGAGCGGCTGACAACGGCAAGGCCGAAGGCCACGACGGCAGAAAAGACAACGCCTATGGCCATGTCCGATGAGATGTTGCTTCTCCTTTGCAGCGCCACGATGCCAAGCCCTACCAGGATGCCAAAGGCCAGCATGGACCATCTGGGATCACAGGCAAGAAGCAGGCCCAACGCCACGCCGGCAAAGGCGGAATGCCCGATGGCATCGGAGAAAAAGGCCATGCGGAAATGTATTACCTCGACACCGAGGACGGCGCTGACAGGAGCCAGCAGCAAAAGCCCCAAGAGGGCCTGCTGCATAAAGCCGTGCTGAAGGCAGTCCAGCGGCAGGGCGCCTAAGGCCTGGCAGAGAAACGCTATCATGATAGAGACCGGCCTGTTTTACAATGAGCGCAGGTGCAGCCGGCAGGACAATACTGCAAATCCTCCTTGTCGGCAAAAGCGCCGCAGGAGGGACAAAGCGCCTGGGAGGCGGCACACTGGTCCGGATAAAGATGAATGGGAATGCCGAAAATAGTCATGAGGTTGCCGGCAGTCAGGACATCGCGCGGAGCACCCTGCATGCATGTCCCCTGATGAACGCAGAGCACATGCGTGGCATAATGCGCCGTAAGATGCAGGTTGTGGCTGACCATGGCTACAGATATGCCTTCCTTTTTGCGCAAATCATCAAGGAGTTCCCAGAAAAGATGCTCGCCCTGCATATCGACGCCAGAAGCCGGCTCGTCAAGCAGGAGAAGGCGGGGCGATCCCAGAAGGGCTCCTGCCAGAAGCACGCGGTGCAGCTGCCCGCCAGAAAGCTGCGACAGGCTGCGCCCGGCCATGCCTGACATGCCGACCTTGTCCAGGGCGTCATCCACCCTGCTGCGCATGGCAGCCGTCGTGCCAAGCCACAAGGGCCTTCTGGAAAAGCTCAGGCGCAAAAATTCAGAACAGGTAATGGGCGTGTAGGTCTCGCTGTTCAGAGACTGGGGGACATAGCCTATATGCCTGCGTATCCCGCTGGCAAAAGTGATGGAGCCGGAATACGGCACCTCGCCCAGGAGGCTGAGCAGAAGCGTTGTCTTTCCCGCCCCGTTCGGCCCCACAAAGACAGTCATGCCACCCATGGGCAGGGAGGCGCAGACATCGTCCAGAACCGTGCGGCCGGAAAAAGCAACACTCAGATGCGTTATATCAAGAACATTTTGTGCCATATATCTGTTTGCCAACCTCAGTCAGGCTCTATAAAATACCGTCTTTCACAAAGACGCCCCAGAACATGGTCCAGCTGCCATAAGGAAGCCTCTTCCCATGCACTTTTTCCTGTATCCTGTTTCGCTTGTTTCCTCTCTTTTTGCAGAAAAAAAGATCTTCTGCCTCGGGCTTGTGCTAATTCTTCTGACAACGTTTTCATCCCCCCTGCACGCTGAAGAAAGGGATAACAATACTGCAACGGCAGGCGGGACCGTGCCTTCAGAGGACAAGGCTCCGGAAAAGCCTGAAGCAGTGGAAAAAGCAGGAACAGAGGCAGGAGAAAAAGCAAAAGAAGAGGGCAGGCCTGACCCCGGAAAGGAAGAGGAAAAGGCTGATAAGGAGGCAGGCAAAGAGGCCTCCGGCGAAGAGGTGCTCAGCGAAAAGGACCTCAGCGAAAAGGCTCTCTATGAGAAGCTCTATCCTCAGGACGTCAGGGAACTCTGGCCTCCGCTTAAGGAGCTGGTAACATCCGCTTACGGGGCAAGGAGGAGCAGTCTGAGCCAGGGAAGCGCAGGACATGTCCACACAGGCCTGGACATACGGGCGCATATAGGATGGCCCATACGCTCCCTGCAAAAAGGAGTGGTTGTTGAAGCGGGAATGAACGGTGCTGCCGGGCTGATGGTGCAGGTTCAGCAGGAAAACGGCAGGCTGGTCACCTATGCGCACCTGTCCGAGATCCTGGCCACCAAGGGGCAGGAAGTCACACGGGGGCAGCATATTGGCAAGGTAGGCTGCACAGGGCGCACAACAGGGGCCCATCTGCATATTGCCATAAAGGACGCCTCGGGCAGGCATGTAAACCCGCGCAAGGAAATAAACGGCCTCTGGGAAGTCTTTGATCCGCCTGTCGAGGAACTCTCAGGCCCCATCGAGAGCATGGCCTGCACGCCAAAGGAGCGCATGAAAGGCGGGCAGGCAAACAGAAGGCTTATCGGGACAGAGCAGTATCTGCGCATGCGCAAGGCCCTGCCCAAAAGGCCCCGCATAAACCTGCCTGAAGGTTCGTACTAAAGGGGCCTGTCAAAGGGGCAGACTAAAGGTCAACCAGTTCCACGTCGGATCCTTCCAGCGAACGCCCCAGGAAATTGCCGCCTATGGCAGCAAATCTGGCGACATTGTCCGTCGCCATAAAATGCACCTTCCCTGGCTTTGAGGAAGGATTGGCAAGATGCTGTCCTGCCAGAAGCTCACTGACTGCCCTGGCCGTTGTCTCAGCCGAATCCACTATGCGCACCCCGTCTCCGGCGACATTGGCTATGGCCTTTTGCAGGAGCGGAAAGTGGGTGCAGCCAAGCAGTATGGTGTCAGGCCTCTCAGGAGCTTTCAGGATATCAGAGAGATAGCGCCTGGCCGTCCCCTCAACGATGTCACCTTCAAGCCAGCCTTCTTCTGCCAGGGACACAAAAAGCGTGCAGGCCCTGCTCAGGACCTTTGCCCCGGGATTCAGCCTGTGTATGGCCTCGGTATAGGCTCCGCCGCGGACCGTGGCTTCCGTGGCCAGGACGGCTATGCAGCCTGACCTTGAGGCAGACACGGCGGCTTTTGCGCCAGGCTCGATAACGCCCAGCACAGGAATGTGGGGATACTGCGCCCTGAGCGTTGGCAGGCAGACGCTGCTGGCCGTATTGCAGGCCACAACAAGCATCTTGATGGGCGTGCTCTTCACAATGCGTGCGGCAGCACGCACGGTAT
>CAVLCT010000016.1:25560-31675 GCA_963661665.1 Bulleidia sp. | reverse complement strand
GAAGAGGCCTACCGCCAGCTCAAGACTGCCAACGCCCTGCCTGCCGTGTGCGGCCGCGTCTGTCCGCAGGAAAAGCAGTGCGAGGGCTCCTGCCTCCTGGGTCGCAAGGGCGAGGCCGTAGCCATAGGCCGCCTGGAACGCTTTGTTGCGGACACCCATATAGCCAATACCCAAAAAGAAGCTGCCGCAGCTTCTGTTCAGACACCAAAGGAAGGCAAAAGCGTTGCCTGCATCGGCGCAGGCCCTGCGTCGCTTTCCTGTGCAGGCTACTGCGCCTCTCACGGCCTCAAGGTCCATATGTACGAAGCCCTGCATGAGGCAGGCGGCGTGCTTATCTACGGCATTCCTTCATTCAGGCTGCCCAAGGACATCGTCCGCAGCGAAATCAAGGCTCTGGAAGACCTCGGGGTGGAAATTCACCTGGATACGGTTGGCGGACGCACCTGCCAGATTGACGAGCTTCTGAAAAAGCATGACGCCGTCTTCATCGGCGTCGGCGCAGGACTGCCCAAATTCCTTGGCATTCCTGGCGAAAACCTGGTCGGTGTTTTCTCAGCCAATGAATTCCTGACCCGCATCAATCTTGGCCGCGGCTACAAGTTCCCTGAATACGACACGCCTGTCTATGAAGGGCACAAGGTCGCTGTCTTCGGCGCAGGCAACGTTGCCATGGACGCAGCCAGGACTGCACTGCGCATGGGAGCTGACGAGGTGCACGTGGTCTACCGCCGCACCAGGAACGAGATGCCGGCCCGCCGCGAGGAAGTCGAGCATGCCGAGGAAGAAGGCGTCATTTTTGACCTGCTGGTAAACCCCGTGTCCTTCCATGGAGATGATGCCAAAAGGCTTAAGAGCGTCACCCTGCAGCGCATGGAACTGGGCGAGCCTGACGCCTCGGGAAGATGCCGTCCTGTCCCTGTACCGGGATCCGAGTTTGAGATGGAAATCGATCTCGGCATCGTGGCACTGGGCACCCGCTCCAACCCCATTCTCCTTGAGGCCACAAAGGACCTCGAAAAGAACAAGTGGGGCTATATAGTTGCCAATGAGGAAACCGGCGAAACATCCATTCCCAATGTCTTTGCCGGCGGAGACATCGTCACAGGTGCCGCAACCGTTATTCTGGCTGCAGGCGCCGGACGCAGGGCCGGCATCAGCATCTGCCAGCGCCTGCTTGGCACAGAGCAGGACTAGAAAACAGTTCTTTTGTTGTACTGTGCTCCCCGCGGCTCCTGCTGCGGGGAGCCTGCTTTTTTCCTTAAAGGAAGGGCCGCCATGATCAGCTGCGATCTGCATAACCACACCCTGTATTCACACGCCAAGGACACAGTCCGGGACATGTACCAGAGCGCCGTTTCCAAAGGCCTGGCCATCTTCGGTTTTTCCGAGCACAGCCCGCGCCCCCTTAAGTATACCTATCCTGTCGAATACAGGGACCGTCTCAATGCCCATCTGCAGGACTATGTCGATGAAGTGCAGGCTCTCAAAAAGGCAGACGGCCCCTGCCAGGTGCTTTTCGGCATGGAAATCGACTGGTTTGAAGATGACATTGACTTTGTGCGCAAGGCATCAGGCCAGTTTTCCTTTGACTACCTCATAGGCAGCACGCACTTCCTTGGTACCTGGGGCATTGATACCTCTCCCGATGACTGGGAAAAGATGAGCGAAGAGAAGAAATTTGAGTGCTACAATGCCTATTTCAAAACCTGGCGCAAGATGCTTGCCACAGGCTTCTTCCAGATTGCGGCCCATCCTGACCTTATCAAAATTTTCAGCATGGACAGCTTCCACAGCTGGATTGTGAAGGAAGAGAGCCAGCGCCTGATAAAGGATGCGCTGGAAGTTCTCAAAGCCAATAACATGGCCATGGAAATCTCCTCGGCCGGCCTGCGCAAGCCCTGCCATGAGATATATCCCTGCCCCCTTATTATGCGCCTGGCTTCAGAAGTGCAGTGCCAGATCAGTTTTGCCTCTGATGCCCACAATGTTGCCGATGTAGCTTATGGCTTCCCGGTTCTGGCAAGCTATGCCAGGGCATTCGGATTTGCTCATTCAGTGTATTTTGCCGAAAAGCAGTGCCATACGCTCGCTTTTTAGGCTTTTATCCTGCCTTTCCAGGCATCTCTTTCAAGCTTCCTTCCAGACATCTCCCTGAAGACAATCCTGCCGTATGGACCAGACACTTCTCTGCCAGATAGACAATGCCGGCCTTGTTTTCCCTGGCGATCCCCAGAAAAGGGCTGTGCTTCATGACCTCTCCTGGGCCATCCGCAAGGGAGAGCATACTGTCCTCATCGGAAAAAACGGCGCCGGAAAGACGACGCTTCTGCGCATCATCAGAGGCGAGGCATGGGTGACACAGGGGACATGTTCCTGGCAGGACAATGACGGCAGCATGACCACGTCACGCATTATTGGCCAGGCTGTCACTGCCATGGTCTCGCCGTCCCAGCAGGAATACTTCCAGCGTTCTGCCAGGGGGCTTAACGGCAAGGAGCTTTTGCTGACAGGCTTTGACGGCACGCCCATGCTCTACACTCAGCCAGACAGCAAGAGGGAAGAGCTTGCAGAGGCCATGGCCTGCGAGCTTGACTGCGTCCACCTCTTAAAGCGCAATGTCACGGAGATCTCGCAGGGGCAGCTGCGGATTTTGCTGCTGGCAAGGGCCATGCTGCGCCAGCCGTCCCTGCTTTTGCTGGATGAATGTACTGACGGCCTGGATGCACGACACAGGGAGCTTTTTGCCGCATCGCTAAAAAAGCTTTCAGAGAGCAGCACCATTATCATGACTACCCACAGGGCGTCGTTCCTGCCTGAGTGGATCAAAAACACCCTGTACCTTGATAAAGGCAGCCTCTCGGCAGTACCTCCTGCCGGCAGGGAAGACGTGCAGGAGACGTCTTCACGTATAGAAATCCAGTCCGGAACGATCCCTGTCCATGAAGAGGCAAAGCCCCTGGTCGATGTAGAAAACGCCACTGTGTACCTTGCAGGCAGGCCTGTCCTGCACGACATTACCTGGCAGTTCATGCAAGGAGAACACTGGCTCCTTCAGGGAGAAAACGGCTCCGGAAAATCCACCTTCCTGCACATGCTGGCATCAGATGTCCCCGTGGCCTGGCCAGGAAGGATAACGTTCAACCTGCCGCAGGACGACTCCATTCCCTTTGCTTCCATCAGGCGCAGGATACGGCTTGTTTCCGACACAAACCAGGCTCTCTACGAATACGATGTCACCTGCCTGGAACTTGTGCTGTCAGGCCTTGAAAACAGCGTCGGAATCTACAGGGAATTTTCAAGGGAAGAAAAGGAGCTGGCAGAAAGCCAGCTTGAAAAAGTGGGGCTTAAGTGTTTTGCAGACCGTTCCATACGCCAGGTATCAACAGGCCAGCTGCGCCGCGCCTTCCTTGCCAGGGCCCTTATGGGCTGCCCCCTTGCCCTTTTGCTTGATGAAGCCTGTACAGGCCTGGATGAAAGGGCACGATACAAATACCTTGATGTCCTCGACACACTTGCCGATGAGGGGCTGTCCTACGTCTTTATCTCCCACTATGAAGAAGACACGCCCCAGACGATAAACCGCCATGCCCTCATGAAACATGGCTGTCTGGAAGAATGCTGACAGATCAGGAAAGCCAGCTGCCTTCACCAGCAAATCGCACCTGCCCTGTTACAAAGGCCGCCGTGCCTGCTCCTTGTGGAACAATACGTATTCTTAGGGAGCATCCGCCCGGCTGCAGGACAGAAGATTTTTCCTGCTTGTTCCTGGTGTACTGAAAACAGGCAAGAGCCATACTGCCGGACCCGCAGCTTGTTTCCTCATAGAGCGTTTCTACGGCTCGCACTCTCACAACAGGCCAGATGCGAAGAACAGCATCGTCATCTTGCCCGGCTGAGACGCCATCTCCTTCCTGCCACCAGACAACGCCGGCCGCATCCTCTTCCAAAAGGCCGTATTTTTTCAGCAAAGCCATTGCGGCTCCTTTTTTGTCCGGAGGCAAAGGCGAAGAACAGTGACACAGCAAATGGCTGATGCCAGGCAGACGCACAAGAGCGCACTCTTCAGATATAATGTCAATTATGCCGGATGGTATCGCCAGACGGGCCGTGACCGACCAAAGAGGCTCCTTGCCGCTGACTTCCAGCTGTATCCTGCCAGGCCAGCCGGAGACGCTTGCTTCATACGCCCTTGCTTTTTCAGCGCCATTGCAGAGGAGCCTGTCCAGATGAGCCCCGAATGCCAGGGTTGCATTGACGCAAAACTCCCCGCCTGCCATGCGCAGATGCCGACTGCCATTGTCTGCAAAGCCTGCCTGCTCCGCATCCAGCTGGCCAGGTGCCAGGGCATGGGCAATCTCTTCAGCTGACGGCTTTTCAGAGGCTGGTACTTCATCAGGGAAAAAAAGCGTGGTGTTTCCGTTCGGATCCCATTTTTCATACCGGTACGCAGTCATATCTTCCCCCACAAGGCATCAGGCCATAGTGCCTAAAGCAGGCAGAAAGCAAAAATCCGCACGGCTCCGGCATAGGTTTTGACCAGCAGAAAGGGCTGATTTTGCCCCTTCTGCCAAAGCAGTTCTGCTTTGAAAGCGAAAATGGCTGATTGCTTGCGATTTTTCAAGAAAAAAGGTAATTTTTAGTAAAACCGCGTGCAGGCAGAGGCTCTCTTACGGATCCCTTGCCCCCATCGGCAAAGATTTTATTGCTTATCATCCTGAAAATACAGGGGTGCGCGGTTATTACAGGGAGTATTTCCCGCGCATTACCATTTTTTTTGGAGGCATTCCTAAAATGAAAAGACTGCGTTTCCTGCTCTTGGTTGCCGTGCTGGTACTGAGCTACACGGTTGCCGCCATGGCTGCTCCTGTTGAGTGCACCAAGAAGATCGAAAGCTTCGATTTTGTCGTGGACTATTCCGGTTCCATGATGATGTCCAACAAGAAGCTGAAAAAGACCAAGATCGCCGTTGCCAAGGACGTGATGCAGCGTATCAACGCCGCCATCCCCAACCAGACCTTCATGGGCGGCCTGCACACCATCTCCCCCAACGGCACCATCCTTGCCCAGGGTCCCTGGAATCGTGGCGCCATGGCCAGCGCCATCGGCAAGCTGAAGGACAGCTTCAATGTGTTCGGCCGTATGACCTACATGGGCGACAGCCTTTCCACCTACGAGTCCTTCCTGAGCAGCATGCAGCGTGACGCTGCCCTCATCCTGTTCACCGACGGTGACAACAACCGTGGTGTTGACTTCGTCGAGACCGTGCGCCAGATCTACGCTTCCCAGCGTAACCTGACCATCCACGTTGTCTCCTTCGCCGACACCCCTGAGGGCAAAGCCAACATCCAGGCCATTGCTGCCCTGAATCCCAATGCCGTGGTCGTCAATGCTGAAGACCTGGCCACCAGCGACGCCGCTGTTGAAAGCTTTGTCCTCGCCGTGTTCTGCGGCAAGGCCGAAACCGTTCTCGTCCTCCGTGGCGTCAACTTCGCTTTCGACTCCTCCGAGCTCGATGCCAAGGCCATGGCCATTCTTGACGAAGCTGCCGAAGTCATCAAGCAGCATCCCGACAAGACCATCGTTCTCTCCGGCTGGACCGACTCCAAGGGTTCCGATGCCTACAATGCCAAGCTGTCCCAGCGCCGCGCCAGCAGCGTGAAGGCTTACCTCGGCACCCAGGGCATCCCCGCCAGCCGCATGATGGCTATTGGTAACGGCAAGTCCTTCAAGTACGACAACAGCACCGAAGAAGGCCGTTACATGAACCGTCGCACCGAAGTGAACTTCAAGTAAGCTCATCTTCTAAAAAGCATTACAGCCCCGGCATGAAGGAATTTCCTTGATGCCGGGGTTTCTTTCCTTAACATTGTTTCTGCCTTCCCCACATTCCTTAAATAAGGACTGGGGAAGCGGGACAAATGCTCACTTTGTGAGAAAACATTATGAAAACAACATCAAAAATTGCCCTGCTTTGCAGTGCTCTTCTCCTTCTTAACGGATGCGCTCTCTTCGGCGATTCCGAAGCGACTTCTGACACGGCTGTTGCCGCAGACACTTCCTCTGCAAGCAAGGCCGAACAGGAAGCCCCAAAGAGCAGCCCCAAAAGCAGCTCCAA
>CAVLCT010000016.1:0-25505 GCA_963661665.1 Bulleidia sp. | reverse complement strand
CTTGATGTAGCCGCCCATGAACTGGTAGGACGTGCCAGCCGCACGGTTGTGCCTTCAAAGGCAAAGCCCTCCGTGGCAAAATCCGGCAAGCAGTTTGTTGCCAACTATGTTGTCATTGACACCAACAGCACCCATGCGACCCTGCGCAAGGGTAGCTCTGCCGCCACGCCCTACACGGCCATTGTCTCCTATTCCGAACGCCACATGCGCTGCACAGGCGCTACAAAGGCCGAGGCTCTTTCAGACAAGGCCCAGTGTCAGACCGTCAAGACCCGTCATATGCAGGAATTTATCCGCTACGATGGCAAGAAGTGGGTTTTCTAGGCAAAGCGTCTCTTTTAAGCTGACGTACTATTGAAAAAGCCTCCGTGAGAATTTCTTACGGAGGCTTTTCCTTTGTCAGCACTATTTATGTTCTTGCAGTGAAACGTGCCCGGCAATCCAGGCTGCGCACTCCCCGGGCGATTTTGAAGTATCGCAATGCAGGTCTGCATACTTTGTGTAAAGAGCCATGCGTTCTGCATACAGATCGGCTATTGTCTGTCCAGGCGCTATAACAAGGCCTCTCTGAGGGTTAAGAGCGATACGCTTTTGTATGGTTTCAAGGCTGGCATCAAGGCAGACAACAGGACCCATGCTGTGCAGATGCTTCATGGCTGCTTCCCTGTAAACAACAGAACCGCCTGTTGCAATGATGGTACGGGATGCCCTGAGAGAGCAGATAAAACGCTCTTCCATGTCCAGGAAGGCATCTCCCGGCAGTGCATCGGCAACGGACTGCAGGTCCGTCCCGTAGGCTGACTCAATCAGGTAGTCAGTATCCATAAAGGCATAGTCCATATATTTTGCCAGGGCCATGCCGATAGTAGACTTGCCTGAGCCTGCCATGCCTATGAGCGTGATGCAGGGCTCGTCTTTCTCCGGCCTTTTCTTAAGAACAACTTTATCCACTACCAATACCCCTTGTGCTCCATTAGACAGACCACAATGTGCGCCACAGGCTGGACCACACTCATTCCTGTGCTGATGCGCATTATTTCCGGCAAAAAAATACAAACAGACAATTTTTGCCGTGAGAAATCTCTTTTTGTCAAGCACATTGCCTGGCATTGGGCCTGGTCTGGCAATGAGGCATAGGGAAAACCTCAGAGGATGCGCACCAAACAAAGCTCCAAGGCCATACTGACATAATAAAAGTTATAATTTCAAAATGTTAGATGGTCTACGTAATCCAGAATCAACAATTGCCTGTTCACCTGCTATCGATTGTGGTATAGGACAGTCACAGTATTGTCTGCCACAAGATTAGGAAACTGCTATAAAGTTCTTCATCCAGGTTCAGACCTCTTATACAAGGAGAAAATAAAACATGCGATACCTTGCCATACTGTTCATTACATCCTTCATGCTTTTTAGCGGACAACAAGCATTTGCATACGACAACAAAGACGGAAATGCAGTCATTACCTTCTATGGAGACACTCAGGGTAAAAAATATTATTCAAGTGAATTCGGATGTACAGGTGTAGAAAGAGGGCTTGTATTTTATATCAACTATCCTGATGTCACTAACGGAAGAATCATAAACGATATGGATAGTGTAAAAATAAGCATACCATTTGGAGATATAAAAATAGCATCAAAGCATAAAGTTATTCTTAATAATGAATCACCTGAACGGATATCATTTACCTTAGGTCTTTTTGGTGAAGATGATGGAGATGGGATTGGTATAGATGGATCTTTTATAATAATAGATAAAATTAATGGTTTAGCTAAAAAATATTCTAATGCTTTATTATATTATTCATTTAATGACAATTCACTAAAAGTAAATAGCGATAAGAAATATAAAAAAGGTGATATTGTTATTACTACGATAAATGGAACGATTATTTCAATAGATAATGGAGGAGTCATCCTTCAGAAAGACAATTATAAATTCAGTTTCGGACTTAATCCAGTCTATTGCGGCATAATAACGGGCATATAACAGACGCCATGCAGAGACGTTTCTCACGTCCTGCGCCACCAGCTGCAGGCAGTTTATGCACTCATCCGGCGGGCATCATCCGCACTTGCATCCATAACTGCCTTGACGAAGTTGCCATTCCCGTGTAAACGGGAGTACTTGTTTTTCAGGTCCTAACCAAAAAACAATGCGCAATGACAGCGTCTTCCCTATATGCAATATAAGGAGACAGCTGGCTGTGCATGCATACAACATACAATAACCGTGAGGCAAAGGCATGTTGCCCTGACAGGGAAATATGCAGCACTGTTGCCCGCTTCCTTGTACAGGAAGCAGCAATCCAGCGGTTTACCACAGGAGATTTTTTCATGAAAAGAACCTATCAGCCCAGCAAGGTGCGCCGCGCCCACACCTGCGGTTTCCGTGCCCGTATGGCCACAAAGAACGGCCGTGCTGTCCTGGCCCGCCGCCGCGCCAAAGGTCGTAAAAGTCTGAGTGCCTAAAATCAACGACTCATTTCCCGAAGAAACTGCTTCCGCACAGAAGGCAGTTTCTTTCAAATTGCCGAAGGAAAGTCTGATTCGTGCCACTGCCGAATATGCCCAGTGTTATGATATGGGACGCCGGCTGCACACCAGACATTTCCTTCTTTTTATTGTTAAGCCCGAAGCAGATGATTCCGGCGTGCGGCTGGGAATCACCGTCTCCCGCAAGACAGGGCATGCCCATATACGCAACCGTATAAAAAGGCTTGTCCGTGAATGTTTTCGCCTTACAATACGCCATCTGCCAGTTTCTGCCAGAATTGTTGTCGTTGCCAAACGCCATGCAGGCAGTGCCGGCCTCACGCTCAAGGATGTGAGTTCCGAACTGACAGGTGCGCTCAAAGGCTTCTTTCATCTTCCGCAGGGGGCTTGCGATGTCGCTGATTAAAAAGCTGTTCATACTGCCTATCCGCCTGTACCAGATTGCCATTTCGCCACTGCTTCCATGCAGCTGCCGCTTTATTCCTACCTGTTCTGCCTACGCCATTGAAGCCATAACGCTTCACGGCGTTGTGCGCGGCAGCTGGCTCACCCTGCGAAGGCTCTGTCGCTGCCACCCCTGGGGTGGCTCAGGCTATGATCCCGTTCCACTGCCTCGGCGCTGAGGCATGTCCTCTCCTAAAGGATAGAATCCCATGCAAGACGGTAAAAATCTCATTATAGCCATAGTGCTGTGTCTGCTCGTGATTGTTGGCTGGTCCTACCTCGGGCAAAAAATGGGCTGGGCTCCGCAGCCTGTCCCGCCTGCGGAACAGACAGCACAGAGCCAGCAGCAACAGCAGCCTGAGCAGGCCAAGCCTGCTCCTGCCCCTGAAGCTTCCATGACTGCTGCTCCGCTGCCCGTCTTCAAGGAATCCGAGGGACGCGACATGGTCGTGAAAACCCCTCTGTATACAGCCAGGATTTATACTGGCGGCGGTATTTTGCGCTCCTTTGAGCTCACCAAGTTCCATTCAACCGTGGCCAGCGACTCTCCGCTGGTGAACCTCGTCAATCCTGCCACTGCTGCCATGGCGCCCATGGGCCTTCTGGTCAACGGACAGCCTTCATGGAGCGTAGGAGCATGGTCCTGCGAGGAAACTGGCGATGTTGATGTAGCTGAGGGCGAGAAGAAAAGCGTGCGCTTCATCGGCATGATCGGTGACATGCGCGTTGTCCGCGAGCTTGTTTTTGATTCTGCTACCTACCTCATCAAGGAAAATATTGCCGTAACGCCTTCCGGCACCCAGGCTGTCTCCTTAAGGCTTGGCTATACCACAGGCGCCGATGCCAGCAATGCCGTTGGCGGCCAGTATGACGCCATGCGCATAGGCTGGGATGACAACGGCTCCCTCAACGAGGAAAGCAGCACCGAAAAGCTGGGAACAGGCGTCATGAATGCAGGCACCATTTACTGGGGCGGCGCCATGAGCACCTACTTCCTCAACGGCGTGCTTCCCGGCAATGCTGCCGGCGTCACCTTCAAGGGCGTCTACCAGAACAATGTGTACAGGGTTGCCCTGGAACAGTCTCCTGTAACCATTGCTCCCGGCCAGGAAACAGTCTTCACAGCCAGCTACTGGTTCGGCCCCAAGGACCGCAAGCTCATGGGTGCCTCAAGCGAGGAACTGGCCAAGTCCGTGGATCTTGGCATGTTCAGCATGATTGCCAAGGGCCTTCTGTGGATTCTTAACTTCTTCTATTCCTATGTCGGCAACTGGGGCATCGCCATCATCCTGCTGACCATTGTCATCAAGATTATTTTCTGGCCTCTTACTGCAAAGAGCTATTCTTCCATGGAAAAGATGAAGAAGCTTGCTCCCATGATGCAGAAGATCAAGGAAAAGTACAAAGGCGACAAGGAAGCCATGAACAAGGAAGTCATGGCTCTCTACAAGACCTACAATGTCAACCCTGCCAGCGGCTGCATTCCCATTCTCATCCAGATGCCTGTCTTCTTCGGCCTCTACCAGGCCCTTCTGACAGCCATCGAAATGCGCCACGCAAGCTTCATTGACACCCTGCCCTTCACAGACATCCCCTGGCTGTGCGACCTCTCTGCCAGAGACCCGCTGTACATTACCCCCATCGTCATGGGCCTCTCCATGCTCATCCAGCAGAAGATGGCTCCCCAGGGAGTTGATCCCAAGCAGCAGAAGATCATGATGATCCTGCCCATTGTCTTCACCTTCCTCTTCCTGGCTTTCCCCTGCGGCCTGGTCGTGTACTGGCTGGTCAACAACATCCTGGCCATTGCCCAGCAGTGGTGGATGGGACATAAGCTGAAGAGGCCCGGCAAGAAAGTCACCAAAGCAGCTTAAGGGCAGAAGTCATGGATGGGTTTAAGGAATTCCAGGGAAAAGACCTGGATGCCGCCATTCAGGACGCCTGCCTGTACTACAATGCCGGCCGTGAAAAGCTGGAAATCGAAATTATCCAGGATGCAAAAAGCGGCATCTTCGGCATAGTCGGGGCCCGCAAGGCCAGGATTCGTGCAAGACGCTCCCATCTCAGGGATGCAGTCCAAAGCGTTCTGGGCGAAATTGGCTCCCACATCCGGCCAGACGCTGAAAGCAGCACCGGCAAGGACATGCCGGATACGGCTGTTGCTCCCGTGCAGGATGACAGGGAAAATGGGGCGGACAGCGGCCCGGCTCAGGCTGACCATTCTGCTGAGCCCCAGTCCGGGCAAAAGGACAAGGGCCCACGCAGGGAAAAGAAGCCTCAGGGAACAGCACGGAAAAAGCCTGAAAAGGCTTCCTCCCGCCCTTCCCGGAAAAAGACGGATGAAGAGGCTCTGTCCCGGCATTCAGAGTATGCTGTCCTTGATGAGGCCGAGTATCCGGCAGCCCAGGAGGCTGCCAGGCAGGCTGTTGCCATGCTGCTTGGTCCTCTGACTGACTCAGAGCCTGTCATTGACAGCTGCATGCAGGACGGCATTGTATTTTGTTCCGTTCAGGGACTTGGCGACGAAGCTGCCATTATCATAGGCCGCGACGGAGCAACCCTTACGGCACTGCAGTACCTGGCCAGCCGCATATGCAGCCGCAAGCTGCAAAAATCCGTGTTTGTCAGCCTGGAAGTGGGAACGTACCGCCAGCGGCAGGAAGAAGAACTGCAGGCAATGGCAAAAGCCTTGTCAGAGAAGGTACTCTCCTGCGGCAAGCCGCTGACCACACGGCCCCTGACTTCCTATCAGCGCCGCATTATCCATCTTTTCCTTAAGGGCAAAGACGGCATACAGACAAGAAGCACCGGAGACGGCATGCTCAAGCGCGTCCTTATTATGTGCAAAAAGGCAAAACCGGCGCCAAAGGCTTCTTCCTAGGAGCGGTTTGCAGCAGCTTTTGTCCCGGGCAGACGACCAGTACAGTAATTCAGCCTTCCGGCCCCCTGGACGTATCCAAAGGGAACGGAACAGGCATTTTTCAGGAGGAGTTCCATGCGTCCATGCGAACTCCTTCTTTTTTGCTCAAGAGTACAAGGCAATGACATCAGAAAAGTACACCGAGGAAGGCACAACCATAGCCGCCCAGGCGACAGTCAGCGGCAACGGGGCCATTCATATTCTTCGCATCTCAGGCCCGTATGCCCATGACCTTCTCAGGCAGTGCTTTTCTCCGGCAAGCCGGAACTTTGCGGATTTTGAGCCGTGGAAACTGCACCATGGCACACTGCATGACAAGGACAGCCGTCCCCTTGACGATGTCCTCTGCGTCTTTATGCCAGGGCCTTCTACCTACACAGGGGAAGACTGTGCAGAAATATACTGCCATGGCGGCCAGACCATAGCCTCCCTTATCCTGGAAACGCTCTTTGCCATGGGAGCAGTCCCTGCAAAACGTGGCGAATTCACGCAAAGGGCCTTCCTCAGCGGGCGGATGGACTTAAGCCAGGCAGAGGCGGTTGCCGAACTTATCGCCGCTCCTGGCAGGGAAGCAGCCGAACAGTCCTTAAGGCGCCTTGACGGAGAACTGGCACGCAGGGTGAAGGAAGTACGCTCATCCCTGGAAACGGTCCGTGTTCATATGAGCCTGGCTGTCGATTTCCCTGACGACGAAGTGGAAATCCTGGACAGGCCTGCTTTCCTTGAGCATGTGCGCAAGGCCTGCCTCTCCCTTGGCACGCTTCTGACAGGCGTCAGACGGGCCTCCCTTGTCCAGCACGGGGCACGTGTCGTCCTGGCAGGCTGTGCCAATGCCGGAAAGTCCAGCCTTATGAATGCCCTGCTTGGCCGCAACAGGGCCCTTGTGACAGACATGCCAGGAACCACGAGGGACTTTATCGAGGAATCGGTGCTCTTTGCCGATCTGCCTGTCAGGCTCATAGACACAGCAGGCCTGCGCAAGGCAGATGACAAGGTGGAAAGCCTTGGCATTGCCCTCTCCCTTAAGCAGGCACAGGATGCCGACTGCCTGATCGTCGTCCTGGACGGCTCAGTGCTGAAAAAGGAAGGAGCAAAGGCATCAGCCTGTCCGGATAAAGCCTTCCAGGAACTGCTGGATCAGGCACCAGCCTCTCTGCCGGTGGTCGTGGCCTGGAACAAGGCTGACGTAGTCATGCCCGATGTATCAAGGCCCTTGTGGTGTGCAAGAAAGGACGGCACGCCCCTGCCCTTTCTTGCCATCAGCGCGAGAACTGGTGCCGGCACAGACAGGCTCTGCCAGGTTGTCCGTGATGAAATCCTCGGGCAGGACAAGGAAGGCACGGAGCATGTGGCGCCCAATGAGCGCCAGGCAGATGCGCTTGCCCGTGCACATGCCGAACTTGAAGGGCTTATCAGTGACATTGAAGCCGGACAGTTGTATGATTTGCTTTCAGTACGTCTGGATTCGGCCTGCGCCTGTCTTGATGACTGTATCGGCGTAGGCACGGCACAGGATGTCCTAAACAAGGTCTTTGAGGGGTTCTGCATTGGCAAGTGATATAGACAATATAGAACAATGTATCGCTGAGGAACTGGAAAAGAATCAGTTCATACGGCGGCGCCTGGCCAATGAGGAGATAAACATGCTCCCTATGACCTGCTATCTTGGCCCTTTGACAGTCGTCAGCTCAGAAGACCAGTTCAAAAAAATTCTGCCAGCCCTGCGGGATGAGCCTGTCTTAGGCTTTGACACAGAAACAAAGCCCTGCTTCCGCAAGGGGGATGTCCATCTTCCTTCCATCATGCAGCTGGCAACAGAAAGCCATATTTATATTTTGCAGCTTGATTTTGTGCCGCTGAACATTCTCCTGGGCGAAATCATGACCAATCCCGCGCAGGTCAAGGCCGGCGTGGCCATAGGCGAAGACATGCGCCAGCTCGCCATGCGGTTTCCCTTTACCCCTCAGGGACACATCGATCTGAGCAAGGTCGCCGAAAGAAACAACATTGCCAGCAGGGGCCTGCGCACGATGCTGGCAGCCTTTTTCGGACAGCGCATCTCAAAAGGGGCCCAGTGCTCAAACTGGAGCAATCCCAGGCTTACGCAAAAACAGCTCACCTATGCGGCAACAGATGCCTGGATAGGCAGGAAGCTGTACCTGCGCATGCTTGAACTTGGCCTGCTGAAAAAACTTTGACATGGCGGGGGGCACAATGCTGAGCTCTGCACCATCAGATACCAGGGACCATCCCATGGTCTTTTTTACCGGCGGCACCGCTATGCGGGAACTGGGACGCACGCTGGCCGGACGGACCAGGCGCACGGTACATATCGTAACAACATTTGACTCAGGCGGATCGACAGCGAGGCTGAGGAAAGCCTTTGCCATGCCTGCCGTGGGCGATCTCAGGAACAGGATGCTGGCCCTGGCAGATGTCGAAGCCTGCGGGCAGGATCTTGTGCGGTGCATGGACACAAGGCTGCCTGCAGAAGGCGATGCCGGCAGCCTGCGCACGAGCTTACGTTCTTTCAGTTCCCCTGAGCATGAAGTGTGGAACGGCATAGGCGAGCTTCAAAAACATACACTGCTGCACTGCCTTACCGCCTTTTTAAGGGTCATGCCGGCTGACTTTGATGCCAGGCAGGCAAGCCTTGGCAATATCTGCATGGCCGGGAAATATCTTTCGGACGGCAGAACGTTTTCCTCTGTCCTGCCCATGTTCGGACGGCTTCTGCGTGTACGGGGCCAGATAGTGCCTATTGTGGAAGAAAACCTGCATCTGGTTGCCAGGCTTGAAGACGGCACCATGCTCATAGGGCAGCACCTTTTCAAGGAACTGCCCGGCCCGATAGAAGAAGTCTTTCTCACCGTGTACGAACCCGGCAGGAAAAACAGCAACCCTGTTCCCTGCAGGCCAAGGGCCTCTGTGCCTGCACTGGCAAAGCTGCGCGAGGCGGCACTTGTCTGCTACCCCATGGGCAGCTTCTATTCCAGCGTCGTGGCCAATCTTCTGGTTGACGGCATAGGAAGCTGTATTGCCTCCCTTAACTGCCCCAAGGTCTTTATTCCCAATACCGGCCATGACAAGGAGCTTACTGGGCATACTGTGGAAGAGCAGCTGCTGGTGCTCATGAGCGTCCTGGCCCAGGACTGCAAAAATACAAAGCCGGACCGGCTTGTCTCGCATATCCTTGTAGACAGCCGTCACGGACTCTACCACGGAAGCCTAGATGCCTTGAAGAAACTGGCAGAATCCATGGGCATATGTGTCCTTGACGTACCAGTTGTCAGCCCGGACATGGCCCGGCATGATGCATCAGTTACGGCAGACTGGCTGATGCGGCTGGCCTCCATAGAAAAGGATGAGAAAGGATGAGTCTGGGGGACCATATGCCTGCTGACAAGGAAACGCGCACCCTTATCATTAATGAAAAGCTTTCCGGCATGCGGGCAGACAATGCCTTAAAGGAAATCTGCCCGCTCTCATTACGCGGACGCAGGCGCCTTTTGGGCGACGGACTTGTCTTACTTAACAACCACAGGGCAAAGGCCGGCGAGTACGTCCATGAAGGCGACATACTGACAGTCAGGGCAGTGGAAGAAGACAAGAAAAGAGACACAGTCCCTGCAAACTGCACCCTTGTCTTCCGCGATGATGAATACGCCTTTTTCTCCAAGCCCTGCGGCCTGCACACCGTGTCCCTGCAGGGAAGGGACAGCCCAAGCCTGGAAGAAGCCGTTCCTTTCATTATGCCTGACATTCCTGAGTCATGGCAGCTTTTGCAAAGGCTGGACTATGGCACATCAGGCATAGTCGCCTGTGCACTCACAGAGGAAGCCAGGCTTTCTTTCCGCCTGGCAGAACAAAAAGGGCTCATTGAAAAAAGATACGTCTGCCTTCTTGCAGGAGAACTTGCCAAAGAGCGCGTCATCAAAGCCCGCCTTGTCAGCTCAGGACACGGATCTGTGCGTGCCCTTGATGAGGAAGACAGCGACCCGGCCCGCCGGACTGCCTTTTACCCCCTGCTGGCAGCTCCGCTGCATACCCTTCTGCCCTGTTCATCGGATAAAACAGTTACCCTTGCAGGCGTTGTCCTGCACAGGGGTGCACGCCACCAGATCCGCTGCCATGCTGCCTCCTTGAATCTGCCATTGCTGTCTGACACACTGTACGGCGCAGAAGAACAGGACGGTTTTTCGTTCTTTCTCCACCATGGATTTCTTCAGGCCATGGGGCGCAGGGTCTCCCTTTTGCCGGACTGGCCCCTGCAGGACGCATGTGCAAAAGAGGCAGTCCGCCACTTTCTGAACAGCTGACACCCTGAAGGGCCGTCCATAAAAGACAAACAAAGAAAAAGAGCTATTCCGGCAGGTTACAGGATAGTGACACTATCAAAATCAGACTGTTTGTTTGCTCTCACGCCATTTCTGTGATAAAGCCACATTAGTAAACGAACTTGTCCTAATGTGTTTTGCAACCAGTCTTTTTTTGTGCATCCTGAGCTTCTTTTTGTCCCTGTCCCCCCGGAGGGTACATGTTTGCATCGCTGCTGCCCAAATCGGCCCCTTTTTTTGAAATGCTCCTGGAGCAGAACAGGCTCCTTTGCCATATGGCAGAGCAAAACCTTGAACTGTTCAATACAACGGAAAAACGGCACATCACCAACATCAGCATCACCAAGCTGGAAAATGATGCCGACGCACTCTACAGGCGCATTACCCGCGCCCTCTCTGCCACCTTTATAACGCCCATCGACCGCGAGGACATCCTGCGCATCAGCCAGGTGCAGGAAGAGTGCATGGACAGGTTCCAGAGGCTCTCTATCCGCATAACGGCCTATGACATGCCGCACATGCTGTTTCCGGCCCAGAGGGTGGCCTTCATACTGAAGGAAATGATCGACCTCACGACCGACATGCTGCTGGGGCTGACCAGGCGCAAGGATGCACACAAGACCAAGCTCTTCCGCACCAAGCATGAAGAATGCGACTCTCTTCTGGCCATAGGTCTGGCCGAGGTGATGGATGCATCGGATGCGCAGAACAGCTGTGTGGCAACGCTCAAGTGGATACAGATTTACGAGGCCCTTGAGTTTGTCATTCGCAAGGTGTCCGATCTGTTTGAACATATTGAAGAAGCGGTTATGAAAAATGTTTGAAATACCGCTTCTTCTTTTTTTAATAGTCCTGACGGCCCTGATCTTCGACTTTACCAACGGGGCCCACGACTGCGCCAACGCCATTGCCACCGTTGTCTCCACCAAGGTGCTGAGCCCGAGAACCGCTGTCGCCATGGCAGCCTCCCTCAATCTGCTTGGCGCCATGCTGGGCACGGAAGTGGCCAAGACGCTGGGCGGGGGCCTGGTGCACCAGAGCCTGGTGGACGGCTGCCAGATACTTGTTTTCGCAGCCCTTATAGGCGCCATCGTCTGGAATATCCTGACCTGGTACCTGGGCATACCGTCATCGTCTTCCCATGCTCTGATTGGCGGCCTTTTGGGAGCAGCCTGGGGACATGCCGGCTTTGACGCCATCAATTTTCAGGGAGTCATCAACAAGGTCGTCCTGCCCTTCATCGGTTCTCCGCTGGCAGGCTTTTGCGCCGGCTTCCTTGTCATGGTCGCCATTTACTGGATCTGTGCAAGGACGCTCAGACGCAAGGTCAATGCCTGGTTCAGACGGCTGCAGATTATGTCTGCCGGCTTTATGGCCTTAAGCCACGGCCTGAACGACGCCCAGAAGACAATGGGCATTATCACCCTTGCCCTGCTTCTCTTCGGCGAAATTGACAGCGTTGAGGTGCCCTTATGGGTCAAGCTCTCCTGCGCCTCTGCCATGTGCCTTGGCACTGCCATAGGCGGCTGGAAGATTGTCAAAACCATGGGCAGCCGCATTTTCAAGCTTGAACCGGTTCACGGCTTTGCCGCAGAGACGGCCACTGGCATCGTCATTACAGGCGCAAGCCTCATGGGCGCCCCGGTGAGCACCACCCATACAGTCTCTGCAGCCATATTCGGCGTAGGCTCAAGCAAGCGCGTCAATGCCGTGCGCTGGGGCGTTGCCGGACAGCTTGTCGTGGCCTGGGTGCTGACGTTGCCCTGCGCAGGCGTAGTGGGAGCCGTTTCCTACTATATCCTGGATTTGCTGTTCCAGCGCTGAGTACAAAGAAAGTAAAGAAAAGAGACTGCCTGCCATGCCTCTTCCGGGCCTGACAGGCAGTCTCTTTTGCATTTTCCTGAGATTACCTCTGGCGGGCTTCGCGCTCTTCCTGACAGGAGACGCACAGGGCAACGCCAGGCAGGGCTTCCAGGCGTTTCTTGGGTATTGGCTCGCCGCATTCCCGACAGCAGGCAACGCCGTTAATATATTCGGGACCGCATTGCAGCATGCTCTGATGTGCACGGCTGAGAGCTTCTTCCCTGTCCCTGCACTCAAGCTCTGTTGCCATATCCAGATCGTCCATACCATTCTCCTAAAAATTTCTTCCCTTTAAGGCGGGAAACAGGCTTGTCAGTCTGAAGCAAAAGCCTGGTCTGATTTTTTGCTTTGCCACTAAAAAAGGGTGCCATGCAAAGTAGCCTGAAGGCTCTTTTTCCGCCTTCCTGGCTGAACTTCCTTCATGCGCACCGCCAGTTTCCATATAGCGCCGTGCAACTCTTCCCGGATGGAGAAAAATTGCACGGCGCTAAACAATTAGTTCACTGCTGCCACTATGAGTTTGCAGTCTTATGCCTTGTACGATGCCAGGATATCCTCAAGGGCATCCATAAAGGCAGAAAGGTCTTCTTCCCCTATTGTCAGGGGCGGAAGCAGGCGCAAGGTAACCTCATGGCAGAGATTGCATATAAAGCCGCGTTTCAAAAGCTCTTCCCAGACGCTCTTGGCAGGGCCCGTAAGCTCGATGCCGATAAAAAGCCCCTTGCCGCGAACTTCCTTAATTTTTCCGGGATTGGCCGCCATAAAGGCCTTTGCCCTGTCCATCAGGGCATTGCCAAGCTTTTCAGCCCTCGCAGCAAGATTGTCGCGCACCATTATTTCCACGGTTTTGCAGGCCACAGCGGCAACCAGGGGGGAGCCGCCAAAGGTGGTGGCGTGGGAGCCTGGCACAAAGGCCCTGGCTACTTCGTCCGTGGCCAGGATGGCACCCATGGGCAGCCCGTTGGCCAGAGACTTGGCAACAGAGATAATATCGGGCTTTACGTTGCATGTCTGGAAAGCCCAGAAGCGCCCTGTGCGGCACATGCCGGCCTGCACCTCGTCGCAGCAGAAAAGGACGCCTTTCTCGCGGCAGAGGGCCTCGACTGCCTGCACATAGTCCGCAGGAAGCGGGATAACGCCGCCCTCGCCCTGCACAACTTCGAGAAGTACTGCGCAGGTTTTTGCGCTCATGGCTTCTTTCAGGGCATCCAGATCGCCGGCAGGCACCTGCTTGAAGCCTCCTGCTACCGGAGTAAAGCCGTCCATGAGCCCGGCACGGCCGGTGGCTGCCAGGGTGCCAAGGGTACGGCCGTGGAAGCAGCCTGAGAGGGTGATGATTTCGTAAGCATCCTCTTTGCCAAGAACCCTTGTCATATACCTTCTGGCAAGCTTTATCAGGGCTTCATTGGCTTCAGCACCGGAATTGCAGAAAAAGGCCTTGCCAAAGTGGGCAGTCTCTTCCAGGCGCCTGGCCAGTTCGGGCTGCGGTTCCTGGTAGAAAAGGTTGCTGGTGTGCCAGATGGTATGCGCCTGCTTTTCCAGCGCAGCGCACAGCTCGTCATTGCAGTGCCCAAGCCCGCAGACAGCTATGCCTGCCAGAAGGTCAACATATTCCTTGCCGTCCACGTCAGTGACATGGGCATTGTGTCCGCTGTGCAGGGCAACAGGATACCTGCCGTAGCTCTGCATGACGTGGCTCATATCGTTATTTTTAATTGTCTCAAAAGCCTGTGACATCTTTTTCTCCGTCCAAGTTGGGGGCGTCTAGCGCCCTGTGTGTCCGAACCCCCCGTCTCCCCTTTCGGTAGGATGAAGATCATCCACCTCGATGAAAGAAGGGTACCCATAGGGAACAAAGAACAGCTGCGCTATGCGCTCGCCATTCCCGATTCGTCGGACTTCCCTGGCGGTATTCAGCAAATAGACAATAATTTCTCCGGTATAGTCAGGATCGATCAGCCCGATCCCCTGGGCAACGACAACGCCGTCCCTGGCTCCGAGCCCGCTGCGGGAACTGACTATGCCGGCCCAGCCAGGCTGAAGCGGCTGTATGCGCAGGCCGGTTTTGACGGCATGCCTCTCGCCAGGCTGCAGAACAAGTTCCTCTCCGTCCAGGCAGGCCTTAAGATCTGTCCCTACGGAAAGCGGGGTCGCAGGCCCGAGCTGTCCAGCATACAGGGTGCGTGCCCTGTCACTGGCAAAAGCGACATTGACATGTACCGGGTTTTGTACCGGGGAAGGATGCGCTGAACCCATGCTTTCTCCGTAAAAAAATCTAAAATAAAAAGGCTGGGCAAAAACTGCCAGCCACCCTGCCCGTCCCAGCGGGCACGCCGATCCGGAGCATGAGATGAGCGTTCACCGGATCATGAGCAGTCACCTTATCCATATTGCATACGACGTGCAAGAGGGGATCAGGGCCTGCGATGCCCTGCCTGGAAGCTCCTTCCCTGTCTTATGGCCGCATTATGGCAGTATTTCAGCCCTGTTTGCACATCCTGTTTTCATATGATACCCCCAAATCCGCCCGGCCTGCATATATGCTGCAGACCCGGTTTTTCCTGTTCCGTTACCGTTCAGCTGGAGAAGACATGCCTTCCATTGCCATCATCGGCGCCGGCCTTGCCGGATGCGAATGCGCCAGAGTGCTTGCCGCCCATAACACTGCTGTCACCCTGTTTGAGATGAAGCCGCATCTCAAGTCAGAAGCCCACATAAGCGACTGCTTTTCCGAGCTTGTCTGCTCAAATTCCCTGCGCTCGGACGCCCTTGCCAGCGGCATAGGCCTATTGAAGCAGGAGCTCAGGGATCTGGGCAGTCCCTTCATGGCTGATGCAGACGCCACAAGGGTCCCGGCAGGCAAGGCCCTGGCCGTTGACAGGTCGCTCTTTGCAGAAAGGGTGACAAAGGCTGTCAGGGAAAATCCGCTTATTGAAGTTAAGGAAGCAGTCATCTCTTCCCTGGACGACGAACTGCTGCACGGCTTTGACTATGTCGTCCTGGCAGCAGGCCCCCTGGCAACACCATCCCTGGCAGACAGCCTTAAGGAAGCAATAGGCATCGGGCACTGCTATTTTTACGACGCCATTGCCCCCATTGTCTGGGCCCATTCGCTGGACATGAATATTATTTTCCGCGGCTCAAGGTATGGCGACGAGCATGCGGAGGAAGATGGGGACGGAGACTACCTTAACTGCCCCATGAACAAGGAAGAGTACACTGTCTTCTATGAGGCCCTGCTCTCTGCTGAAAAAGTGCACGGCCATGAATTTGAAAAGGAAAAGCACTTCGAGGGCTGCATGCCTATAGAAGCCCTGGCCGAACGCGGGCCCAAGACTCTGTCATTCGGTCCCTTAAAGCCGGTAGGCTTTACGGATCCAAGGACAGGAAGGCGCCCCTGGGCCGTTTTGCAGCTGCGCAGCGAAAGCCTCAACAACGAGGCCTACAACCTGGTGGGCTGCCAGACAAAGCTGACCTATCCGGAGCAGGGCAGGGTTTTCAGGCTTGTTCCCGGGCTGGAAAAGGCGGAATTTGTGCGCCTTGGGAGCATGCACCGCAATACCTACGTCAATGCGCCCAAGGTCCTTAACGAAGACTCAAGCCTCAAGGCCAGACCCGATGTATATCTGGCAGGACAGATTTCCGGCGTCGAGGGCTACGTGGAGTCCGCAGCGCACGGACACTGGGTTGCCAGGGAACTTTTGTGCCGCATCCAGGGGAAAACACTGGCCCATCCTCCGCTGACAACAGCCTTAGGAGCCCTGCTCGGTCATCTTGAGACCGAGGCCAAGCACTTTCAGCCAAGCAATGCCCATTTCGGCCTCATGCCTGCACCATTGGAACGCATTCCCAAAAAAGAACGCAAGGAATGGTATGCCCAAAGAGCCAGGGCTGCTTTTGCCGCATGGCTTGAAGAGCAAAAATAGGGCGCTTTTGCCGGCTGTCAGGGCAAAGAAACAATTTTTTTGAAATTTTTGCTTGACTACCTGCGGCGGGAAGCATATACGGATTCTTGTCCTAATTCTTAGGAGCGTAGCTCAGGTGGCTAGAGCGCTTCCTTGACACGGAAGAGGTCAACAGTTCAAGTCTGTTCGTTCCTACCAAATGATAATTCCCGGTTTTACCGGTGGCGAAAGGCGGCGCACGCCAACCGCCCTTCAAAAATATTATGCAGGATGGGGAGGTCAATCGCCTCCCCATCCTTATTTTTTTCTCTTTTGCTTTTGTGAAACAGAGGTTTCCCTATGGATGTCCGTATTGAAGGACAGGTTGTCTCAGTAGCCGAAAACGCCGACATAGCCTCGGCACTGAAGGCAGCCTTAAGTGGCAAAAAATTCAAGACTGTTGTCGCCGCCAGCATTAACGGCGCCCAGTACGATCTTTCCGTTCCCGTACCCTGCGGAACTGAAGAGATACTCCCCATTTTTGCTGACACTGCCGAGGGAACCCAGATTATACGCCACTCAGCTGCCCATGTTATGGCACTGGCAGTCAAAAGGCTCTTCCCCAAGGCCCTGGTGACCATAGGACCTGCCATCGACAACGGCTTCTACTACGATTTTGACGTGGAGACGCCCTTCAGCCAGGACGATCTGGAAAAGATCGAGGCAGAGATGAAAAAAATCTGCCAGGACCGCCTTCCCTTTGAGCGTTCCACGCTGAGCAGTGCCGAGGCCGTCAAGAAATTTGAGGGCATGGGCGAAAAGTACAAGGTAGAAATCATCAACGACCTTGGTGCAGACACGGTTTCCCTGTACCAGGAAGGCGATTTTGTGGACTTGTGCCGCGGCCCCCACGTGCCGCACACAGGCTTCTGCCAGCATGTTCATCTTTTGTCCTGTGCCGGTGCCTACTGGCGTGGCGATGAAAAGAACCGCATGCTGAGCCGCATCTACGGCACAGCCTTTGCCGACGAAAAATCCCTCAAGGACTACCTGCACCAGCTTGAAGAGGCAAAGCGCCGCGATCACCGCAAGCTGGGCCGCGAGCTTGGGCTCTTTACCTTCTTTGAGCACGTTGCCCCCGGCATGGTGTTCTGGCTGCCCAAGGGCATGCTCATCCGCACCATCCTTGAAGACTTCTGGAAGCGCGAACATCTGAAGCGCGGCTACCAGATTGTGCAGGGACCGCAGCTTTTGCGCCAGGAGACATGGAAGCAGTCCGGGCACTATGACCATTACAGGGAAAACATGTACTTCACCAAGATTGATGAAGAGATGTACGGCATCAAGCCCATGAACTGCATTGGCCATATGCTTATGTACGGCAATTCCGTGCATTCCTACCGCGACATGCCCGTGCGCCTGTTTGAGCTTGGCCTTGTGCACCGCCATGAAAAGAGCGGCGTCCTGCACGGGTTGTTGCGCGTGCGCCAGTTCACGCAGGATGATGCCCATATCCTGTGCACGCCTGAACAGCTTGAGGGTGAAATCATCAGCGTCATCCGCCTGATCCAGGACCTCATGAAGCTGTTTGACTTCAAGTACAAAATCGAAATTTCCACCCGTCCGGAAGACAGCATCGGTACCGACGAGGCCTGGGAGCTGGCTACAAACGCCCTCATCAAGGCCGTGGAGAAGGAAAATCTCCCCTATGAAATCAACGAAGGCGACGGTGCCTTCTACGGTCCCAAGATTGACGTCAAGCTTCTGGACTGCATCGGCCGCGAGTGGCAGTGCTCAACCATCCAGGTTGACTTCACGCTTCCCGAACGCTTTGACCTGACCTATGTCGGCCAGGACGGCGAGCGCCACCGCCCTGTCATGGTGCACCGTGCCATCATGGGCTCTGTGGAGCGCTTCATAGGCGTCCTTATCGAGCAGTATGCAGGCGCCATGCCTGTCTGGCTGGCTCCTGAGCAGGCAAGGATCCTGACAGTAACGGACGCGGCCAATGATGCGGCCAAGGAAATGGAACGCAAATTTACCGCCAGCGGCATCCGTATCAGCACGGATGACCGCAATGAAAAACTTGGCTTCAAGGTGCGTGAGGCACAGGTTGCCAAAGTCCCCTTCATGCTGGTAGTCGGTGAAAAGGAGGCGCAGAGCGGCACTGTCAGTATCCGCCTGCGTACCGGAGAAAACCTGGGCATGAAAACCGTGGAGGAGACGATCGAACTGATCAGGACCGAAGCGGAAAAACCATTCATACAGGGAGGAATGAGCTATAGCTTCGCCTAATATCAAGCCCCGTGGCAGACGCATGCCTGACAACGGCGTGCGCCGCAATGAACTGATACACGCACGGGAGGTGCGCGTTATCGGCGTAGAGGGAGAACAACTTGGAATCATGTCCCGCAACGATGCCATTGCACAGGCACGCGAGGTGGGATGTGATCTTGTTGAAGTATCGTCAAATTCTGAGCCGCCCGTCTGCCGTATAATTGATTACGGCAAGTACAAGTACGAGCAGCAGAAGAAACGCCAGGATGCCAAAAAGAGGCAGACTGTTGTCCAGGTCAAGGAAATCAAGGTCCGTCCCAAGACAGACGACCATGACTACGAAACCAAACTGCGGCACGTCAGGCGTTTCCTTGAGGATGGCGCGCGCTGCAAGGTAACCGTGTTCTTCCGCGGCCGCGAAATTGTCCACAAGGACCGCGGCGTGGATATCCTTGAGCGCTTCATGAAAGACCTTGAGGATGTTGCCAAGATTGAGCAGGAACCACGTGCAGAAGGCCGCACCCTGCAGATGCTGATTGTGCCTAAGAAATAGAGCTTGCCAACGGCCTTTTTTTAAGGCAAGCTGACTTGTTCCCCTTTCCGGGGGAAGATTCTATTACGGAGAGGTCTCCAAATGCCGAAGATCAAAACAAGGCGCTCTGCCGCCAAGCGCTTCGAGCTGGCCAAGAACGGCTCCTACCGCCGTCGCCGCCAGAACCTGCGCCACATTCTGACCAAGAAGGCTCCCGGCCGCAAAATGCGCCTGGGCCAGCCCACAGTGGTTGATTCTGCCAATCTCAAGGCAGTCCGCCACCTGCTTCCCAACGGTTAATTTATTTTACTGGTAGCTGCCGCTGCTTATGGTGGCAGAACTGCCGTATCTGCCAGCCTGACGGGCTCAGACCTACGCCTTGATCAGGACTGAAGGAGGATACACCCCATGCGTGTTAAGAGAGGTCTTGCCGCACATCGCAGGCACAAAAAATTTCTTGATGCCGCCAAAGGCTTCCGTGGTGCCCGTCATCGCCTGTACCGCACCGCACGTGAGGCCGTTGAGCGCTCAATGCAAAACTCTTTCGAGGGCCGCAAGCAGCGCAGGCGCGATTTCCGCCAGCTCTGGATTCTGCGTATCAACGCAGGTGCCCGTATCAGCGGCCTGAGCTACAGCCGCTTCATGCACGGCCTGAAAACCGCCGGCATCGAGCTGGACAGAAAGGTCCTGGCTGACCTCGCCGTATTCCACAAAGATGATTTTGCCGCTCTGGTCGAGAAGGCAAAAGCGTCCCTCAAGTAGTTTTTCTTTTTATGCAAAAAAGGAGACGAGGACAGCTATCCCGTCTCCTTTTTTTCTTTTCTGTATTCCTCAGAAGTGAAGTCGCCGGAACACCGGCCGGATGGTATCCCATGGATGTGATCTCTGCTCTGGAACAGCTGGCCCCAGAATTGGAAAAAGGACTGGCCGAGGTTGCCTCATCCGAGGATCTCGAAGCGCTGCGCGTCGAATTTTTAGGCCGCAAGGGCCGCCTTGCCGCCATCATGAGCACCCTGCCCTCCCTTGATGCGGCAGACCGCCCCAGGGCGGGCAAATGCGCCAATGAAGTAAAGGGTAAGCTCACCACCCTGTTTGATGCGCGCAAGGAACGCCTCCTCGCTGATGCGGAAGAGAAATTCTTAAAGGGCTTTGACCCGACACTGCCCGGACGCCGCCCATGGGAAGGCTCAAGGCATCCCATCACGCTGACCATGGAGAAAATCTGCTCCACCTTCCAGTCGCTGGGCTTTGACATAGAGAGCGGGCCTGAAGTCGAGACAGACTACTACAACTTTGAAGCCCTCAACCTGCCGCCGGAGCATCCTGCCCGCGACATGCAGGATACATTGTACCTGCAGGACAAGGTCGTGTTGCGCACCCAGACATCTGCAGTGCAGGTGCATACCATGGAAAAGCGCCGCCCGCCTGTGGCCATCGTTGCTCCCGGCAAGGTGTACCGCCGCGACTCCGATGTCACCCATACGCCCATGTTCCACCAGGTCGAGGGGCTTATGGTCGGTGAAAACGTGACCATGGCCCACCTGCGCGGCATACTCACTGCCTTCAGCCAGGCCATGTTCGGAGCTGAGACAAAGGTGCGCTTCCGCCCCAGCTTCTTCCCGTTCACTGAGCCTTCTGCAGAAGTGGATATCTCCTGCTGCCTCTGCAAGGGCAAGGGGCACGCCAACGGCACGCCCTGCCGTGTCTGCAAGGGCACAGGCTGGCTTGAAATTCTTGGCTGCGGCATGGTCGATCCCGCCGTATACAACTACGTCGGCTATCCTGAGGACATCACAGGCTTTGCCTTCGGCGTAGGCGTTGAGCGCGTCGCCATGCTGACATACGGCTTGGGCGACCTGCGCATGTTCTTTGAGAACGACAGCCGCTTCCTGCGCCAGTTTGCCTGATATCATGAAAAAGCGTTCCTTAATCCAGGCATCGCTCCTTGCTGCCGCATCCTTCCTGCTTTTCAATGCGGATGCAGCTGAAGCCGCAAGGAACATGTCTTCATCGCCCTCCCCGCCGCAGACAGGGATGGAGATGCCCGGCGAGCCTAACAAGGGCCGGAAAATTGCTCCCATCGGGGCTGTTCCGGATGCCTATGGCAATGCCATCACTGGCGAGGAACCAGAAAAAAAGGCAAAAAAACGCCTGCCGCCTGGTGCCTACGGCGGCTACAGGGAACCTGAGCGCCCGCTGCCAGACGTCAAGGATGAAAGGCCGGTCTGGTAGAAGGCCTGTTATCAGCATCCTTACGCTTACGACTTTTTTGATGACGCTTACAAGCGTCAAGGTGACGACATATGCTGCTGTCTCTTTCCTGGTTACGAGAATTTGTCCCCTATGAGGGAACAGCCGAGGAACTGGCCGACCGGCTGACCATGCTTGGTCTTGAGCTGGAAGAAATTGTCCATCCCTTTGAGGAAATCTCCTCCATTGTGGTAGGCAAGGTCATTACCTGTGATCCGCATCCCAATTCCGACCATATGCACATCTGCAAGGTGGATGCAGGACAGGAAGAACTGTTGCCCATTGTTTGCGGAGCACCCAATGTGCGTGCCGGACAGACCGTTGCCGTAGCCTTAGTGGGCAGCACCCTGCCCGGCGGCATTGTCATCAAGAAAGCCAAGCTGCGCGGCGAGCCGTCCTTCGGCATGATCTGCTCAGAGCGCGAAATGGGCCTGAGCGACAACCATGACGGCATCCTGGTCCTGCCGGATACTCTCAAGCCCGGCAACAAGCTTGTCGATGCCCTGGATCTGGACAAGGACGTCCTTGACATAGACATCACCCCCAACAGGGCTGACTGCCTCTCTGTTATCGGCCTTGCCCGCGAAGTTGCCCTTGCCTTCAACCTGCCCATGACCGTGGCTGACAGGCCGCTTGCACTGGAACACGTTGACATAGCGCATCCGGCCATTGAGATTGCCGATGCGGCACTGTGCCCCTGCTATTTCGGCCGCGTCATCACCAATGTCAAAATAGCGCCAAGCCCCATGAAGCTGCGCTACCGCCTGCATGCAGCAGGGATAAGGGCCATTTCCAACGTCGTAGACATTACCAACTACATTCTCATGGAATGCGGCCAGCCCCTGCACTCCTTTGACTTAGGCCAGCTGAAAGGCGGACGCATCATTGTGGACAGGGCGGGCGAAGGCGAGCGCTTCACCACCCTTGACGGTCAGGAAAGGACGCTGTGCGCAAAGGACCTCACCATCCGTGATGCAGAAGGCCCCGTTGGCCTGGCTGGCGTCATGGGCGGCATGTCATCCGAAATTACGGACAAGAGCCAGGCAGTCTTTCTGGAATCAGCCATTTTCCATCCTGCCACCATCAGGGGAACGGCCAGAAGGCAGAACCTGCACTCCGAGGCATCCTTCCGCTTTGAAAGGGGCGTTGACCAGAATCATGCAAAATGGTGCCTGGACCGTGCCTGCGCCATGATGCAGTCCCTGGCTGGCGGCGTTGTCTCTGACAAGCTCTGTGCCAGCGAGCCCGCGCCTTTTAAGCCTGCAAAGATCAGCTACCGCCCTGCACGCTGTGCCAGCCTGCTTGGCGAGGATCCGGGAACAGAATTCAGCAAAAAAGTTCTGGGCGGCCTTGGCTGCGACATCAAAGAAGCAGGAGACACCTGGGAAGTTACCCAGCCAAGCTGGCGTCCCGATGTCACCAGGGAATGCGACCTTATCGAAGAAGTGGCCAGATACTACGGCATGGACAGAATAAAGCCCGTCCTGCCTCCTATCGTGCGCGACATAGCTGACGTAAGTGCTCCCGAAACAACCTATGCCTTCTGCGACCGCCTGCGCAGGTGGGGCAGCGGCATGGGCCTGAACGAGGTCATCAACTACAGCTTTGTGGGATCCAAGGAGCTGGACCTGCTCAGCCAGCCTGTTGAAGAGCGCATTACGGTCATGAACCCGCTCTCATCCGATCAGGATGTCCTGCGCACTGTCCTGGCTCCCGGCCTTCTGCACTCCCTCAGCACCAATATGCGCCAGGGAGCTGTGGCTGCAAGGCTCTTTGAAATTGCCAATGTCTTCCACAAGGACGAGGCGTCCTACACGACAGCCAGGGAAACGACAATGCTTGGCATTGTGCTTTCCGGCCGCCGCTTTGACAATGACTGGCCGCAAAAAGACGGCGAGCTCGACTACCTTGATCTCAAGGGCATCACCGAGCACCTGATGCGCTTCTTAAATCTCAAGGACATGGAAGTGCGCATGCTTGACTCGCACCCCTACCTGGTTCCGGCAGTCGAAGTCTCTGTCAACAAGACTGTCATCGGCTGCATGGGGCGCGTGCGTCCGGCTATTGCCAAGGAATATGAAGCCAGATGGCCTGTCTGGATGGCAGAATACAATCTGGAAACATTGCGCAAGCTGTCCGACGATGCTGTCTTCAAGTTTAAGAACCTGGCAGTTTTCCCGGCAGTACGCCGCGACATTACCGTTCTCTGCGACCCGGCCATGAAAGCACAGACTGTTCTGGACGCCATATTGGAGAAACGTTCTGAACTGCTTGAGGATGCTGTGCTGGTGGACCTCTTTGTTCCTGCAGACAAGTCTACCAGGAACCTCACCTTCCGCCTGACTTTCCGCCATGCGCAGAAAACGCTCAAGGATGCGGATGCTGACAAGGAACGGGATCGCATAGTAGCCATGCTTGAAAAGAAGCTTGGCGTCCACGTCTAAAGAAACAGTATTTGCAAGGGCACGGCTTGTAGCCGTGCCCTTTTTGTTCGCTTTTCCCTGTATTCTTCCTTCCTGCATTCAAAATTCGTGCTGTGGACGAATGCCCTGAAAAATGGCATTCTTTACGTATTACTTTTTGAAGAGGCAGCCTTTCCCCGACCTCTTCTCAACCTCTCGTTCCAGCCTTTTCGCAAGGCTTTCCTGGTATCCTCTTTCCTGAACCGGAGGCAGGGTGATGACTGATCTGACAAGACGCTACCGCATCGGAAAAGTTGCCTCCATGCTAGAGGTCAGATCGTCCGTCCTTCGTTTCTGGGAAACAGAATTTCCGGGGCTTCTCCCTGAGCGCGGCGAAAACGGCCAGCGCAGCTATACTGACAAGGATATAGAACTGCTTAGGACCATAAAGGAACTGCTCTATGTCAGGGGGCTTACCATTGAGGGAGCAAGGCTGGCCTTAAGCAGGACGTCCAGTTACAAGGCTCTTACAGAGCAGGAAAAACTGGAACAGATGGCAAGGGGCGAGGAACTTGAGGAACGCCGCAGGGAACTGGCCAGCCGGCGCAGGGAAAAGAATCTTAAGAAGCGTGCAGTGGACAGTTCGCTTCTTGACGGCATTGTACAGGAACTGCGCACAATCAGGGCAGCGCTCAGCAAGGCTGGCGCTATGTCCCAGGGCATTCAGGCAGAAAGCACTCCCGCTGAAAACGGGCAAAATGTACAGGAGTCCATGTCGTGATCTTATCTCCGTCGCTTCTATCCGCAAACTTTTGCCAGCTGGGCACAGAATGCGATGCCCTGGCATCGGCCGGCATTCCCTGGCTGCACCTTGACGTCATAGACGGCATCTTTGCTCCCAACATTACTTTCGGAACGCCGGTCATTTCTTCCCTGCGCAAAATGTCCGGCCTGTTTTTTGACGTTCACTTAATGATTGAAAGCCCGTCACGCTACCTGGAAGACTTTGCCAGGGCTGGGGCCGACATGCTTGTGGTGCACATGGAGGCAGAGACGCATCTGCAGCGATGCCTGGCACGCATACATGAGCTTGGCATGCGCTGCGGCGTGGCACTCAATCCTTCAACGGACATCAGCGCCCTGCGCTGGCTTGTCCCTGACATGGACATGGTGCTGCTCATGAGCGTCAACCCTGGATTTTCCGGGCAAAAATTCCTGCCCATGGTAGAAGACAAGATCAGGGCAGTGCGGCAGCTGCTTGATCAAAACGGCGGAAAGCATATTCCAGTCCAGGTAGATGGCGGAGTATGTCCTGAAAATATCGGACAGCTTGTACAATGCGGTGCCGATATTTTTGTTTCAGGCTCTGCTTTCTTCCGTCATCCGCCATATAAACAGAGGCTTGAAAGTTTTACGAAAGCAGCCGGAGAGTCGCACAGGGAAGCCGCCTCCGTTTGTTCGCAGTGGAAATCCCGCTTTGCACTTGTATAGAGAAGGAACCAGTCATGGAAGTTACCCGCCGAGAGTGTGCCAATGCCATACGAACCCTTGCCATTGATGCCATAGACAAAGCCAATTCAGGCCATCCGGGTGCCCCTCTGGGCATGGCCGACATGGCTGAAGCCTTATGGCGCCACAATTTGCGCCACAACCCCGCCAATCCGGACTGGACTGACCGCGACCGCTTTGTGCTGTCCAACGGCCATGCCTCCATGCTGCTCTATTCCCTTCTGCATCTGACAGGCTATGACTTAAGCCTGGATGACCTGCGCAATTTCCGCCAGTGGGCATCGCGCACGCCGGGGCATCCCGAGCACGGCCACACCAAGGGCGTTGACATTACCACAGGACCTCTTGGTTCCGGCATTGCCTCTGCCGTGGGCATGGCCCTGGCCGAAGCCTGCCTTGCAAAGGAATTCAACCGTCCCGGACACGAAATCGTCAATCATCACACCTATGTCTTTTTAGGCGACGGCTGCCTCATGGAAGGCGTCAGCAACGAGGCCTGTTCACTGGCCGGCACCTGGAAGCTGGGCAAGCTCATCGCCCTGTACGATGACAACGGCATCTCCATTGACGGCAAGGTGGAAGGCTGGT
>CAVLCT010000015.1:0-32523 GCA_963661665.1 Bulleidia sp. | reverse complement strand
CGGCTGTATCATCGGTTGAGTTATTGTCGTAAACGTAGATAACGGCTTCTGGCAGAGCTTCACGGAAGTCACGCACAACTTTCTCAATTGTCAGCGCTTCGTTGTAGCAGGGGATTAGTACGGCAATTTTTCTGGATGGAGTGCCATTGTTACAGCTGGTATCTAAATTGTTTTTATTATTTTGGTATAGTATTTGATTAAAATAGGGGGGGGGTATTTTGAAATTCCATTTCAATTATCCTGAGAGACTTGTACACAGCCAGAAGGCTAATGCTTATTAGCACTGAGTCGCCCTAAAGACCACCTGTTTATGAGCCTCATTCCGCTACGTGTATCAGAGGATCGGCTTCAATGAAGCTGTCAGTCTCAAGCACAAATAAAGGCCGGACATCTTCTCTTCAGTCTGAAGAGAAGCGTCCGGCCATTTTTGTCAAAAAAGCGAATGAGGCTGAAAGACGGCCTCGCTGCCAGTATAAAACCTAGACGGTTAGGCCCATTTTCAAGACGGACTGCATGCCGCCCATGGACTCGCAAACATCTTCAACGCCGTGGTTTTTGAGTACCAGCGCAGCGTCATAGGCACGAAGGCCTGTATTGCAGATGAGGGCGACGGGCCTGTCCTTGGGAACCTGATCCCAGTGCGTCTGTATGGCTTCCAGGGAAATGGCATGCCAGTCGGGGTGTTTTGCCTGTACTGCATCGCCTGCCTTCTGCGGCCTGGTATCTATAAAGAAGACATTGTTCTTGTCGCGATTCTTCCACATATCCATGAATTCGCCGGCCGTAATCATCTGAATGCGCCCGCAAAGGACGTTGTCAGCCACATTGGCAACGACATTGACGACATCCATGGCAGCAGCGAAAGGCGGTGCATAGGCGACTTCCAGAACGCAGATGTCGTCAACTGTGGGCTTGCCAAACTGCAATGTGGCAGCCACCGCGTCAACACGTGCCTTGAGCGAGTCGGGATCTGTGCAGGCGCCCTGCATGCCAAGCACCCTGCGGGTACCCTTTTCCACAACGAGCTCCAAAGTCATCATGCTCTTTTCAGGATAAAAGTGGGCCTTGTCCAGCTGTTCCACGATAACGCCTGCTGCATCAAAGCCTGCTTTCTTTGCCCCGTCGGCGGTGAGGCCTGTTCCGCAGAAGGACATGTCAAACAGCTTGACAGCCCATGTGCCCACATAGCCCGGGAAGGTGGCGCTGACGCCGGCAAGCTCGGATCCTATGACCCTGCCCTGGCGGTTTGCCATGCTGCCCAGGGGCAGATAGCCCTGCTTTCCTGTAATAAGATTTTTGATGGAGCAGCAGTCGCCGCCTGCATAAATGTCAGGATCAGAGGTCTGCATGTGCTCGTTGACAACGACAGCTCCGAAAGGCGTTGTCTCAAGGCCTGCATCCTTTGCCAGCTGCCCGTTGGGGATAAAGCCTATGGAGTAGATGACAAGCTGGGCTTCAATTTCCCTTTTGTCCGTAACAACCTTGCAGACAGCCCCGTCCTTTCCCTCAAGGCTCAGGACTTTTTCTCCGGTGTAGACACTGACATCATGGGCTTCAAGGTCATGCTTTGCCATGGCGCTCAGGGACTTGGAGAGGACGCCGGGAAGGACCTGGTCCATCATTTCCACGACGCTGACCTTGACGCCCCACATGTCGGCCATGGCAACGGCTGCTTCCAGGCCTATAAAGCCGCCGCCTACCACGACGGCGCTGCTTACCTTGCTACCTGCCATCTGGCTGCGGATGGCATCGGCCGCCTCAAGCTTGGTAAGGGTAAAGACATTGGCAAGATCGGCCCCCGGAATATTGGCCTTGCGGGGGCTGGCACCTGTGGCCAGCACCAGCTTGTCATAGTGGTAGACGCTTTCCTGCCCTGTCAGCATGCTGCGGGCAGTGACAGTTTTTTCCTGGCGGCTGATGGAGGTTACCCTGGTGTTGTTCAGGACCTTGATGCCCTTCATGGAGGCAAAAAAGTCGGGATTGCGCACCGTGTGATAGGGCGTGGAGCACAAGTCGGTCACATTCTGAATGTCGCCGCCGACAAAGTAGGGAATGCCGCATCCGCCGTAGGAGATAAGCGCATTTTCGTCAAAAAGGGTCACTTCCGCAGACGGATCCAGGCGCTTGCAGCGGCAGGCAGCCTTGGGGCCGAGCGCTACGCCGCCAATAACAATAATTTTCTTGGGCATGAACAAAACTCCTTGAGAGACAGGGACTCCCTTGCAGAGCCTGGCAGAAACCTGCACATACGGGCTTGAGGAGAGAAAGATGGCTCAGAGTGTAGCCCCTGTCAGAAATCTTGGCAACGAAGCAAAATGCTGTTCTTGCTATTGTCCTGCTTCTTCTGGCAGGGCATGCCTTTTGTCAGAGGGCAAGAAGCCACTGTTCCGCTTCGTCTATTAACGCCTTGGGCGTGGAGGCTCCGGCAGTCAGCCCTATCTTGTGCATGCCTGTGAAATATTCCTTTTTCAGTTCGGCTATGCTTTCCACATGGTAGGCGCGGATGCCTTTTTCTGCTGCCAGCATGGCCAGGCGCTTGGTATTGCCGCTCTGATGACCTCCCACGACGACCATGGCATCGACACCTGCTGCTATCAGGCCTGCCTCCTCCTGGCGCTCCCCTGTAGCATCGCAGATGGTATCCAGTATGGAAAGGCTTGGCAGGATGCTTTTGAGATAATTGCAGATGGCTGTGAAGGCTGTGGCATTCTGCGTCGTCTGTGAGGCGACAACCCAGGATGTATCAGGGCTGAGCGTCATATCCTTCAATGTGTCGAGATCGGGGAAGACAAACTTGCCGCCCCTGGCATAGGACATAAGCCCCTTGACCTCGGGGTGGTCGGCCTCGCCGAACAAAAGAAGCGATGATCCGTCTGCCGTGGCTGATTCAATGGCTGTCTGTGCTTTTTTGACCCTGGGACAGGTGGCATCGACTATAGTGGCTCCGCTCATGCGCAAGGCCTGTTCTACTTCCTTGGTAATGCCGTGGGCACGGATTATGACTATGTCATTGGCAGTGACTGTGTCCGTATTGCCAAGGCAGGAAACGCCTTTTTTTTCATAGTCGCTTAAGACCTGCGGATTATGGATAATGGGGCCTAAGGTGCACAGCCTTCTGCCGGAAGAGGCAGAATTTTTTCGGATGGCATTGTCCAGCTTGTGCAGGGCGAGGCTGACGCCCATGCAGAAGCCGGCTGTTTTGGCGCGTTGTACCAGCATTGGTTATCCTTTCGTCCGGAAACGAATTATATGGCGGATGCGGAATCCTGAGGCAGGTCAGCATCGTCCTGAACTGCCATGAAGGCAGAGAGAATGTCATCAAGCTCGGAGAAGCTTCTGCACTGGCAGAGGCTCTGGCGCAGACGGCGTATGCCGGGGAAGGAGCGCACATAGCGGGGCACGATGCTGCGCAGGCGGAAAAGAGCATTTTCCTCGTCGCCGTATACGGAGATAAGCTCCATGTGGCGGCGTATCATGTCCTGCAGATCCTTGCGTGTGCGTTCAGGCAGGGGCCTATTTTCTGCCAGGGCCATATGGTCGGCAAAAATAGCCGGATTGGTGAGGGCTCCTCTTGCGTACATGACAGCGTCTGCATGCGTGCTTTCAAGGCAGCGCATGCCGTCTTCTGCAGTAAAGAGATCGCCTGATGCAATGACAGGGACGGAAAGTTTTTCCTTTGCCCTTTGCAGTTCCTCCCAGCGTGCCTGACCTCCGAAGCCCTGTTTTGCGGTGCGCGGATGCAGGGTAATGAGGCCTGCTCCTGCCTCTTCAAGGCGGAGTGCCATATCAAGCCAGTTGCACTGATCCTCTGTAATGCCAAGCCTGAGCTTGAAGGTGACGTGCCCCTCGCCTGCCTCGGCCAGCATGGCCCTGGCGCATTGCAGGGCATTGTCCGGATCTTTCAGCATGGCAGATCCTGCCCCCTGGCGGGCCACCTTGGGTACTGAGCATCCCATATTGAGGTCAAACCAGGCAAAACCTCTGTCGCGCAGCATGGCTGTGGCCCTGCCAAGGCTTGCGGCCTCGCTCCCGAACAGCTGCACCACAAGAGGCGTATCATACTGGTCTGTTTCCAGGATGCGCCAGGTATCCCTGCCCGCATACACGAGCCCTTTTGCGCTGACCATTTCAGTGACGCAGCATTTTGCCCCGTATTCGCGGCACAATCTGCGAAAGGGCAGGTCAGTATAGCCAGCAAGCGGTGCAAGCCAGGGATTGTCTTTTCCTAAGGGCAGTTTTTCCGGTTGCGGTGCCGGATCTATAACAGGAGGACGGGAAGGACGGGACATGAATGCGCTTCTCAGAAAATAAAAAAGGTGAAGGGCCGGGCTCTCGCTGCCTAAAGGCAGGCTGTCCTTTGCTATATCCCTTTTGCGGGCTGAGAGAAAGCAGAGGTTTTTGTGCTCAGATACACGACGGGGGGCCTGCAGGGGAGCCGCCTTTAGATACAGCCGTTTCCCCTTTTCAAGCACATCAAAAGAAATGCCTTGAAGAGGGCACATAAAAAACGTATTGAAAGCCCTCTTTATTCCATACTTTCCTATTACATATTTTTCCCCGGCTGGCTTTCTCTGGGCCGGGGTTTGAAAGAGGACATCATTATGTCAGCAGCTAAGATTCTTCTTCCCCTGCTTGCTCTCTGCCTGTTGCAGGGAGCCTGCCAGCAGGACCAGAAAAGCGTTCAGAATGAAATAGCCGTTGTTGATCTGGGCCGCGTTATCAGCGACAGCGAACCCGGCAAGGCCGCCCAGGCCTTTGTTGCTGATCTGCAGAAAAGCTATAACGACAAGCTTGTAGCTGCCCAGGGCAAGCTGCAGAAAGATCCCAAGGATGAAAAGGCCCTGCAGGAATTCCAGGCTCTCTTTGGAAGCCTGCAGCAGCGCTTCCAGCAGGAAGAGGCAGCCGCTACCAATACCCTGCTTGAACGCCTTATCAAGACAGTCTCCGAAGTGCGCGATCAGAAAGGGTACAAGGTCATTATCCGGTCTGAAGCAGTCATTGCCCAGGACAAGGGCCTTGATGTGACCAATGAAGTGATGGATGCCTTTAACAAGGTGACCATTGATTTCAAGGCCGCCGCTGCGGAAGCCTCCAAGGAAGCTGCTGCCGTTGAGCAGAATGCCCAGGATCCTGCCCCTGCCGAAGGTGCCCAGAAAGCCAAGGACGGCGCTGCTTCCGACAAGAAATAACACTTTCTCTCCCTTGCAGGAGAGAATGACAAAATAGAAAAAGCCCTGCTTCCCGCAATTTTTTGCGGGAAGCAGGGCTTGTCTGTTTCAGGGAGACAGGCTCAGGAAAAAGAGGAGGCGGCAGTGCCTAATAGGCATGCGGATCGGCCAGTACCTGCCTTGCGTCCAGCTTGTGCGAGAAGAGCCTGTAGCACCAGAACTGGTAGATGAGGACGATGGGCACCATGACCAGGGCAACATAGAGCATAATGGTCAGGGTGAGTTCGCTTGAGGCGGAGTTAAAGGCAGTCAGGGTGGCCTCGGGAGACAGGCTGGAAATGAGCATCCTCGGGAACATGCCTGCGACGCCAAAGAAGGTAACTCCGATGATAAAGACACAGCTGCTCGCCCAGGCGAGAAGCACCTTCGCCTTCCTGAGCATGACCTTGATGCCGAAAAGGCCTGCAAGGGCAACTGCAGGAATAATCAGGAGCACAGGCCGGGCAAGGTAGTTGTCAAAAAGGTCGGTGTTAAACCAGGTGAGAACAAGGAAGGCCAGAAGCAGGATAAGGACCAGGGGCCAGAGCAGATGGACAAAGGACAGGGCCTTTTCCTGCATGTCGCCTTCTGTCTTAAAGCAGAGCCACAGGGCTCCGTGCAGGCAGAACATGGCCAGGAAGAAGATGCCGCCAGCCAGTGCATAGGGAGAAAGGAAGGTGAGAAGCGAGCCGTGGAAGATGCCCTCTGCATCAATGGGAATGCCCATGAAGAGGTTGCCAAAGGCAACGCCCAGAAGAAGGGCTGCAATGCTGTTGGTAAGGAAGTGGACGGCATCCCATATGCTGCGCCACCATGAACTGGCTACCTTGTTGCGGAATTCATAGGAAACAGCACGGAAGATAAGCATGAAGAGCAAAAGCAGGAGCGGAACATAGAGGGCCGAAAACATGACGGCATAGGTCCTGGGAAAGGCCGCAAAGGTGACGCCGCCTGCAGAGATAAGCCATACCTCGTTGCCGTCCCAGAAGGGGCCTGTGGCATTGTACATGATGCGGCGCTCGCCTTCATTTTTGGCTGCAAAAGGTAGCAGGCTGCCAATGCCTAAGTCAAAGCCGTCGAGAATAAAGTAGAGTGCCCAGAGCAGGCTCCAGAGAACAAACCATATGGTTTCCAGCATGGCTAGACCCCCTCAGGACCCTTGCGGGCGTATTTGATGAGCAGGAAGATGTCGAGAATGCCAAGAAGGGTGTACACGATGATAAAGCCGGCAAGAGAGACAAGGATGTTGTCGGCAGGAACCGGTGACACAGCATCAGAGGTGCGCATGAGGTTGTAGACTATCCATGGCTGTCGTCCGACTTCCGAGACTGCCCAGCCGGCAAAGATGGCAAAATAGGGCAGGGGAATTATCCAGGGCAGGACAGCCGTCAGGCGCGGATCCGGAATATCCTTTTTGCGCTGCACAAAGGCCCATGCCGCAACCAGAATGAAGAGTCCGCCCAGGAGTATCATGACACGGAAGCTCAGGAAGGTTGCGAGAACCGGAGGCCTGTCTTCCTTTGGAAAGTCCTTAAGCCCTTTTACCTCGGCATTGACGTCGTGGTAGCTCAAGAAGCTCAGCACTCCCGGGATGCCCAGAGCCTCTATGCTGTTTTTCTCGTTTTCCTCGTCAGGCAGCTGCAGGAGATAGAAAGGAACGTTTGTACCTGTTTCCCAGTGTCCTTCCATGGCTGCCAGCTTGGCAGGCTGCATTTGGGCGGCATTCTGTCCGGTGATGTCGCCTGTGAGCGCTATAAGGAGAGCCAGCACAAGGGCTATGGGGGCGGCAAAGCGGAAGCTCTGCGTAAAGAAATAGGCAAAGTGGTAGTTGCGGCGTATGTGCCAGGCAGAAATGCCAAGCACAAAGAAGGCGCCAAGCATCCAGGCTGTTGCCAGCTGGTGGGCATAGAGTCCCCAGGCATAGGGATTGGTGACAACCTGCAGGAAGCTTTCAAGCTCGGCACGGCCGTTGTTCAGCACAAATCCTGTGGGATTCTGCATGAAGCCGTTGGCAAGGATAATCCACAAGGCCGAGATGTTGCTGGCAATAAAGACCAGCCAGGCACAGACGCAGTGGGCCTTCGGGCTCAGCTTCTTCCAGCCGAAATGCCATACGGCAAGGAAGGTGGATTCCATGAAGAAGGCAACGGTGGCCTCTATGGCAAGCAGGGCGCCGAAGATGTCGCCGACGTATTCAGAGTAGCGCGACCAGTTGGTGCCAAACTGAAATTCCAGGGTGATGCCGGTGACAACGCCCAGCGTAAAATTGATGAGAAACAGCTTTCCCCAGAATTTCGTGTGCTTAAGCCAGGTCTCGTCATGCGTCCGGACGTATTTTGTCTCCATCCAGGCAATGAGAAGAGACAGTCCCAGAGTGAGCGGAACGAAGATAAAATGGAAAAAGACAGCTACAGCAAATTGCAGCCGTGACAGCAGGACTGCGTCCATGCAATTCCCTCCCCTTGATATTTCCTCTGCACGGCTTCTGCCATGGGCATAGATCCGTGAGAAGGTAAGGTGTGTTTGAGATATGTTATTAGGAATAATTGTTGTTTGCAAGAAAGATATTAGACCAAAAAAAGGCATGGCTTAAAGCCATGCCTTGTACTTTCATCTGACAGCAGGAAAACAGACTGTCTTGGGGGTATTGCCGGTTACGTATTACCTGTTTAGGAACGGTAATCGGAGTTCAGCTTGACGTAGCCAATGCTGAGGTCCGAGGCCTCAAGCAGGTAGCTTCCCGGTCCTTTGCCGACGCTGATCTCGATAGGAATGTCTTCATTCTGCAAGGGGGCTTCCAGCTGGGCGTCAAAGTTGCCGCCAAGAGGCTGGCCGTTGCGGAAGAGATCCACGCCGCACAATGAGACGGAGACATCCTCAGGACGCATGCGCACGCCGCTGCGCCCTACTGCGGCCACGATGCGTCCCCAGTTGGCATCCCTGCCGTAGATGGCTGTCTTGACAAGCTGGGAATGGCCCACGGTACGGGCAATCTGTTCGGCATCGGCATCGGAGTCGGCACCCTGCACGTGGATATGCATGACCTTTGTGGCCCCCTCCCCGTCCTTGACCAGCATATGGGCGGTTGTTCTTAAGATGTCTGTCAGTTCCTTTTCAAAGAGGGCTGCATCTTCCGGTGCTGTGATGGAAACGGCAGAGGCCCCGTTGGCCAGGGCCAGGATGGTATCGTTGGTAGAGGTGTCGCCGTCAACGCTCACGCGGTTGAACGTCCTGTCAGCACACCTGGCAAAAAGCGACTGCCAGCTCTCAGGATCCACAACGGCATCGGTGAGGCAGACGCAGAGCATGGTGGCCATGTTGGGGCAGATCATGCCTGCTCCCTTGGCCATGGTTGTGAGACGGACGGTGCCGCCGGACAATCTGATGTCTTTTGAGGCAAACTTGGGGAAGGCATCCGTGGTCATAAAGGCCCTGGTAAAGCCTTCGGCATCACGGCTGCCCAGGCTTGCGACAAGATCGGGGACGGCGGCCGTCCATTTGTCCATCTTGAGCTGGTCGCCTATGACGCCGGTGGACATGGTAAGCACTGCGTCTGCGTCAATGCCCAGCCTTTCTGCAACCATCTTCTGGGTGGCATGGCAGTTTTTGAGTCCTTCCTCGCCGGTGCAGGCATTGGCCTGGCCTGAATTGGCGACAATGGCCCTGGCTGTTGTATGATTTTTCAAAATGTCCTGGCAGGCCAGGACTGGGGCTGCCTTGAACACGTTGGTCGTGAAAACGCCGGCTGCCACTGCATCGCATGTGGAGAAAATGAGGCCAAGGTCATCCCTGCCCTTTGTCTTGAATCCGGCCTGAGCTGCCCCGGCCATAAAGCCCTGGGGCAAATCATTTGTCTGCATTGCTGTCTCCGTAAGTATTGAAAAAAGGGCGGCATGCCTGCAGTGAGGATGCCGCCCTGATAATGTCACGTTATGCTTGCTGGGAGAAACTAGGCGCGGGCGCTCTTGATTTCTTCAGCAATGTTGGCAGGAACACGTTCGTAGTGGTCGGGCTGCATGGTGAAGGAAGCACGGCCCTGCGTCTTGGAACGCAGGTCTGTAGCATAGCCGAACATGCTGGCCAGGGGCACCTGGCAACGGACGGACTGGGCACCGCCGGAGCGGGCTTCCATGGCGGACACGCGGCCACGGCGGCCGGTGAGGTCGCCCATGACGTCACCCAGGTATTCGTCGGGGGTAACGACTTCCACGTCCATGATGGGCTCAAGCAGTTCGGGAGAAGCCTTCTTCATGGCGTCCTTGATGGCCATGGAGCCGGCCACGTAGAAGGCCTGCTCTGAGGAGTCAACTTCGTGGTAGGAACCGAACACCAGGTTGACCTTGATGTCAACGCAGGGGAAGCCGGCCACGACGCCGCTCTTCATGGCGTCCTGGATGCCCTTGTCGATGGCAGGAATGTATTCCTTGGGAATTACGCCGCCGGTGATGGAGTTGATGAACTCATAGCCCTTGCCGGGATTGGGTTCAATCTCGATGACGCAGTGGCCGTACTGGCCGCGGCCGCCGGACTGCTTGGCGTACTTCATGTCAGACTTGGCAGGAGTGCCGATGGTCTCGCGGTAGGCAACCTGGGGCTTGCCCACGTTGGCGTTGACGTTGAATTCACGCACCAGGCGGTCAACGATGATTTCCAGATGGAGCTCGCCCATGCCGGCAATCAGGGTCTGGCCTGTTTCCTCGTCGCCCTTCACGCGGAAGGAAGGATCTTCCTTGGCCAGCTTGTTGAGGGCTGCGGACAGGGCGTCACGGTCGCTCTTGGTCTTGGGCTCGATGGCGACTTCGATGACGGGATCCGGAATGTGCAGGGATTCCAGCTTGACGATACGCTTTTCGTCGCACAGGGTGTCACCGGTGGAGCAGTTCTTCAGGCCGACCAGGGCCACGATGTCACCAGCGCCGGCCCACTTGATGTCCTCGCGCTTGTTGGCGTGCATCTTCAGGATACGGCCCACGCGCTCACGCTTGCCATTGTTGGCATTGAGCACGGTCATACCGGATTCCAGGTAGCCGGAATAAATGCGGAAGAAGGAAAGATGGCCGATGAAGGGGTCGGAGAACAGCTTGAAGACCATGCCGCACAGAGGCTCTGTGTCGGTGCAGTGACAGTCTGTTGTCTTCTCTTCGTCATCGGGATCGTGTCCCTTGACCGGAGGAATATCGACAGGGCTGGGCAGGTAGTCAACAATGGCGTCGAGCAGGGGCTGCACGCCCTTGTTGCGGAAGGCTGTGCCGCAGAGGACAGGCACAACGGAACGCCTGATGGTGGCCTTGCGGAGGCAGGAGACGATTTCTTCTTCTGTCAGCTCTTCGCCGCCGAGATATTTCTCAAGCAGTTCTTCGTCTTCTTCGGCCACGGATTCCAGCATGTGGTGGCGGGCTTCCTCGTAAGCTGCCTGCATGTCTGCCGGAATGGGATTCGCAACAACTTCGGTGCCCTTGGTGGCCTTGTCAAAGGTCAGGGCCTTGCCGCGGATAAGGTCCACAACGCCTTCAAATTTGTCTTCAGCGCCGATAGGCAGCTGCAGCGGCACGGGTGTGGCTCCCAGGCGGTCATGGATCATCTGCACGCAACGCTCAAAGTTGGCGCCGATACGGTCCATCTTGTTGACAAAGCAGATGCGGGGAACATTGTAGGTGTCGGCCTGGCGCCACACGGTTTCGGACTGGGGCTCAACGCCGGCAACTGCGTCGAAGACGCACACGGCGCCGTCAAGCACGCGCAGGGAACGTTCAACTTCGATGGTGAAGTCCACGTGGCCGGGGGTGTCGATGATGTTGATGCGGCAGTCTTTCCAGAAACAGGTTGTGGCGGCAGACGTAATGGTGATGCCGCGTTCCTGCTCCTGCTCCATCCAGTCCATGGTGGACTCACCGTCGTGAGTTTCGCCGATTTTGTGGTTGACGCCTGTGTAGAACAGAATACGTTCTGTGGTTGTTGTCTTGCCGGCATCGATATGGGCCATGATGCCGATATTGCGTTCTTTTTCAATTGATACGGAGCGGGACACGAGATATCCTCCAGATGGATGCCTGTATGCTGTCAACAAAGCTGTGTCCTTAAGGGGACACAGCTTTGTTTTCTTGCACTTTTACAGCACTCTTGTGAATGGTTTACCAGCGGTAGTGGGCGAAGGCCTTGTTGGCTTCAGCCATGCGGTGCGTGTCTTCACGCTTCTTCACTGCACCGCCGCGACCGTTGTAGGCATCCAGGAGCTCGGCGGACAACTTGGCGTCCATGCCTTTTTCACCACGGGAACGGGCGTAGTTGATGATCCATCTGATGGACAGGGACAGCTGGCGGTCGGGACGCACTTCCATGGGCACCTGGTAGGTGGCACCGCCCACGCGGCGGGACTTGACCTCAAGGCGGGGCTTCACGTTGTCGAGAGCCTTTTCAAAGGCTTTCATGGCGTCTTCACCGGTTTTTTCAGCCAGGGTCTGTACGGAGGTATAGAAGATTTTTTCGGCAGCGCCCTTCTTGCCATCGTACATCAGACGGTTCACAAATTTGGTAACAAGCTTGCTGCCGTACAAAGGATCGGGCAGAACTTCACGCTTGGGAACGGGACCTTTACGGGGCATGGTTTTCTCCTTGAAATGGATGCTTTCCAGGGCGTCATCAGCCCCGCAGCGCCCGGCGCCTTGAGGCAGCCTGGTGCGTTGCATGACAAACGCCTATACGAAAGCTGATGTAAGAAAAAGTCAGTCTTTAATAAAAAGAACTACTTGGGACGCTTGGCACCGTACTTGGAACGGCTCTTGCGGCGATCGGAGACACCGGAGGTGTCGAGGGTGCCGCGGATGATGTGGTAACGGACACCGGGAAGGTCCTTTACACGGCCGCCACGGATGAGGACAACGCTGTGTTCCTGCAGGTTGTGGCCTTCACCAGGAATGTAGGCGGTGACTTCGAGTCCGTTGGTGAGGCGCACACGGGCAACCTTACGCAGGGCTGAGTTAGGCTTCTTAGGGGTGGTTGTGTACACACGGGTGCACACGCCACGGCGCTGAGGGCAGGAATGCAGGGCGGGCGTCTTTTTGTGCTTCACCGTTTCCTTGCGCTCAATGCGGATGAGCTGGTTGATGGTAGGCATTCTTCCTCCAAGTTGTGGATCAGCCCCTGATGAGGGGCACAAAAGAAGAGAGGGGTTTACCCCCTCGTGTAAGGAATGGACCTGTACTGAACTCTTCCGCCTTTGTCAAGGCGTTTTTCGGCACAGCTCCGCAGGCTGGCCATGCTGCCTGCCTGCTTCTTAATGGTCGTGATGGCAGCATGAGCAGCCGTCGTCATGTTCATGGTGGTGGTGATGCTCATGTTCATGGCCATGCCTTTTGGAGAGCTTTGTCTCAACGTATTCGTCAAGGCCGTCTGTTTCTCCAAGATAGGTCAGAACCCTGTAATGCAGGTTGCCGATCATGTGTTCAAGCATGTCGGAGCATTCGTCGCCGAACGTCCTGCTCAGAAGCTCCACCAGGAAGGCTATGCGCTTGCTGTTGCGGTAGGCTTCCTGACCTTCCGGGTCACCTTCGGGCGCAGCTTCAAGGGCCTGGGCAAAGGCGTCGATTTCTTCCTGGGTGACATTTTTGATGGGCTGCGGCTCATCGTTGATATGGATAAGGCCGTTGACCAGGGTCAGCCTTTGTTCCTCGCCAGAAATATAGCCAATGATGACGGACATGGCTCCTCCGTTAAAGAAGGCAGCCGGACCCTGCCTGTGTGGCATGGATCCGGGATGCCTCAGAACTTTTGATTGAAAAATGCAGGGAAATGCCAGCCGGACTATTCGTCAGTGCTGTTGAGCACTTCAGTGAAGCGTTCCTTCAGAGCCTTAAGCTTTGCCAGGTTGTCCTTGAGCACGGCTTCACGCTCGCGTTCCTGCTGGACAATTTCTGGCTTGGCACGGGACACGAAGTTTTCATTGGAAAGCTTCTTTGCCACCACCTGCAGGGCGGCTTCTGTCTTGCCAAGTTCCTTGTCCAGGCGGGCAACCTCGCTTTGCAGATCCACGTTGCCCTTGAGGGGCACGATGATCTGGCAGCCCTGTACCACGGAGCTTGCCGAGGCCTTGGGCGCCTTAATGGCCAGACCGATTTCCATGTCTTCAAGCCTGGCCAGGCTGGCAATCACAGCACGGCTTGCTTCAAGAAGGGCGCTTTGCTCCTCGCTTGCAGGATGCAGTTTCAGGGAAACCTTGTGCCCGGGAGCAATGCCGAGCTCGGCCTTGATGGTGCGTACTGCCACGATGACGTTCTGCAAAAATTCCATCCTTTCCGCATCGTCCGGCTTTACGCAGTCAGGACGCATTTCGGGATAGGGCAGGGTGGCAATGTCCTCGTTAGCATGACCAGGCAGTGCCTGCCAGATTTCAGCCGTGACAAAGGGCATGACCGGATGCAGGAGCAGCAGGATTTCCTTGAGGACTGTGTAGAGGACATACTGGGATTCCTTCTTGGTATCCTCGTTCTGCATGTCCGTCTTTACCAGTTCCAGGTACCAGTCGCAGAACTCGTTCCAGAGGAACTTGTAACCGCCCTGGGCCACGTCGTTGAAACGGTACTCGTCAAAAGCGCTGTCCATGTCGCTCTTCAGCATCTCAAGGCGGTGCAATATCCAGCGGTTATGCAGGCCCTGCACGTTGCCAAGATCCACAGGGGCAGGAGCGGTGTCGTCCAGGTTCATCAGGGTGAAGCGGGCTGAGTTCCACAGCTTGTTGACAAAATGCCTGTAGCCCTCGATGCGTTCCTCTGAGAGCTTGATGTCTCGTCCCATGGCGGCAAATGCCGTCAGCGTAAAGCGCAGGGAGTCACAGCCGTAGGCCTCAATCATTTTCACTGGGTCGATAACGTTGCCCGTGGACTTGGACATCTTGCGGCCCGTGGCATCGCGAACCAGCGCGTGCAGGTACACATCCTTGAAGGGTACCTCTCCCATGAAGTGCTCGCCCATGATCATCATGCGCGCCACCCAGAAGAAGAGGATGTCAAAGCCTGTGACCAGGACTGAGGTGGGATACCACTTCTTCAGATCCTCGGTCTTGTCGGGCCAGCCCAGCGTGGAGAAGGGCCAGAGAGCCGAGGAGAACCAGGTGTCCAGCACGTCCTCATCCTGGGTAAGATGCACTGATCCGCATTCGGGGCAGACTGTGGGATCCGTTTCTGCCACAATGGTATGGCCGTTTTCGCACTGCCAGGCCGGGATGCGGTGTCCCCACCAGATCTGGCGGCTGATGCACCAGTCGCGCATGTTGTCGAGCCAGTGGTAGTAGGTCTTGAGCCATGTTTCCGGCATGAGCCTTGTGCGTTCGGGCATGGCGCTCTTTGCCCTTGGTGCCAGCTTTGAGGTGGCAACAAACCACTGCTCCGAGACATGGGGCTCGACCACGGTGTGGCAACGGTAGCAGTGGCCGACGGAATGGGCGAGATCTTCCACGGCAACCAGGTCGCCTAAGGCATCAATGTCTGCCACAATGGCTTCACGGCATTCCTTCTTGGTCATGCCGGCATACTTGCCGGCCTCTTCCTTCATGATGCCGTTTTCATCAATAACCTGTATGAATTCCAGATCGTGGTTCTTGCCCAGGGCCCAGTCGTTATGGTCATGGCAGGGCGTAACCTTGAGGGCGCCGGTGCCGAAGGTCATGTCCACGTACTTGTCGGCAATAATGGGCAGCCTGCGTCCCAGTATGGGCAGAATGGCTGTTTTGCCTATGAGATGGGTATAGCGCTCGTCATCGGGATGAACACAGACAGCAGTGTCGCCGGGGATGGTCTCTGGCCTGGTTGTGGCTATGACAATGCTCTCGTCGGATCCTTCTATATGATAGCGGATTTTCCAGAGGCTGCCCTTTTCATCGGTATGCTCGACCTCGTCATCGGCCAGGGCCGTATGGCAGCGGGAGCACCAGTTGATGATGTACTTGCCTCGGTAAATAAGGCCTTCATTATAGAGCTGGACAAAGACCTTGCGCACGGCTTTAGACAGGCCCTCGTCCAGGGTGAAGCGCAGGCGTGTCCAGTCAACGGAGCAGCCTAAGGAATCAATCTGGTTCAGGATTCTGTGCCCGTATTCCTCGCGCCACTGCCACACACGTTCAATGAATTTCTCGCGTCCCAGATCCTGCCTGCGCAGGCCTTCCTTGGCCAGCATGCGCTCGACCACGTTCTGGGTGGCAATGCCGGCGTGGTCCGTACCCGGCACCCAGAGCACGTTGCGTCCTTTCTGGCGGTAGTGTCGGCAGAGGGAGTCAATAAGCGTCAGATTGAGGGCATGGCCTATGTGAAGGGCACCCGTTACGTTCGGAGGCGGGATGACTATGCAGTAGGCATCACCGGGATCCTTGGGGTCGGGCGTAAACGTTTTCTGCTCCTTCCAGCGTGTGCGCCATTTGGCCTCAACCTCGCAGGGCTCATAGCCCTTGGGAAGTGTATCTGACATCTTGCTTTCTCCATCAAAGTCGGGGATAGTATGCTTTATGCTTACTACCATGCCGCCAATAGCCATGCTGTGGGATTCATCCCATATATGGGGATTCATGGCCTTACGCAGTCTGTGGAGCCTTGGTTTCCCCATTCAGCTCCTGAAAGGTTCAGAAATAGCCCAAGGGGCTCTTTTTCGCAAGACAGGAGACGGTGGGAATGCCTTCAGCCTGCTTCTTGTGCCAGGAGGTCCTGCCGCCCCGAAAAGCGAGTCTCTCGGTGCCGGCGGCAGGGAAAACATCCGCACCTTTCTTAAGCAGGGCGGCCGCTATCTTGGTTTCTGCGGCGGGGCAGGGCTGGCTCTTTCGCACAGCCGCGGCATAGGCCTCTGCCCCTGGAAGCGCGCAGAGTACCCGCAAAGGATATTGCATCTCATTTCAGGCTATACGCTTGTTGATCCTGTGGCAAACAGCCTTACGCCTGACTGGCAGGGGGCAAGGCCTTCACTGCCTGTATGGTGGCCGGGCCGTTTCAGCAACTGCGGCGGAGAGGTGGAAGTTCTTGCCAGATACCACGGGCCGGACAAGGATTTCTGCATAGGCGACATTGCCCTGGAAACCGTGCCCATTCACATATTCAGGGAATGGAAAAGCCGCTACGGGCTCAACCTGACAGCCGATTTCCTGAACGGCGAGGAAATTATCGTCCACGGGCAGTACGGCAGGGGCGAATACGTCCTGAGCTATTCGCATCTTGAAACCCCGGAAAGCCCCGATGCCAACTGCTGGTTCATCCATATTCTGCACAAGCTGACAGGAGTGCGCGCCAAGGCAGGCATTGTCTCAGGCTGGGATATCAATGCCCCTGTCAGCACCATGTCCAGATCGGTTCCGCAGTCCCTGCGTGCCATGGCAGAAAACACCCGCGAGGTCATTGCCCTGGGGATGGAACAGCGTCTCTTTTTCCCAAGGACTTCCTGGCTTATCGGCTGGAAGCCGGGCCTGCCGGGGAGCCTTTGCAACAACCTGCTTGCCTGCGTCAGCGTAGCCTGCTCCCTGGAGCCGACAGCAAAGGCCCTTGCCTTCTGGCAGGAAAAGGACCCATTGCTCAGGGAATTGTGCGGGGCGTTTTTTATGGGGGCAGAGGGCTATCTTCTGGCACAGCGCCTGGCCCATTCCCTGAATGACTTTATGCCTTCGGCACTGGACAAAAAGAGCCTGGCGCATGAGAGGGACCGCCTTTTCGGACATCCCATGCAGGGAAACGGCATCCTGGGACAGATTGTGCAGATAGTGGAAGAATACAGCTATCTCTGCCTGACCTCTGCGGAATAAAGAAAGGCCTCCGGATATCCGGAGGCCTTGTACTGTTCAGGCCCAGGTCAGGCATCAGAAGCTTGTCCTGTATGTAGTGCTATTTAGATTTTGCGCACTTCCGTATACCAGGCGGCAGACTGCTCAAGCAGCTTGCTGTTCCTTGAAGACAGTTCCTGGGGATCGCGGATAAAGCCGTCCATGAGCTGGGCTGAGTCAAAAAGACCATTGATGAGATTGCCCAGGATGGCGTCGTCTGCGTCTGCCTTGTAGATGCGGAGCATGGAGCGCAGGAGCGGATGCTCGCGGTTGACCTCAAGGGTCTTCACCGGGATGGTGTTGTCCTTGCCCATGTGGCGCATGAACTTGTCCATGGCCGAGGTCATGCCGTCTTCAGAGGAAAGGACGGCCGGGCTGTCTGCCAGCTTGCTGGAAACAATGACGTCCTTGACCTTGCCGTCAAGCACTGCCTTCATTTTGGACAGCAGGTCGGAGAAGCTCTTTTCATCTTCTTGGGACAGGGGGGCAGCCTTGGGCGCAGCGTCTTCCTTGTCTGCAAAGGCCTCAAGTTCCTTGTCTTCAGCTTTCTCGATGGACTTGATCTCCCATTCCTTGTACTTGCCCTGGCCGTCCATCACAAATTCATCAAGGGCTTCATAGAAGAAGAGCACCTCGATGCCCTTTTTGCGGAAGCGGTCCATGTAGGGATTGATTTTGGCAGCCTCGCGGTTGGGGGCTGTCACAAACCAGATGGTCTTCTGGCCTTCAAGGCCGCGCTTCATGTAGTCGTCAAGGCTTGTGTTTTCCTCATTATTGTCGGAAGCGGAGGAATTGAAGCGCAAAAGGGCCAGCAGGCGATCACGGTTCATGAAGTCCTGCTGCAGGCCGAACTTGAGGAAGGTGCCGTGGTTGTTCCAGAATTTTTTGTATTTTTCCGGATCATCGGCAGCCATCTTTTCCAGGTGCGTCAGGGTCTGCTTGACGATTGTCTGGTTGATTTTGCGCAGGACGCGGTTTTCCTGCAAGGTTTCTCTTGAGATATTGAGAGGCAGGTCCTCAGTATCAACAATGCCCTTGAAGAAGCCCATGTGAATGGGGATGAGATCCTTGTTCTTGTGCTGGATCAGCACACGGTTGCTGTATAGATCAAGCCCCCAGTACTCTTCCTCGCGCAGGCGCATGTCCTGCTTTTCATCCGGGATGTAGAGAAGGGCCTGGAACTGCACGGGCAGGTCAACGCTGATATGCAGCCAGTCCAGGGGATCCTTGGAGTCATAGGTAAAGGATTTGTAGAACTCCTTGTACTGATCGTCCGTAATCTGGCTCTTGGGTTCGCGCCACAGCGCAGGCTGGGTATTGACCTTTTCGTCATCGACAAAGACAGGGAAGGGAATGAAGCCTGAGTGCTTGCGGATGACGCCTTCCACACGGTATTTTTCAGCGTATTCCAGAGCGTCGTCCTTTAAGTGGATAACGATTTTGGTGCCGCGGACAGGCTCTGAAGCTTCAGATGCTGAAACCGTATAGGTTCCTAAGCCGTCGCTTTCCCAGACATGGACAGAGCCTTCGCCAAAGGCCGGCTTTGAGTACACCTCGACCTTGCTGGCTATCATGAAGACTGAGTAGAATCCCACGCCGAAATGGCCGATAATCTGGCTGGCATCGGCAGGCTTGCCTTCGCCCTTTTCAGCATCGGCTGCATGTTTTGCGAGCTCTGCCAGAAAGTCTTCGGAGCCTGAACGGGCAATAATACCCAGATTGTCGCCCAATTCCTGCTCTGTCATGCCAATGCCGGTATCGGCAATGGTGAGCTGCTTGTTGTCTTTGTCCAGCTTGATGCGGATTTCCATGGGCAGATCGGGCTCAATGGGCGTATCACCGCTGTTCTGGCGAAAGCGCACCTTGTCTAGGGCATCAGATGCGTTGCTGATGAGCTCGCGCAGAAAGATCTCTTTGTTGGTATAGAGAGAGTTGGTCAGAATCTGCAGAACCTTGCGTACCTCGGCACGAAATTCGCAAGTTTTCTTTTCTTCAGCCATTGATATTCCTCCGGGACATACACGTCCGACGTTTATTGGCTTTTTATCTGGTTTGCTGTCGCAACCTTATGGAGGAAAACTAATCACCAGGACAAAAAGTGCAAGAGAGGACGCTACAGTTTGTTGCAGCTATCTGGAAGCAAAATCCGGCTTCTCTATCCATTCGGAAAGCTTTGCATCCTTTGCCAGCAGCAATTGGCCTTCAGGCGTTTCCATGGCAAGCTCCGTGCCGCCATTGAGGGCGTATATGCCCCAGTCTCCGTCCGGCATTTGGTGAGAGGAGATTTTGGAGCGAAGATGCTCCCTTGCTTCCTTTGCGGAGCAGAAAACAGGAAACTGTCTGGTTTTGGGCATCAGGATAACATCAGACCCTGCTGCAACATCTATCATGAGAAAGCCGGGAGCGTAGGTGTAGAGCTTGTCGCAGTGCTGCACAGGAGCTTTGGGTTCGGGTACGTCTTTTGCGTGCATGCCTGCACAGGCACTAAGGCCCAGGGCAAAGCAGGAAAGGATCAGCGTTCTGAAAGCGGAAGGGAAGCTTGTTCGGAAATTGTGCATTACAGATCTCCGAAATGATTCTTCTGTCCTGGCTTAAAAGAAGAATCGGGAGAACTGCTGCCGCCAAAGGAAGAGGAGGCAGAATGCCCCTGGCCGGAGAAGGGATTTGTACTGCCTGTCTGTCCTGCCATCTGCTGAAGGCGGCTGATACGCTCTTCAATGGGGGGATGCGTGCTGAAAAGATTGCTCATGCTGCCGCCGAAAAGCGGCGCAACAATAAAGAGGTTTGACGTAGTCGCATTGCCATGCTGCATGGGAATCTGCTGTGACGCCATCTGAAGCTTGTTCAGGGCGCCGGCCAGGGCCAGAGGATCCCGGCTGAACTGGGCACCTCCGTCGTCAGCAAGGTATTCCCTTGAACGGGAGATGGCCATCTGGATGATAGAGGCCGCAATGGGTGCCAGTATAGCCAAAAGCAGGGCCGCAAGCGGGGAAGTGTGTCCGCCTTCATCATCCCTTGAGCCGCCGAATATAGCGGCAAACTGCATCATGTTGGCCAGCATGACGATGGTGCTGCCAAGGACTGAGGCTACTGTCTGGATAAGGATGTCCCTGTGGGCGATATGGGCAATTTCATGGGCCAGGACGCCTCTCAGCTCCCTGGGCGTGAGAATCTGCAATATGCCTTCGGTGCAGGCGACAACAGCGTGTTCCGGATCGCGTCCGGTGGCAAAGGCATTGGGAGCCTGTTCAGGAACAACGCAGACCCTGGGTTTGGGGATACCAGCATTGCGGGCCAGTTCCTCGACAATCTGGTGGAGCATGGGGGCTTCGGCAGGGCTGACCTCGCGGGCATTGTACATTCTGAGTACTATGCCGTCCGAGTACCAGTAGCTGCCGACATTCATGATGAGCGCGAAAGCAAAGGCAATGATTATGCCTCCGCGTCCGCCTAAGAGACCGCCAATAACGATGATAATGGCGGAAAGGGCTGCCAGGAGCAGCATGGTTTTTATCTGGCTGGTCATTTTTGTCCTCGCTAAGAAGGGCTGTTTTGTGTACGGATGTTCTGCACAAGGCAGGTATACGATTGAGATAATGCCTTCGGCACTGATTTCAACCGGGTATTGGAGAAAACAACAAAGCCGTGCCACGGAAAACGGCACGGCTTCAGGTTCGTCTTATTTTGCGTTGTTGCGCCACCAGAGCTGGAAGACCATGAGCGTCCACAAGGGGACACGCAGATCTTTGCGCCCGGAAAAGTGGTCATCCATCATCCTGCGCAGTACGGAAGGATTGAAAAAGCCCTGTGCCTCTATAGACTCCGCACTGAAGAGATCTTCCATGAGAGGGCGTAGCCGGCCGCGCAGCCACTGGGCCACGGGAATCTGGAAGCCGCGCTTGTTGCGGTTAAGTATTTTGTCGGGCAGAAGGCTGGCAAAGGCTTTTTTCAGCAGGTACTTGCGCTTGAAGCCTTTAAGCTTGCAGGACATGGGGAGCCTGGCTGTAAATTCTGCCACCTTTGTATCAAGGAAGGGCGCCCTGACTTCAAGGGAATTGAGCATGGAGCAGCGGTCAACCTTGACCAGAATATCGTCCAGCATAAAGCCACGGACATAGGTATTGCTTGCCCTGTCCAGCCCGCAGGCTTCAGGCCATTGATAATAGGCTTCGCGCGTCGGGGCATAGAGCTGTTCCTTTCCCAGGAATGTTTTGTCTTCCAGTGCGAGTAGCTCCTGCTGCATTTCAGGGGAACAGGCCGTCAGCATGGACTGTATGCGCAGCCAGGCAGGCTGGGCTGCCGCTCTTAAAAAGGTCTCTGTGGCAAGCCGGGGATTGATATAGCCTGAGGAAGCAGGCAGATGATGGCAGATCGGCTCAATCAGGCCGCGGCGCAAAAAGCCGGGGACTTTGTTATAGCGTTCAGCCAGGTCAAAGCCTATGTAATGCTCATAGCCGCACCACAGCTCGTCAGAACCGTCGCCGCCAAGGGCTACGGTAACATGCTCCCTGGTGGTCTTTGCCAGAAGCCATTGCGGGGCAACTGAGGCATCGGCCATGGGAACGTCCATGGAACTTACGATGTCGGGCAGCAGACCGGCGCATTCCTCAGCCCTGAGCACCCGTTCAGTGTGGCTGGTAGAGAATGCCTCTGACACAATGCGGGCATAGCTGCTTTCGTCGTAGCTGGCTTCTTCAAAGCCTATGGAAAAGGATTTGACCGGTGTCTCGGAATAGCCGGCCATAAGGCCTGTGACTATGCTTGAGTCAATGCCGCCAGAAAGGAAGACTCCTAAGGGCACATCGGAGATCATGCGGCTTTTGACGGCATTGCGCATGAGCCTCTCAAGCTCCTCGCAGGCTTCCTTTTCATCGACAGGCCCTGAGGAGCACACAGGCAGTTCCCAGTACCTGAAAGTTTTGAACTGGCCGTTTTCCAGAATAAAGCCATGGGCAGGCGCAAGCTGCACGACTTCTTTGAACATGGTCTGAGGGCAGGGCACATACTGATAGGCCAGATAGCGCATCAGGGCCGTATCATCCATGGTGAATGAAAGATCCGGTATCTTTTTCAGGCAGGACAGCTCTGAAGCAAAGTGGAAGCGGCCGTTCTGGATGGTATAGAAAAAGGGCTTTTTGCCAAAGCGGTCCCTGGCGCCAAAAAGCCTCTGCTTTGCAGCATCCCAGAGGACAAAGGCAAACATGCCGTCAAGATGCTTCAGACAGTCCGCTCCCCAGGCCTTGTAGCTTTCCAGAATGACTTCCGTGTCTGAATTTGTCCGGAATACGGCACCTCTGGACTCAAGCTCCCTGCGTGTTTCAGGGAAGTTGTATATTTCACCGTTGAAGGTGACGCAGACAGATCCTGAAGCATCCCACATGGGCTGGGCCCCGCCGGAAAGGTCGATGATGGAGAGGCGTCTGTGTCCCAGGCATACGCTTGGGGTAAGTTCGGTGCCGCTTCCGTTGGGACCGCGGTAAGCCATGGCATCCGTCATGGCCGTCACGATACTGGCAATACCATCTGGCAGGGAGTCAGCTGGATTAAGTGAGGCAATGCCGGCTATTCCGCACATGATGCATCTCCGCTGCGCCTGAATTCCTGCACAAAGAGGTTGGCAAGCAGGGCGCCGTTTTGTTCAGGTGAAAAAAGTTCCCTTGCCAGCCTGGCTCCGTTCTGTCCGCAGGTTCTGGCAAAATCTGCTTCATGAACAAGCCTGGCTATAGCCTTTGCCAGAGCTTCGGGATCCCTCTGGGGAACAAGCAGTCCGGTCTCTTCGTTCCGGACAATCTCCGGTATGGCATTGACGTCGCTGGCTACGACAGGCAGCCCGAAACTCATGGCTTCAATAAGCGTGTTGGGGATGCCGTCACACTGGCCGTCCTTTGCCACCACGCATGGAGCCACAAAGATGTCGTGGGACTTGAGCATGTCAGGAAAGGCATCGTGGGAGACAAGGCCCGGGAAAGAGACGTGGTCATCCAGCCCGAGCTTTGTGCACAGATCATGGATGGTGGCATCCATGCCTCCAAGCCCCATCATCTTTCCGCCGCCGCCGGCGAGTGTGAGATGGAACGGTATATTCTGCTCATGCAGTATGCCGCAGGCCTTCATGAGAATGTCAAAGCCCTTGGTGATATCAAAACGGCCGCAGGCAAGAATCTGTACAGGCTTTTCCATCCTGACAGGGGCAAGGCTGTCCACATGCAGGGTCAGGCAGTTGTAAATAACATCTACCCTTGTATCGGGGGTAATGGCATGGATGCGTTTTTCATCTGCCTTATTGTTGGTACGGACAAGGCTTGCCTGGCGCATTTTGTCGGCAAGATCCGGATCAGCGGGCAGAAGGTTGTTGGCGCGCACGCAGGTGATATAGGGTATGCCTGCCACAGCAAAAACAGTTCTGGCGCAGGTGGTCGTGCCCCTGGGCCAGGGAGCATAGGTATAGTCAGTGCCTCTGGCCTTCAGGATAGGGGCCAGATGGAGGCCGCAAAAAAAAGCCCACAGGTTTTCCCCAAGAATTTCCAGGTTTGCCCATGGCCGGCAGACATTGTCCCTGAAAAGCTGGCAGAAGCGTTTGGGGCTTTTAAGGAAAAATTTCAGCGCCGAAAACAGAATGGCCGGCAGGGCGCGCACGCCAAGCCTTGATGCGGTTGATGCCTGCGCCTTCATCTCCTTTGAGCACATGCGCAGGTTCAGTCCGTAGAGCGTATAGACGTCTGTCGGAAGATGTGCCCTCAGTCCCTGTACATCCCGGAAGATGAATGGCTGGGTGAAAAGGGGATACCACAGGAGGATGACAGCGACCCTGGGCAGGTCTTTGCCAGTTATGTGTTCGGTCATGGCTGTTTTTTCAGATGCGGTCATTGGGGCAGTACCCGTTTACTGTTCTATTTGCGGGGCAGGACAGGTCCAGTCGCAGCCAGTTTGGCTGAGCACAGGGCAGGAAGCTTCCTTTGTCTGCCTGAGGCCGTCCATAGTGACGAAGGTGACGTCATAGGTGTCCGTAAGCCAGACAAGATAGGACTGGCATTTGGACATAAAGGCATCAATGGACTTTTCGTCAGGCATGTGGGGATTGCCGCCCGGCATCATTTCCGATGAATGCCAGGTGAGGGATAAAACGTCATTGCCTCTTGCTATGGAGAGGCTTGTTACTGCCTTCATGGCCCAGAGCGGGTGGTAGACAGGCAGAAGGGCCAGGGCTCCCCAGTGCTGCAGGGATGAGGCAATCTTTATATTGCCAAATTTCAGGATGCTACGGCTTATGATCGGGGAGAGCGGCGTGACTGTAAGTGGAACCTCAAAGACGGAACCGTACTCAGTCCTGACTGTATATGGCGTTGTCTGCGGTGCTGTATAGTGGTCAGGACCATGCAACGGGGTGCTTCCCATATGCAGGGGGCGTACAGAGGCATCACAGGCAATGCCTGCCTTTGCCAGGAGGGGCCAGTGCCTTGCATGCAGATCCCAGCGTCCCATGCGGAAGGAAACAGGGCGTCTGCCTGTCCTTTCCTCGCACAGCTCAAGGATGCTTTCCAGCTTGGCTGAAAAAACATCGTCAGACAGCTGTGCTGAAGGCACGCTGGTCACATGGCCGGTCCCTGGTTTGTACTGTAGCGGCGGCGTATTCCAGTGGTGCATGTGGGCACCGATTTCAAGCGTGTGCTCCCTGGCAAATTCTTCAATATGGCGCCAGGCCGTATCGTCTTTCAGAACAGCATGGGCACAAAAAAGCGTAGGCTGCGCTCCCAGTTCGCAGAGGGGGCGCAGCCTTCTTAAATGCTGAAGATTGCTCACCGGAGTAGCTGAAAGAGCATAGCTTGAACGGAAGAGGCCTTCTTCCTCGACATCAAGGGACAAGCACAAAAAAACGTGCTTTTTGCTCAATACTCGGCTCCTGTAAAGACTTAATAGCTGGTGCTGTCGGGATGTTCGCTACGATACTTGTCCACAATGGCCTGGGCATTGGGGATTTCCTCGACAATGGCGTCGATGGTCTTGCGCACATTTTCTTCTGTCTGGCAGGCGGACAGGAAGAAGCGCAGGCGGGCTTCGCCTTCTTTGACAGCAGGGAAGGTGATGGGCATGACGTAGATGCCGCGGCTGAAAAGCTGGGTGGCCAGGAATCCTGTAAACATGGACTCGCCGGTAATGACGGGAATGATTGCGTATCCCTGGGATTCGCCGGTATCCAGGCCTTTGCTTTTGGCGTAGGACAAAAAGTACTGGGATATATGCTGCAACTTTTTGACACGCTCAGGCTCGCGCTGGAGAATTTCCAGGGCCTTGAGGCTTGCAACTGCCAGGACAGGGCTCAGGCCCACGCTGAACACAAAGCCCGGAGAGCCGTGCTTCAAGTGGTCTATAAGCTCTTTCTGGCCGGCAATATAGCCGCCACAGCCACAGAGCGTCTTGGAGAGCGTACTCATCCACAGGTCAATGTCTGTAGGCTGAAGATTGAAATATTCGCGTACACCGCCGCCATGCTCGCCAATGGTTCCGAAGGAATGTGCTTCATCTACCATCAGCATGCAGTCGTATTCCTTTTTGAGCTGAACGATGCGCGGCAGGTCGGGGATGTTGCCGTCCATGCTGAAAAGGCCTTCGGTTACAATAACGCAACGCTTGTATTCGCTACGCTTGGCCTTGAGCAGCCTTTCTAGGTCATCGCAGTTGTTGTGTGCATAGGCAAAGCGGGCTGATCCGGCAAGGCGTGCTCCCTGGGAAAGGGAGTTGTGTGCCAGCTGATCGTAGAGAATAAGGTCGCTTTTGCCGAACAAAAAGCCCAGTGTGGAAACGTTGGTCGCATGGCCGCTGACATAGACAATGCAGTCTTCTGTTCCCAGGAAGTTGGCTATGGCTTTTTCCAGCACCCTGTGCGGAGAACGCTCGCCGCCGACCAGACGGCTGGCTCCGGCAGAGGTGCCGAAAATTTCAGCAGCCTTTGTTACTTCTCTGGTGATTTCCGGATGAGTGTTGATATCCAGATAATCGTAGGTGGAGAAGTTGATATAGTCTTTGCCTTTGATATGTATGGTCGCTTTTGCGGCCCTGTCGGCATTCAGGAAAAGAGGGCTTTCCATGCCCATCTTCTCGCCAAGAGCGACAAGTCTGTCAAAGGCCAGCTTGGAGCGGACCTTTGAATAATTGCTTTTTGTCTCCTGCGCATCAGCAGGAGAAGTATTTGTGGGGGTGTTGTTCATCACGTTTCCTTGGAAAAAGAGGATAATAGTAAAATGTATTGTCCTCGAAACAGTGAGTGTAGCCTAAATATCCTAAGATAAACGTTTCTTATATACACGTGAAAAACAGGCAAGGCAAGTCTGGGCGAATTGCCGCATATGCCTGATAAGGTGCCTGCAACGTGGCAGAGGTACCCTGTGATGGGACATCATCTTTCCTGTCATGTCTTTGCCTGGCAAGGAGCATAAAGAGATTGTCTGCGGCCGGTTGCCTGATCTTTTCGCTGGAATTTCAGGACAGCAGTGCAAAAATGCAAACCTTCGGCTTTTCAGACGGCAGGAAAAATAGCTAAATCAGGCGACTTGTGGTATCTGGGCAGTGCTGGCAGTTTGTGGTATACTGTCTGTCTTTAATAACGGATATGCCGGCACGGACAGTCCGCATAAAAGCTTGCGCTGTATTTTTCATGGACCATAAGGAGGATCCCCGATGGAGAGTAAGGTGACAGATGGTATGCAAAAGCCATGTTCACGCAGCTGTGTGTCGCTGGATCAGGTCTGGTATACAGAATTTGCACAGGCGGACGGCCGCTGGCACATGGGCGCTGTCAGTGACGGCTGGGAAAAACAGCTCCCTTTGACAGTACTGCCTGGCGAAGACGATCTGAAGAGCCTGGCAGAAAACGGGATTTTCCTTGCAAAAGACCAGGACAAGACTCCTCCTTTGTGCGTGATGTGCTGCGGCCAGGGTTCTATCTGGCCTGGCATGGGGCGGGAACTCTACGATTATTTCCCTGAGGCCAGGGCAGCCATGGACAGGCTGGCCGCCTGCACCAACTGGGATGTCCTTGCCCTTATGGATGAGCCTGACGTAGAGACCATCGGGCTGACCCAGTGGGCCCAGCCCTATCTGTTCCTGGTGGAATATGCCCAGTGGAGCGTCTTCCTGGCTCGCGGCCTTAATCCCTCCTGCATTTGCGGTCATTCTCTGGGCGAGCTTATTGCGCTCTGCCTGGCCGGCGTCTACTCGCCTGAAACCTGCTGGTATATCCTGGAGACAAGGTCCAGGCATGTTTCGGAGCTGGAAGCCAGATCGCGCCGCGAGACGGGCATGATGGGCGTTTATGCCGGGCTGGATGTTATTAAAAATCTGCAGCAGCAATGGCCTGACATCTATATATCCAATTACAACACCCCTGAGCAGTTTATCGTGTCAGGTCCCAGGGAAACATTGCAGGAAGCACGCAAATATCTGCGCAAGCAGCGTATTCCGGCTGTTATTCTCAATATCGCCATGGCCTTCCATCATCCCAGCATGCGTGTTTTGAGGGATATGGACCAGCGCCGCCTGAACATGCTGGACATGTATCCGTCTAAAAGGCCTCTGGTCAGCTGCGTGACAGGCCAGGACTATCCAAGGACCCAGGAAGGTATATGTTCCGCCATTATGGATCTTGATGAGCAGACGGTGAACTGGCTGCCCTGTGTCAAAGGTATCATTGAGCAGCGCGGCATCAGGCATTTCCTGGAACTGGGCCCGCAGGATACCTTGTGTGGCCTGGTGTCAGCCATCAGTCCGGATGTTTTCTGCCAGGCGGCAAGCCTGCGCGGAAGGGAGCGCGACAGCATGCGGCTGGCCCTGGCCAGGCTGTATTCGCAGGGCCTGCTGAGCCACAAGTGTATTGCCCAGGCTGCACAGGACTGGCAGCCCATGCCGGAAGTAGCACCTCGGCCACCGATGCAGGAGACAGAGGCGGACAGGGCTGCAGAGGACAAGACGGAAAATATCGGCATCCCCGAGATCAGGGAACTGCTGGCAAAAGCCTGCGGCATGCCGGCTGAAAAACTGCACGGTTCCATGAACCTGCGTTTTGATCTGAACATGCGCTCAAGCTATTTCCCGTCCCTTATTGATGAAGCGCAAAAGGCTCTTGGCGTGGAAGTGGCATTTGAGGACCTTCTCAATGTGTCAACCATAGCCGATTTGGAAAAAGTCTTCAGCGGCAATGCAGTGCAGGAAGAATCATCTGCTTCGCATACGGCTCTTGGCTGTATGGTCAAGCGCCCCTTCCTTGCCCGCTGCCTTCCCGGCAGGGAAGAAGACCGGTATGACGAGATTGCCGAAGATCCGTCCAGGCCTCATTTGTCCTTTTCAGTCGTTGTCGTTCATGGTGATGATGACGGACTGTGTGGCTGCCTTGTCCGTTCCCTGGCTTCCCTGCACCTTCATTTCATAGTTGATGAAAATCTGGTTGCCACAAAAGCCGAAATTGTGCGCATGGGCTCTGCAGTTTCTGAGAACACGCCTTGCACGGGAGCAGATGAAGCACCGGCGCTTGTCTTGTGGCAGGGTGCTCTTGACGAGAAAAAATCTGAAGCCATTCAGGAACTCCTCTCTCAGGGAAACAGTCCCCTGCTTGTGCTTTTTGACAGGTCAAAGCCTAAGTCAGGGCCGGAATCTGGGGCTGATGCGGCAGTCCGGCAGTTGCTTGCCGAAAAGAAAGATTATGTACTGGACATTGTCCTGCACTCGTCCCTGGCTGACGAGACAACGGCTTTGCAGTGCGGGGATTTGCTTTTGAGGGAACTCCGTTCCGGCAGAAGAGGAACCGTGCACTGGCTTCCGGATGATCAGGCCTGCTTGTTAGAGCATCCTTTGCAGGATAATGCCGATATTTCTGCTATGGTCTTTCCGGAGAGAAAAAATGTGCCTGACAGGCGGTCTCATGGCTCTTTGTGGGGCGCACAGTTTTCCCCTGAGGCATATCCTTCCCTGTCCGGACTTCCAAAGGATGTCGATGGCTGGATGCCGTTGCCATTGTCGATGGTTCTTGAGGCACAGTGCGAAGCAAGCCTTCTCGCTTCCCCGGGGCTTTGCTGCATAGGCATAAGCGATATCCGCATACAGGCCGCTGGCGAACTGCGCAAAGGTCTTGTGCGCGAGGCTCAATTGACAACGGATATCCGCCCCTGGCTGAAAAACGACGGCGGCATGAACCGGCTGTGCCGTGTGCAGGCCGGCCTGCGTGACATGAACAGGCAGGGACGTACAACATATCACTACACGCCCCTTTGTGAGAGCTGTGTCGTTCTGGCAGGGCATCAGCGGCAGGTGGACAAACTATGGCAGGAACCTGGCATGCAGGATGGAGAAAGCATTGATGTAGCAGGCTTCTACCAGAAAGCCGGCACAGGAGCCGGACGTCGCTTCCTGTCTTCAGCGTCTCTCTGCCCTGGCCACATGCTTGTGGCGTCTCTTGCCGAGGAGACCTTCCTTGCTCTTAGCAATATTTCTGCCTATAATAAAAAAATCTGTTCAGATTCCCAGGAAGGCTTTGTAGGCTCTGTACGGCAGTATAACTGCGCTTTGGAGGCCATACTTCAGGCTGTTGAGCTGGCAAGAAGTGTTGATGCCCCCAGCACCTTGTGTGAAGCAGTTCCGGGGCTTGTTGGCTTTGTTCGTTTCGGGCTACCATGTGAGGGGCCGTTTACTTTAAGTCTCAAGCGTAGCTGGGATCAGGACAGGGTGTTGCGCTACGATGCGCAGGTAACCAATGACGGCGGGCAGTGCCTGCTGGCTGTAATGCATATTGAATACAATGCCCTTGCGTAAGTTGAGGGAAACAATTTTTTGACTACTGTGTTTTTTCTCTTTCTTCAGGTGGGCTGATGAAGATATCCCATACATCTTTACGCACTGTTCCCGCAGCACTTGCCCTGATTATGCTTGTGGCAGGAGGCTGTACCTCAAACAAGGCAGGCATGGAATCGCCTGAACTGCCGGCCAAGCACTGGCTGGAAGAAGCACCAGGCATCCCCATTGAAAACAAGGCAAGATATGATGCCGCTGTGCCGTCTCTCTATCAGCCTGATAAAAAATTTGGTTTTGAGGACTGTATCTATCTTACCATTCAACAGTCTCCTTCCCTGGTCAACAGTGTCGTTGATATTGAAATCAAGCGCCTGGACAAGACGTCAGCTATATGGAAGTTCCTGCCGGAACCGCATCTTTCCCTGTCCATTTCGCAAAATATTACCAACTATAACAGTGATGCCAAGGATGTAGACGGAGAATACGGCCGTCCGCAGTATGAAATAGGTTTTTACGCCCCGTTCCCCAATCCTGTTGCTACCTACTTTGAAATCAAGGCCCAGTCCATGATGACAGGTATAGCGATTTCCACGCACAGAAAGGCAGTTGGCAAGGCTATTTATGAAATTGCCCAGGCATATCTTAAGCTGCAGGCACAGCAGCAAAGTCTGGAAGTGCAGAGAGGTCTTTTGCCTGTAGCTAGGGAAATGACTGAATACTGGCAGAAGGTGGAATCTGTAGAAGGCAATCAGGGCTCGGCAGTAAGCTTTGCCAAGCAGCATGAAAGGGAAACCGAACTGGCCATTGAAAAGTCAGAGATGGAAGAAACCATCGAACGTACAAATCTCAAGGTGCTGGCAGGTGTCGATCCCCATCAGAAGTTCAATGTTGATGTCAGCAAAGCTGATGACATTCTGAAGGGCTTTGACGGCAAAAAACTGCGCTGGGAAAACAGCTGGCTGGATTCTGAAGATAATTTGCTGTTGCGTACTCAGATTAAGCTTACCGATTACAACATCATGCTTGCCTGGGCGCAGTATGTGCCCAACATGAGCATCGCAGTTAATATGAATCCCGGGCGCGGACAGTCGCAGCCTGCAAGCGGTCCCAATGACCAGTTTGCCCATTTTACCTTTGATTTTCCGCTTATTGACTGGGGACGCCGCTACCGCGGTGTACAGGCAGCCCGCATGATTAAGGCCCAGGCCTTCCATTCTCTTGCCCAGAAGCGTTTTGAATATCAGAATGTCTGGTTGCAGGCAGAGCAGGCCGTGTCTCTGGCTATGACAAACCTGAAACTTGCCGCAAACAGGTACAAGACAGCCCAGATGCAGTATGACGAGGTCAGAATCGCTTTTGAAAACGGTCTTGAACAGCTACCGCTGGTTGCCGAACGCCAGGGTAAAATGGTGGAGGCTCAGATTGAGTATATCAATACAGAGCTGAAGTACCGTCTGGCTCAGCTTGACTGGATGTACGTTTCCGGCAAGCTGGAAAGGCGCTTCTTAGGGCTGCCTGACAAGGAAATGAGTGAATTTGTCGGAGGCAATGACGTGTCTTCATCAGGTAGCGGTGCCTTGCCGCCGCATATTGAAGAGGGCGACAAGCCTGTCTTCCCTGACGCTAAAGATGAAAAGGCTGACAAAAGGCCTATCGGCCATGCCAAGCCCATGAAACTGCCTGAACCTGATGAAAATGGTGATTTGTCGGTACGTCCGCAGATGTAGACTCTGCGAGGATTGTCCCTTTCTCTTATGAGTGCCGGATTGCTTTTTGAGGAAGTTCTGGCTCTCTTCTCCCCAGAGTAGGAAAATAAAGCCGAGAGCAATGTTCCCGGCTTTTTTGCAAGGTATACGGAGGCGGCATGCTTTTTTGTGTAATACAGAAAAGATGAGCCGATGGATGTTGATGAAAAAAAGTTTTATCTTGCGTAGTATACTGTTTGTAGCTGTTGCTGTGTTTTTCTCTTGTGCACAGGCAGGTGCCTCTGAAACAACTATTCTCACCGGCAAGGTGAAAACGACAGTAACCCGTTATCCAAATGTGCACTTTAACGGCATTGTCGATAAAGTGCTCGTTCAGCCTGGCGAGCATGTTACTGAAGGGCAGGCCATTTTCCGTTACGTGTTGCAGGAAGAGGCCAGACGGTCTTTGCAGCGGGAAGTAACGCAGGGTCCCAATACGGAATCCATGAAGGCTCAGGTGTTGGATCTGAGCCGTCAGCTCAGTCAGGCAAAAGCCCAGTATAACAAGGCCCGTTCCCTGGCTGCCAGCGGTCTTGGTTCCAGCCAGGCATCAGCCCGTCAGCAATATGATGTACAGTCTTTGGAAGAAAGGATTGAGCTTCTTCAGGACTCCATAAAGAAAGCTCAGGATAATTTTGATATCCGCATGAAGGAACTCAGCGGATATTTTGAAATGGAGATTAAGGAAGGTACACAGCTTCCTGAATATCTCTACCTTAAATCTCCCATTGATGGTTATGTGCTCTTTATCGATTCCAATATGAACCCGGGGGCACTGTTTAGTGCAGGTGCAGCTCCAATTTCAATTGGTCAGATGGATCCCATGCTCATCCAGGTGCCTGTCTATGAATCAGAAGTATCATCCCTCAAAGTAGGTGATACTGCTACTGTAGAAATACCTTCTTTGGATAATAAACAATTTACAGCCAGTATTATCAGAATTGCCTGGGCCTCCAATCAGATGGGCGTTTCTGAAGCTTCTTATTTTAATGTGGAGCTGACAGTT
>CAVLCT010000014.1:24276-32788 GCA_963661665.1 Bulleidia sp. | reverse complement strand
GTAAGACTTGTGCAAGACGGCATTTGTGAGCGCTTCCTTCACCGCTGTGTACGGGTATTATGCCTCGCGCATCCTGTTTTCTTTGTGACCTTCTCCTTGATGACATAGTTCCTGATATAGCTCAGTGCATCGCTGAGCTGGCGGTCAAGAGGGCCTGTGAAGTTCTTTTCAGTCATGCCTATGCCAGTAGGATCAGGCTTGTCTACCACTTCAATGCGCGCATAGCGGAAGAAATTGTCAGGACGGTCGTTAAAAAACATCAGGCCGGCATTCAGTGGCTTTTGATCTTCTCCGAATCTGGCAGTAGTCCGCATGTCCATGGCAAGTTCTGCAAGTGGACGCTTAAAGGCAGTATCGTACAGACTGCTGCCGGCTGCATGAAGGTATTCCGCGATGAGGCATATACGCATATCCTCAACACAGGCTATCATACAGGCACAGTCGTCGAAGGGAATGCCGTTTGCAAGCATGAACAGTTCCGCTTCTTCATGCCTCTCTGCCATGACAGAGCCTGCTTCCCTGCGGATATAGTATGCCTTTGTTCCGGACTTTTCCAAAGTTATTGGGCATTTGTAGGGACGGGCATCTCCTCCGGGAATCCACAGGACAAGGATGTCTGCCCCCTCTGAGACGGCCTGTTCGGCTGCGGGTATAATATTAGTGAGTCTAGGCGCCTTATACCATGGCCATAAACAAAAAGGCTGCCTGCATGGCCGAAACTATTGCCACAAAAAACTGCCGTGCCCATGACTTCTTTCCGTCATAGTTCTTAACCATATTTTCACCTGCAAAGGCAATGCGTATACCGCCATGTTTGCAGGCAAGCTCGCACTCACGGCACAAGGTGCACGACAGTCCTGCCTGTCCTTTTTGCAATTGCTCAAGGGAGAGCGCTCCGTAGCGGCAGGAGGGAAGGCAGGCTTTGCACTGCGTGCAGGCAGGTGTAGTTTTCATGCGCCAGAGGGACAATCTGCCGGCAAGGCAGGCAACAAGCCCTAAGGGGCAGATCATGGTGCAGTAGACCGGAATGCCCTTTTTTCGGCTTACAAAGAGGCTCACTGGAATCATCAGAAAACCAAGCAGGATGCCTCCCAGGCAGGCATACAGGACTGGTGCTCCTGACAACCTCAAAAGCAGGGCGGATCCGACAATGATCACAAGGGATAGCAGACGCCATCTTAGGGGATGCGGGTGAGGGCAGGGCTTTTTCTTCTGCCGTGAGGCAAGATAGTCCCAGGAGCCGAAATAGCACAAATGGCTGCACCAGGCAGGTCCTGCCAGAAGGACAGAGAAGAGGAAAAGGCAGGGCATGAAGGATATTTTCTGATGATATGCCGCTCCTGCCAGAATGACGCCAGGGACAGGGATATGCAGGGAGCCGGTCGTAGCAAAGATGCCAAAGCCTGCCAGCACAAGGGCAAACTGCATAAAGAAGACAATAGAAAACAACAGCCAGACACATTTGCGGGTCTTAGATGCTGTCCCTGGGTTTAGCAGATGTTCTGCAACAAAGGCTGCCACAAGCGCTGCAAACATGACCTGCAGGCTTCCTGCACCATAAAAAATCCTGTCTGCCAGAAGCATGGGCGGATTCATCCTTATTGCTGGCAGCATGAGCAGGACAGTTCCCAGAAAGCTGGCAGCCTTAACAAAGGCATATTCCTCTTTTTTGCAAAACCATGCCCTGCCAATTGGGGAGAAGCAGAGGGCCAGGACAAGCATGTTTACCAAAAGGACGGAGCTTAAGATGCCAAGAAGCCTGTAAAAGGGAAGGTGCTGCATAATGCGCAGCTGCACCATGACCTGGGCTGCATCAAGCCACTGCCAGGCAAAAAAGCCTGTGATGGCGATGGTTGCATAACGCATCCAGCCTTCACGCAAAAAGCAGATCAGGCTCCACAACATGCAGGCACAAGCCCCTGCAAAATTGCCGCCCCGCATAAGATGGGCAGCAAAAAGAAGGCAGGCCAGGAAGAGGGCAGCCGGCATAAGAGGCGCCCATGACCGTTCTTTTTTGCTTTTCTCTTCTGCTTCAGCATCCATTTCCTGTATTCCTCGTCTTTGTACCGTTTTTGCCGCTGTCATTGCTTGCCGTCATTCATCGGGGGCTAAAGACAGTATGCTACTCATGGAAGAGAGCACGTTTGCAAGGAAGGATTTGATTTTCAAGGAACGTCTCCTGTCACCGGGCTTTTATGTGCTGTCAGTCCTCCTGTGAAAAAATGCTGGGACGCTTTTTGTCTTTTGGACTGACATGCTGTAGACTATACAGAATTTGTCTTAAGGAGGAAACCATGAAGTACTCTATCCGCCCCATGAAGCCCGAAGAATATGCCCTTCTCTCAGATTTTTTGTACGAGGCGCTCTATGTGCCTGAAGGGCATGTGCCTCACCCGAAATCTATTTTGTCCACGCCCGAACTGAAGCTCTATTACGACAATTTTGGCAGCAGCGCAGACGATCTCGCCCTGGCGGCCTGTGATGAGGACGGCAAGGTTGCCGGCTGCGTCTGGACGAGAATCATGAACGACTACAGCCACCTTGACGATGAAACCCCGTCCCTTGTGGTTTCCCTCTATGGGGGATGCCGCGGGCACGGTCTGGGAACTGCCCTGATAAAAGCCATGCTCGATGCTGTACGCAAGAACGGGCGCAAGGCAGTCTCTTTGTCCGTGCAGGTATCGCATCCGGCGCAGCACCTCTACCTCCGTCTTGGCTTCGTTGAGGTGGGCAGGACCATGGGCGAGACAGAGGAAGAGATTGTCATGCGCTTTGACCTGGGCTAAAGCTGGCAAAAACAGCCTTTTCCCAGGATAGCAGAATCCGCAGTATAGCTTCAGTTTTCTGAAGACGTCCTGCGGATTTCGTGTTTTTGGCGAAAACGTTAGCCCCCTGTACTGTCTTGGGCTTTCAGTACAGGGGGCACGGAGGGAGTTTAGCTGATTTTGTCAGTATGTTTCAGAGGATTGGAGGCTTTATTCCTGGTTAGTCGGCTATTTCCTGCATGATCTTTTCCTGCAGGGCGTCTCTCTGGGTCTTAAGCTGCAGGTAGTCCTCAGCGCACTTGCTGACGGCATTGATATCGCAGGAAGAATTGTGCCTTAAGGCCTTAAGTTCTGCCTTCTTCACGAAGAGCTTCTGGTTAAGGCTGTCAATCTCAGGGGCATACTTGTCCTGGATGGCCTGGCATCTGGCCCTGTATTCATCACTGTCCTGGCAACCGCCGTAAGGCATGTCATGACGGGGACCGTGATGGGCTCCCATGCCCATGCCACCCATGCCGGGACCGCAGGGACCCATTCCCATACCGTCACCCATGCCGGGACCGCAGGGACCCATTCCCATGGGGCCCATGCCATTACCCATGCCAGGACCGCAGGGACCCATGCCAAAGGCAGGACCGCCGTGATGCCTGGGGCCGCGTCCGTCCCATTCATCAGGGCCGTCAAAGGGACGCCTGTCAAAAATCTCTTTCAGGGGCACATTGGCAAAGCCTGCTTTTTCCAGCTCGCTGCGCAGTGTCTTCATCATGGAGCGTTTCTGATCCCTGACTTTGACAAGCTCTTCGGCCTTTTGGATGGCACCCTTGTTGTCGCCGCGGTTCTGCAGGACTTCCAGCTCTGTCTTCAGGACAAATTCCTTGTCTTTCAGTTCACGCATGGGCTTTTTGTAGGGATCGACGATTGCTTTCACCTTTTCAAAGTCGCCTGCCTTCTGGTCTCCGCTGACGACCCTGTCCTTGGCTTTGTCATAGGGCTTGGTCTGGTCTTCGGGGGCTGCAAAGGCCTGCTGGGCCATGCCGCCTAAGACGATGGAGGCTGCCAGAACCGGCACAAAAGTCATTTTGTTCATGATATTCTCCTGGTGTCTGTGACACAGTGGTCTATTTTTTGTCTAAAGCCTGCTTGGGAAATGGCTTTATTTTCCTACGGACTGGGATATGAAGGTTTCCCAGCCATCGGGCAGGGGGAGCTCCTTATCCAGGGCACGGCATCTTTGTATTTTGACGCAGTTCTTAAGGCCGGCTGAGGCGCAGAAGAGCCCTGCATTCTGGTACATGGAGCCCACATGCATGGCAGAAAACTTCTCATCAGAGGGTGCCGCATAGAGCAGGATGCAGGCAGAGCCGTCAAACCTGGCCCTGTGGTCGCCCATAAGCACACGCTGCATGGCATGCTTTTCCGGCAGATACTGCCAGACACCGTCCTTGAGCACGGCGTAGAGGGCAATCTTTCGCTTGTTCATGGCTGTCGGCACCACAAACTTGCCGTCTTCAGAGGTCACGCCAAGGGCGCTGAAAAGAAGGCCGCCAAGTTCCTGCTGCGTAAGCTCACCTGAGCCTGGCATATGATCTGAGCGGCGCATCATAAGGCACTGCATGAGCGGCTTCCCGCCCTTTTTGTCTACAGGTGGCAGGGATATAACCTTGCCATCGGCCCTGGTGCCGGACTCATTCTGGGCATGAGAGGCATTTTCTGAGGCGCTGTCTTTGCCGGATTTTGTTTCCTCAGCCTGTACAGATACGGCTGACAAAGAACCAAGTGCAAGGGCAAAGGCTGCGCTGCTGCCAAGAAAGAGTCGTCTGTTCATGGGAATCCTCCATTGTGATAGAAAAGGGAAGGCTGTTCTTTTCTATGAATTAGAGAGCATGTACTGAAAAAAAATCTGGGCAAAACTGTTTTCTTAATCCTGGATGACAGGAACCTCCGGCAAATATGGGGGAGAAAGAGAGATGGAGAAAGCCAGTATGAACATGTTCTGATAAGAGAAACAGGCAGTCCGTTCAGGCTTGGCATCGTATGCCCCTGGTATGCTCCCTCATGCGCGTTGCGGGGGACTGCATGAGGCGGGAGCAGGGAGTGCTGTTTCCTTGTCGCAGTCTCTATTGCACAAGCCGTGCCAAAACATTCCCTGTCGGTGCGGATTATGTGAAAAATATTTTGTTTTTTCTCGTCTGACGGCTTCAATGGCTGATGGCGGCGGTTTTCTTTTTTATGATATTCCTGTCCGTATCGTCCTGCCTTGTCCTGCTACATCTCAATTCAGGACAAGGGCCCCTGTTCAAAAAGTATGCTTGTTTGCTTTTCTTACAGTCAGGAACTGTCTTATTTTAAGCCACCGCCCTGTCTGCCCTGTAAGTCTGCCATGCCTGTCTGCCATGCTTATCGGGCATGTTTTTGCCCAAGTTCTTCCTGCAGGGCAGATGCCAGGGCCTCGCCCCTGCTGCCGCCTCCGCCCATGCGCACAAGCTCGTCATGGATTTCCTTTCCATGCAGCGGCTTGCAGGTTGTATAGGTCTTGCCGTCATGAACAGCTTTTGCGATCTGGAAGTGCCTGGCAGCCCTTGCCGCTATCTGCGGCCAGTGGGTCACAAGCAAAAGCTGGTGTTTTCCTGCCATCTTTTCCAGGCGGTCGGCAAGCGTGTTCAGGGTAACGCCGCCAACGCCGGCATCGACTTCGTCAAAGATAAAGGTCGGCTTGTACCTGGATGGCGTCACGCCTGTCAGGGCCAGCAGAAAGCGCGAGAGCTCGCCGCCTGAGGCTATGCGGTCAAGTGGCTGCGGCAGCTGCCCCGGGTTCGGGGCCCACAAGATGCGCACCGCTTCGTCACAAACATCCCGCCACAAAATCCTGCTCCTGAAATCGGGCAGAACCCTTGCCGCCTCGTTGAACCCAAGCCCCTGCAGTTCCTTTTCCAGGGCATGGGCAAAGTCCGTGCAGGCTTTTCTGCGTATGGGAACAAGCTCTTCCACAGTTTTTTTAAGCTGCAAAACAAGCTCGTCTTCCTGCCTGCGCAGGTTCTTGATGTCCAGCTCGCAGATGTCAAGGAAGGAGATTTTTTCCTCTATCTCCTCCTTGAGCGACAATATCTGCGGCAGGTCGCGGCGCAGGGTGCGCTTGAGCTTTGAGAGCTCGTACAGCCTTGCCTCTACCTGCTCTATATCCTCGGGCAGGTCACAAGTCTCAGGCGGCCTGCGCAACAGGCTTCCTGTCTGCTGCAGGTCTTCCATCAGGGCCGTGCAGCTTGCCAGGGAGCTTTTAAGCCTTTCGTCCTCGTCGGACAGTTCTTCCAGAATACCCCTGAACCTGGACAGGGCATCCAGCAGGCCGGATCCGTCCCCCGAGCCTCCGCCTGTTCCGTAAAGCATGTTCAGCGCCGCATCGTATATTTTGCCTGCCTCTTCCTGGCGGCGTGCCTTCATCCTCAGCTCTTCCAGCTCCACGTCCTCATTGGGAAGAGGGCGCACCTTGTCGATTTCTGCCTGCTGCATTTCCAGGAGGTCCCTGACTTCTGTAAGGCGCTCCCTCCTGGCTTCAATGGCCTCCCTCTGGGCCTTGTTTTCTTCTAATGCCTTCAGGAGTTCCGTCTTTTTTGCAAAGAGCTCTTTTGCAGGCACAATACTGTCCATGAGCGCTTCCTGGTAGGCCGGCTGCAAAAGCTTCTGCTGCCCATGCTGGCTTGTATAGGATAAGAGCCTGTCCCTGAGCTCGCGCACATAGTCCTGCGGCTTCATGGCGCCGTTGACAGAGAGCCTGCTTCTGCCTGAGGCCAGAAGGTCCCTGCGCAGGATAAGTTCCCCGCCGTTTCCGTCGGCAAATTCGTCGTGAGTCTCGTCCCCGGCTTTTGTTCCTTCGTCATCCAGCCTGAAAATGGCTTCTACATGCGCCCTGTCAGCACCAGGACGCACCATGTCGGCCTTAAGCCTGTCGCCCAGAAGAAAGCCCAGCGCCTTCAGAATAAAGCTTTTGCCGGCACCCGTCTCGCCTGTGAGCACGTTGAGCCCGTCGGCAAATTCCAGCTCCGCATCTTCAATGAGGGCAAGGTTCTGAATGCGCACATATTCAAGCATGGTCTGTTCCCTGTGTTATTGGCTTTTTACTTGCTGAGTCCCTACTTGCTGAGTCTCGGGTCAAAAAGATCGCGCAAGGATTCGCCAAGAAGGTTGTACCCTAAGACGGTCAGCAATATGGCAAGGCCCGGAAAGAGCGACATCCATGGCGCAATTTCTATGACGGACTTTCCTTCCATGAGCATGTTGCCCCAGCTTGCCTGCGGCGGGGTCACGCCAAGGCCAAGGAAGCTTAAGCCGGATTCTGTCAGGATGGCTCCGCCTATGCCTAAGATTGCAGTGACCGTGACTGGGGCCATGGCATTGGGCAGAATGTGCCTGAAGAGCACCCTTGCTGTAGAGACTCCGGAAAGCCTTGCTGCCGCGATAAATTCCCGCTCCCTCAGGGTCATGGTCTCTGCCCTGACAAGTCTTGCAACGCCCATCCAGCTTGTGAGCCCTATGACGACCATGATGTTGGTGAGATTGGGTTCCAGAAAAGCAACGACTGCCAGGATAAGGAAAAAGGACGGAAAGCAGAGCATGACGTCCACAAAGCGCATGATGAGCTCGTCGCAAAGCCCCCTGAAATAGCCGCTGACAAGGCCTAAAAAGGCTCCGATGCTTATGCTGATGCCGACTGCCACAAAGCCGACCCACAAGGAGACCCTGCCTCCGTAGAGCAACCTTGAAAGGACGTCTCGTCCTAAGCGGTCTGTTCCTAAGGGGAAGGCATCGCAGGGAGCAAGGAAGATGCTGTCCAGATGCAGCTCGTTCGGATCATACGGGGCAATGAACGGCGCAAAAAGCGCACAGAAGGACATGCCGCAAACAAGGACAAGCCCTAAGATGAGCATGAAGTTGCGGGAAAGCAGGTGATGCAGCCTGTAGAATGTCATGCCTGCCTCCTTACCTTGATCCTGCTGTCCTGATGCGCGGGTCAGCGTAGCTGTAGCACATGTCGGCAAGAACGTTGCCTGCAAGCGTCAGCACGGCTCCCAGGACCAGGTTGCCCATAATGAGGGGATAGTCCCTGGCCATGACTGCGGCATAGAAGAGCTGGCCCAAGCCTGGCAGGGCAAAGATGCTTTCAATAATGACGGATCCGCCAATGAGTCCTGGCACGGATAGTCCTAAGAGCGTTATGAGAGGCAGAAGCGCATTGCGCATGCCGTGCTTCCAGATGACGCAGGCGCCTGAGAGGCCTTTGGCCCTGGCAGTCAGCATGTAGTCCTGTTCCAGTACTTCAAGCATGCAGGCCCGCATATAGCGCGACATGCCGGCAAGGCTCCCAAATGTGTAGACTGCTACCGGCAGTATGAGGTGCGATGAGACGTCGCATATTTTCTGCCAGGTGCCCATGTGCTCAAAGCCCAGGGATGTCAGCCCTGACATGGGGAGCCACCCTAAGTCTATGCCGAAGATCATCATCAGGATCAGCGCCAGCCAGAAGGAAGGCATGGCAAAGCCGACAAAGACCAGTATGGTGAGAAGCCTGTCCCCCAGGCCTCCCCTGTGCACGGCCGAGTAAACGCCGCAGGGAATGGCGATGAGAAGGGTGAGTACCAGGGAGGCCACGTTCATGCCTATGGTCAGCGGCAGCCTTTCCAGAATTTTGTCCATGACCGGCCTTGCATCGGCAGACATGGAGACGCCGAAGTCAAGGCGGACGAGATGCCATA
>CAVLCT010000014.1:17349-23615 GCA_963661665.1 Bulleidia sp. | reverse complement strand
CTTCGACGGTCATGCGCTGCTCAAGCGAGACGGCAAAGCCGTCGCCATTTTTTGTCGTAAAGGCTTCGGGCGAGGTATCGCTGCGATACCAGAGCCAGGTCAGGAATTCCTGTCCGAGAATGTTGTCAGGGGTATTGGGATCAGAGCTCATAGACGGCACCTTGTATCTTGTATGTATTGGCAGTTAATTGAAGTCAGTCGGCTGGATAAGGGAGATGGCGTCCATCTTGTCGTCTCCAAGCAGGGAGACAGCCAGGGCTGACGGCGTGAGCTGCTGTATATGCAGGTTGAAGGTATCCATAAAGAGCTGCATAAACATCTCAATGACGGAGTTCTGCACCGATGCCAGCCATATCTCGTTGCTGACAGTGTTCCAGATGACATTGAACTCGGCCGGAACCGGCAGAAAACGCTGGCGGAGGCGCAATGTCACCTGTTCCTTGATCTCTTTTTTGCGTTCCTTGGAAATGTATTTCTTGCCCTGGGCAAGGTTGGCCAGCTTTTCCTTCTGCAGGGCAATGGTCAGGTGCTTCTTGATGACGCCGGCAGGGATGCGCCTTGTGTCCACGCGCAGTGAAAAGGCAAGATAGGTGCCCTTGTGCGGCGGTGCAGTCACCCACTCTGTGTCCAGGTAGTCATCAAAGCAGACCCAGCCCTTTGACTGCATTTCAGGAAGTTCGTCTATATCTATAATGGCAGCCTTTTTGAGCAGGTCCGGAATCTGGGACCACAGCTCATTGGGAACGGGATCTACCAGGGAGAAGCGGGTAAAACTGCACGATGAGTTAAGAAACCCCATGTTCTTCCTCCATTGCTCAGGCGCCCGGCCCCTCAGTGCAAAGCTTTAGTTTGTTCTTAAGGGGAGGGGCAGGGATGCTGCTTTTGTTTTCAGGCGGAAAAAGAAGAGAAAGTGCCTTAAGTTTCATACAAGGAATGAATCAGCAGGCACTTTCTTTTGGATGTATCAGTTAGATGCGGGCAACACCGCTGTTACGGGCGGCATCTGCTACGGCCTTGGCCACAGCGTCTTTGACCCTGGGATCAAAGGCAGCAGGCAGGATGTAGTCTGCATTGAGCTCTGAATCGCTTACAAGATTAGCCAGGGCATGGGCTGCGGCTATTTTCATCTCGTCATTGATGTCTGAAGCACGCACGTCAAGGGCACCCCTGAAGATACCGGGGAAGGCAAGGACGTTGTTTACCTGGTTGGGGTAGTCACTGCGGCCAGTGGAGACAACGGCAGCGCCGCCGGCCTTGGCCTCATCTGGGTAAATTTCCGGAACAGGGTTGGCGCAGGCAAAGATGATGGCATCCTTGTTCATGGTGGCCACCATGTCTTTGGTCAGGAGGCCTGCGGCAGACACGCCGATAAAAACGTCTGCACCGCGCAGGACTTCTGCCAGCGTGCCTTTTTCCTTTTTCTGGTTGGTGATGGCGGCAATTTCTTCCTTGATGGGGTTCAAGCCGTCACGGCCTTCGTAAATGGCCCCCTTGCGGTCAGTCATGATGACGTTTTTAAGGCCCATGCTCATGAGCAGGCGGATAATGGCTATGCCGGCAGCGCCGGCTCCGGACGTCACAATCTTAACGTCCTCGATGCGCTTGCCTACCAGTTTCAGGGCATTGAGCACGCCGGCCAGCGTAATGACGGCAGTGCCGTGCTGATCATCGTGGAAGATGGGAATGTCGCAACGTTCCTTCAGCTTTTTCTCAATCTCAAAGCAGCGGGGAGCTGCAATGTCTTCCAGGTTGACCCCGCCAAACGAGCCGGCAAGCAGGGCGATGGTGTTGACGATTTCGTCAACATTCTTGCTACGCACACAGAGAGGGATTGCGTCTACGCCGCCGAAGGCCTTGAAGAGTAGGCATTTGCCTTCCATGACAGGCATGCCGGCTTCGGGACCGATGTCGCCAAGGCCGAGGACGGCAGTGCCGTCAGTGACCACGGCGACCGTGTTCCAGCGGCGTGTCAGCTCATAGCTTTTGTTTACGTCTTTCTGGATTTCAAGGCAGGGAGTGGCAACACCAGGTGTGTAGGCCAGAGAAAGGGCTTCATTGCTGTCTACTGCGACGCGGGGCGTAATTTCAATTTTGCCTTTGAGCTTTTCATGCAATGCCAAAGACTGTGCGGCGTAATCCATTGTATGTATCCCTCCGGTATAGGCGGCAGTTGTTCCGGTATACATTTAGATAAAATGCGTACCTGCGAGGGGACAGGCAAAACCTGTCTCAGACTTAAGGCTCATTACGCCATTCATGCCGAAATAGCAACAATGGCAAGTATCAGGGATAGTTACGGAAGGGGCCATGACAGCCGGTACAGGGGATGAAAGACTATGATGCCAGGGGCAGAGTAACATAGTAAAAAACTATGTTGACAAAGACGCTAATCCGGTAAAAAAGGAGAAAAATCAGACCCCTTATATCCTGCTTAAATAATATGCGTGATTACGTAATTTTTTTTGCTATGTGAAATAACTTAAATAGAACACCTGGACATTCTATTTAGAGGAGGCTTTATGCTGAAAAGGCTGTTGTGTACTGTGTTCCTGGCTATGTTTTGCTTGGGGAACGTTGCCCATGCTGCTTCCAACGAAACCATCGCCAAATACCTGGAAAACTCATTACGCAAGGAATTAACCGGCTGGGTACACGAAACTGTCCGTCAGGAATGCAGGCAGGCCGGAGTTCCTATACCCCGGAAGATCGTTATTCACGTGGCAGGCTATAACAGGGAAATGTGCGGTATATCCCTTGAATTTTCGACATACGTGCCAGATGAAGCAGTAAAGAGAATGGCCAGGCACATGGCAGTAACTGCTGCGGATATTCTGAAAGACAAAGGCTGGTGTCCCGATGGGATGCTGGTAATGGTGCTGCCAAGTGAATTTGGGCATGGTGTAAAGCCTTATGACGGGCAGTTTGTTTTAAACGTCAGGGGCAAGTATCAGTTCAAGACTATGCCAAAAGAAGACATAATGCCTAGGTTTGACCGAATGAGCGAATAAGTTTTTTTGTTGTCTAAAAAGGATATTAAAGCAAGGTTTGTGTACTTTGCGGGAGGCTTTATGCTGAGAAGGCTGTTGTGTGCTGTATTTCTGGCTGTGTTTTGTTATGGTAACGTTGCCTATGCTATTTCCAATGATGCTATGGCTAAAAAACTGCAAAGTACATTACGTAAAGAGTTAACTGGCTGGATAATTGATACGGCCCGTCAGGCCTGCAGACAGGCCGGACTTGATACACCACGGAACGTATCTATTGCCGTGGAAGCCTTTGACGGCAAACTTTGTCTTATGTCCTTCCATTTATCGTCATACGTGCCAGCAGAACCTGTAGGGGAAATTGCCAGATTTGTGGGGAAGAATGCTGCGACTATACTAAAGAAAAATGGCAAGTGTCCCGATGGGTTGCTGATTTTGGTGTTGCCGGGTTATGGGGCTGGTGATGAAATATACGATGCCCAGGCAGTTTTACACAGAAATAACGAACTTGATTTCAGGACCATACCAAAAGAAGAATTACTGATGATGCTTAAGGAGAGTATGGGGAATTAAGGGGGATAATTAGAATCGGTAAACCTCCGGCTCTGCCGGTGGACTCCTGAGGTTTGACCTTTAGTGCGGTCGGCGGCGGAAGTGGCCTGGTGGCGTAGTAGCGAACGAAGTTTCATACGGAGCCTGAGAGTCACATCCGCCGCTTTTAACTGTATTTGTCAGCAGTTAGCGAGAGATATCCAGAGATATGAGGCAAAAATTTTCAGGATGCCATTTGGCGGCACGCGGCTATTTCGTGATTATAGTAGGAATGGGTGATGGCTCAATCAAGAAGTATGACGAAAATCAGGATACGGAGCGTATACGCTTGGATAAATTGGAGAGATAGCAACAATCCTGAAATTCAGCTTAAAAGCCGCTTTGAGCGGCTCCCTAATCCGGACAAACCACCGGTTTTACCTGTGGTTTGCTGATTTTGGTCTTTACAAAGGCTCCCCAAAAGCTTATTTTTAAATCAGGTGAAGCCTTGAAGAACTGAAAAGGCCCTGTATTCGGGTACAGGGCCTGGCTCGGAAAGGCAGTTCGCCGCAGAATTTTAACTTCTACAGTTACAATGCCCCTAGGGAATCTACCGGGTCCCTAGGGGCGCTTCTATTTTTGCGAATCAAAAAATCGCATGATAATAGTAGCGAGTAAACTGGCAAGAGTGCCAATCAACAAATCCCTCAGGGAATTAATCATAGGCATATCCTCCTTGCGGCGGATCTGCCTATCCCTTGTGAGCCATCTATAATATACACAAAACAGGCTGAATAAGCAAGGTATTTCAAATAGATAGCAAGGGCTATCTGGCGTAGGTTTTTTTTCAAGATTCTTTACAAAGGCTCCCCAAAAGCTTATTTTTAAATCAGGTGAAGCCTTGAAGAACTGAAAAGGCCCTGTATTGGGGTACAGGGCCTGGCTCGGAAAGGCAGTTGTTCACCCATCATTTTTTTTGCGAGAATGCCCCTAGGGAATTTAGCCTGTCCCTAGGGGCGCTTCTATTTTAACGAGTCGGCGATAGTCTCAAAATATTGTCTGATTTTTCTTTGTAGCCCGTTGCACTCGTGCCTGTTCGTCAAACATTACAGTATAATAGGGCAGGAATCCTGGCTAATATCAACAGCCTAACTGTTGTACTATCAAATAGTTACAAGGACAGATGCGAAGTCTGTCAGAGAGATGTTTTACAAATTTCTGGATAGGGCCTGTCCTTGCTTATAGCTTGTCTATACTGCTAATGCCGGAAAATCATCTGCTTCCAAGGATGTCTCAGGCTCAGTGAAGCATTGATTTCATTGTTCGCATGTGAGAACAATACGCCACTTTAGTTCTCCTCCTTTTTCCTTCCTGACAAAACAGTTCAGTTGGAGAGAGGTGTTGGGAATTGTATATTTCTTCAGATAATTAAATATTTTTTAGGTATGCTAAATAAAATAATCACCCCCCCCCTACACAAGAAAAATACAATAAAAACAATAAGTTAAACTCTTATTCTTCCCAAAAATATAAAAAAGTACTGACGAAACTACAGACAGCCTTACATCAGGTAGCTGTCTTTTTGAACGGTAAAAGCTTTGTCGCAGACTGGGGGCTTGTACTTATACTGGCGGGTGTTTTCTGCTCCCTGTATCTGGCAGTGCTGGATATTCAGGTATGGAGGCATGATGCTGCCATCATGCTTCACGACTATTACGGAAACCTGATATCGGAGGGCAGGTGGCTCAACTATATTTTCTTCCCGCTGATTAAGCGCCTGCCGCCACAACTCTCTATTTTCCTGTGCCTTGCATGCTGGGGTTACTTTTCCTTCGTCGTTGCCCGCAGGTATACGGATGACAAAAGACTGTGTTTGCTGTTTGTCCTCATGTCCTTGCAACTGCCTGCTTTTTATTCCGTTGTGGGCTGGCCTAGCACGATTCTTTCAGCTTTTGTCATAGTCGCCTTGATGGCGTATCTTTCTGACAAGATCAGCAGAAATGCCGTCTTTTTTCTGTCAGGCTTTCTACTCTTTGGTACGTACAACAATTTCTATAATCTTATTCTGTTGCTCTACATAAAAGATATAGCCAAGGCAGATCTGCGCTCCTTCATAAAAATACTCCTTGCCTGGGCCTTCTTCTTTGTGATGGGCTATCTGGGTATGCTGGTGCTCACAAAGATCTTTGGCGGACATTGGGGCCTGCAGATAGCACAATGGCGTAAACCCCATTATATCCATGGATTGAACGATGTTATCGTTAATTTGAAACGGGTTTGGGGAAGCTTCAAAGGGAATCTTGCTCTCGCCGGTTCTATTTGGGTGATAGCAGGGCTTGTATGCTTGTGTCTTCTGTTCAGTTGTTATGATGCTTTTACAGGCAAGAAAGGCAATAGGCTGTGCAGTTTCTTTCTTTTTTCTGCCGTTTGTGCTGTTGTGCTCTCTGGTTATGTTCAGGCTGTTCCCTTTGGGCTTGGAGTTGCTTGCCGCGCAGCTGAGGCCCTCTACATAGCAATTGCCGTTCTGGCTCTGTTTTTGTGTACAAGGTTTCGTACTGCGGGACTCATTTTGGTTTTGGTAATCGCCATGAGCGAATACTGCATGAATGTGGATTCAATCAGGTATTACTCGACAGTAACAAATACACTGCGTTCATCCATTCTGTCCATGGAGATAGATCCCGCAAAAACAGAAGTAGTTCATATCTGCTCCGAGGATGCAGAGATACGGGAGGCTGAAAAAAGGATTAT
>CAVLCT010000014.1:0-16901 GCA_963661665.1 Bulleidia sp. | reverse complement strand
TGCTTTTTCATGGCGCTGACAACCTCGGCACTGCGGTAGCCTTTGCCAATCATGCCTTTGACGCCCTGGTCAAGAAGACGTGGCGTATAGGCATCCATGCGTCCCGATGTCGTAGGTCCTGCTGATCCTATGGTATGTCCTGGCTTGGCAGGGGAGGGACCCACATAGTAGATGACAGCACCCTGCACATCGACAGGCAACTTTTCCCCCTTGTCTAGTGCTTCAGTCAGCCTCTTGTGCGCTGCATCGCGTGCCGCCAGGATAACGCCTGAAATCAGGACCCTGTCGCCAGCTTTAAGGGTGCGTGCGGTTTCATCATCAAAAGGCGCCTTGATGCGTTTGATTTCTGTATCTGTCATGGCTTTCCCCCTAAAGAATGACTTCCGCATGTCTTGCGGCATGGCAGTTGATATTGACGGCAACAGGGAGTGACGCAATGTGGGTAGGCGCCCATTCCACATGGACCTTGAGAGCCGTTGTTTTTCCTCCAAGTCCCTGCGGTCCTATGCCTGTCTTGTTTATCATGGCCAGCAGTTCCTCTTCCAGGGCAGCATAGCGGGGATCCGGGTTTACGCTTGTGATATCCCTGGCACAGGCTTTTTTTGCAAGCAGGGCAACCAGTTCCAGGTTGCCGCCAATGCCTACGCCGACCACCATGGGCGGACAGGAATTGGGACCGGCAGTAAGGACGGCATCCAGGACGACCTTTCTGACACCTTCAAGGCCGTCTGCGGGAACCAGCATTTTGACAACGCTTTTGTTTTCTGAACCGGCCCCCTTGGGAGCAAGTCGCAGTCGAAGGGAGTCTCCCGGGACAAGCCTTGTATGAAGGACGGCAGGCGTATTGTCGCCTGTATTTTTGCGCTCAAACAAAGGCTCTGCCACGGATGATTTGCGCAGGTATCCGCTGACATAGCCCAGGGCCACGCCTTCATTGACAGCATCCTCAAAGGAGCCGCCCGTAATATGCACATCCTGGCCTACGTCGGCAAAAATGACGGCAAGACCTGTATCCTGGCAGATGGGGACATCTTCCACTGCCGCTATTTTGGCATTGTCCAGCAGCTGGCCTATGATGCTGCGTCCGACAGGCGATGGCTCATTTTTTTGTGCCTTGCGCAATGCCTCCACCATGTCGCAGGGAAGGTGGCAGCAGGCCTTCTTTGCCAGCCCGGCAACGGCATCGCGTATTGTATCGACGTGTATTTCTTTCATGGTGACAACAAAACTCCGACAGAAGAAGATGCATTAAGTGTCAGTTAAGCGTCGTATGGGACTGGCAATCTTTTAGTACAGGGAAGCTTGAATGTCATGTTATCTATATATTTTTTTATAACGTGTTAAATATTTTTTTATTATGCCCCGAAAGGTAAAAGTCCCAGCGAACAGGGAGGGGCAGGATGATTTGTGCTTGTGTTCCTGGGATTCTGTCGGCAAGAGTTTCAGCCAAGATTCTTTAACAGGACGTTTTCAAATGAGACGGGACTTACCAGCATTTCTTTGTTTTCTGGGGATCTGCCTGGGAATGTCATGACAGATTGTCAGGCGCAGAAGAGGATATGTGTCATATAGGGATTATGGTGTATTAAATGTCTCATAATGATAATTATGTTAAGTGAAATGCCTGTATCTGACTGATTCAGCCTGTGGACCAGAGTCTGGGATAGCCGGACCTGTGGCTGCCCATATTTCATGAAGACAGTCTTTAGAACCTTTTGCCATCTCAGCTCCTGAGTATGATCAAACGGCTCTTCGTGGTTTTCTGTGGGCAACATGGGTGAAACTCAACGCTCTGCCCCCTCCTCCATGCCTTCCTGTTTGTGGTGAAGAATGTTTGCCTGCCCGCATGAAATCACGAAGAGCCTGAAAAATTGCGATATGTATTATTTTAGTTTGTCAAGATTTAGAGCCTTGTACACTGTATCTGCATCTAGCCATTCAAGTTTGGGTGTTGTACCTTCCCAGAAGAATATAGAAGCGTCATAAGCACTCCATTTCCCATTTCTATTTTGGGTGATGGGCATTACTGAAATACGGAATCCAGCTCGTTGCATTGCCTTATCAGACATTCCAAGCTTATTTAGTATATTAACACTTTCTACCGCTACCATGTCAGCAGCTACTGCTACTACACGTGGATCACCGGGACCAGAAATGAACAAAAGAATTCCACAGCGTTCTTTATCCAGCCGCCCAACACGAGCATCAATTTCATGGGGTGGTTGTGCATTGTACTCAGCACACTCTTTTAGTAAGGCTGCCTGTACCTTATTCTGTATATACGGTTTCAGCCTGCTTTCCAATTGATCTGTGCTGATAGCATAGGCAGGTACAGTATACACTATACATGCTACAAATATAATACAAATAAGCTTTTTTAACATTTTAATTCATCCTAATAAAAAGGTGTTGGTGTACTTTTTACACATATAGAAATCTAGCTGTTGTCTATCTCAGCCTGTACCTTGTGTGCTGGTTCCCAGTCCAGTTTGGGAGTTGTGCCATCCCAGTATAATAGTGAAGCATCGTAAGCCACCCATCTCCCCATCGAATTTTTGGTAACAGGTATTACCATAATAAAAAATTTAGTTTGCTGCATTTTCTTTTCTGACAAGCCAAGCTTAGGTAGTATTTTAGATGTTTCTACCGCTACCATGTCAGCAATTACGGTTACTACACGAGGATCACAACCGCCTTTAATGTCCAGGATAATACCACAGTGCTCCTTATCCAGTATGGAAACAAAAATTTCAATGTTTTCAGGCGGCATTGCATTATAGTTTATACACTCTTTGTGTACTGCAGTAGCAATCTTATCAGTCATGTGATGTACTAGACTGTCCTGTAATTGTTTTGTACTGACAGCATGTGCAGGTACAGTATACAACATACATGCTGAAAATATAATACAAATAAGTTTTTTTAACATTTTATTTATTCCTAAACAGGGTAGATTATCAGGGATTCCCTGACATACGTGCAAGGCGGTCTGCCGGATACTCATCCTTCTATTCCTGGGTCATCTTGTTGGTCTTCACGAGGAACCGTGCCGGTATGGCATGGTCCAGTTTCCAGATGATGCTCATGGGATGGCTTCCCTTATGGCTCACATAACTTGCCTCCCCAAGGAATGTGTATGCCTGGGCCCTGCCAGAGAGGCTGTCTGTCTTCTGGTCGCGGACAAACAGCAACACCCTGCTCCCTCTCTGCTTGTGATTGATGTAGCGTTGTCCGGTCTCAGATGTCTCAGATGTCGTGCTCTGGCTCTGCCAGTGAAACAGCGTGGAACTGATGGAATAGTCCTTGTAGAGCGTTGTTTTTGAATACTCCCTGTCCGACTTGTTCAATGTTACCATGAAGACATCGATTTTTTTGCCTGCAATCCACTTCACCCCTTCCCTCACAGTCCCAGGCCTGGCTACATCAAGAGCCGCCAGGAGCTGATCCCTGGTATATGAGCAGTGCAGTTCCAGAGGGCAGTCAAAGCCAAGATCGATAGCATCAGAAATAAAATCAATGTTTTCAAGCTGATAGCTGGCAAGCTCCTTAAGCTCGGCAATCAGCGTGGGGCTCTTCGATATCTTAAGAAGAAGCTCCGTCATTTCAGGCTCAGTCCACTCTTTCAGGCCTTCGCCGCTGACAGAGAGGCAGAACATGCGCAGCATCCTTTTGTCTCCGCCGCTTAAGGACGCAATGCTGACAGAGGCAGGAGCATCAAGGACAGTATCACGGACAAATTCCAGGAATCTCCTTGAGTTTTGTATCGCAAAGGCCGGCAGGGCTTTCAGCATCTCCTTTTCTGTGACATCGCTGTAAGCCGCTCGCAGTCCGGCCAGGACGCAGAGATTGGAGAAGGAACTTGTGTGGTACAGTTTCCTGGGGTCTATGTGATAATGGCGCAGGAAGTTTGCAAACGTGAGTTCCTTGCCTGTATCGTCCTTGAAATCGGCCACAGAGGCTGCAAGTCCTTTTACAGAGCTGTAGGCAGCCCTGATGTTCTCCATCACATAGCGTGCAGCCAGCTTTTCCATCTGTATGCTGCATCCCATTGGAAGAGATACAAAGCCGTTTCTGATTTCCGTGCTGACACTGTTTGCAGTTGAGGTAAGCAGTGCCGCAAACTTCTCCTCAAAGCGATATCGCTTGTTGGCCTGGCCTATGAAGTCTAAGACAGTGAGGCAGTCCTTGCCCTGTGCCTTGCGCAGGCCGCGTCCCAGCTGCTGGATGAAGATGGTCAGGGACTCTGTGGGGCGCAAAAAGAGGACTGTATTCACCTCGGGAATATCGACGCCTTCATTGTAGAGATCGACGACAAAGATGAAGCGTATCTCCCCTTTGACAAGCCTCTCCTTTGCAGTGTCTCTTTCATCAGGAGAGGACTGTCCGGTAAGGCACAGCGACGGTATGGAACGGCTGTTGAAGCAGTTTGCCATAAATGCGGCGTGGTCTATGCTCACACAGAAGCCAAGTCCCTTCACTTCTTCAATATCACCGACATAGTCCAGCACCTTGCAGGCAATCATGTCAGCCCTTGTCTCAGCTTCCCTGCCCGTCGTATACAGCGAGCTCAGCCTGTTTTTGTCATAGCCGCCCCTGGCCCAGGGAATTTTGTCCAGCCTGACCGGATCCGTGACACAGAAATACTGGAAGGGACAGAGCAGCTGCCTGTCAACGGCCTCGGGAAGCCTGATTTCAGCAGCTATGCGGTTGTCAAAGTAGATGAGGATGTCATCGCCGTCCATGCGCTCTGGCGTAGCAGTCAGCCCCACAAGAAGCCTGGGCGTAAAATACGTCAGAAGCTCCTGGTAACTGGGGGCTGCCGCATGGTGGAATTCATCGACAACAATATAGTCATAGTAGTCGGGGTCCACTTTCCCTGCAAAATGCTGTGCATTGAAGCTCTGGATAGACATGAAGAGCGCATCAATGCCGGACGGCCTGTATGGACCGACCAGCAGCTCGCCAAAGTTGTGATCCTTGAGAACGGCCCTGAAAGTGGCAAGGCTCTGCTCAAGGATTTCCTTTCTGTGGGCCACAAAGAGCATGCGGCAGGGACTGTCCCGATGCTCTGCACGATACCGCCTGTAATCCAGTGCAGTCAGCACGGTCTTGCCGGTTCCTGTGGCAGCCACGACAAGCGTCCTGGTATGGCCCTGCGCCCTCTCTGCGGCCAGCTTGTCCAGAATTTCCTGCTGGTAGCCGTATGGCGTCACATCCAGCGTGTACAGCGTGGCATTGTTTTGGGTGAAGAATTTCTGCTTATTAAGAGCGGCTTCCAGTCGGGACAGGTCTTTCTCCGTATAGAGCTCAAAGTTACCGGAATTCCAGTAGCTTTCAAAGGTCGCCTCAATCTTGTCCAGTATGTCGGGCAGATCCTGGCTGGTTATTTTCAGGTTCCACTCAAGCCCGTTGACCATGGCTGCCCTGGAGAGATTAGAGGATCCCACATAGGCAGTGGTAAAGCCGCTGTCCCTGTGAAAGATCCACGCCTTGGCGTGCATGCGGGTACTGTCGGCATCATAGCTGATTTTGATTTCGGTATTGGGCAGCTGGCTCAGGGCTTCTATGGAACTTTTGTCTGTGGCGCCTGTGTAGGTCGTCGTGATGATGCGTATCCTGCAGCCACGCCGCGTTGCTTCTTCAAGCGCAGGGCGGATAAGTCGGACGCCGCTCCATTTGAGGAAGGAAACCAGGATGTCTATGCGGTTGGCAGAAACGATTTCCTTTATGATTTCCTGATAGATCTTGGGGTCGCTGCGGTTTTGTCCCGTAAACAGGAAACTCTGGGCCAGGGATGTCTGCGGGCGCTCAAGATCGGAAGCTTCCTTCTTTGTGGCGAGCAGGGGATCCTTTTCAGCCAGTATGCCGTAGAGCTGGCCTGCATCCTTGTCGTGTTCGTCCCTGATGTCAAAGCCGTCGAAATAGCTGTCGTTTGAAGTGTTGCGTATGCAGTCAATGATTTTGTTGCAGAGCGCTATCTGGGCCTGTAGGCCCCCTTTCCTTTCCCGTACAGTATCAAGCCCCTTGTGGACGATTGCAGACAGATACTGGGCAAGCACTTGCGCCGCATCGCTTTCATCCACTTTGCGCACATCCTTGCGTTCAGGGGGAATGCCGGACAGTTCATCCTGTATCCGGGCGTTGATAATCTGTTCGTAGAGGCCTGGCTGCAGAGGCATGGTATCTCTCTCCTGCGCAGTGAACGGGAGCAATGGGCTTATATGGTGTGTCGCCATTTCCTGCGCAAATTTTGTGTATGGGACGCAGTTTCCTGCACCATAGACAGCATAGACTGTCTGCTGCGTGATGACAATAAAAGATTGCCGTTATGGTGCAAGGTGAAACAAAAAAAGCCACGCACTGTACGTCATATCATGACTTTGGTGCGTGGCAATACCTTGTTTGTACGGAAGTATGTCTGGCAGGTCTAAGCTACTGTACTCCCCAGCCATGCTGCAGCATCTTGTTCTGTATGTCCCTGTGCGGCGACTCGCCAAAGAGGCGCTTGTACTCGCGGCTGAACTGGTTGGGCGACTCATAGCCCACGGTCATGGCTGCTGAGGCAACACCTTCCTTGTCCACCAGCATAAGGCGCTGGGCCTCGTACAGGCGCAGTTTCTTGTGGTACTGCAAAGGACTGATGCCAGTGACGTTCTTGAAATGCCTGTGCAGGGTGGAGACAGACATGTTCACCTGCTTTGCCAGCTCTGAAACATGCAGTGCAGACGAGATATTTTCCTTCATGAGCGTAATGGCCCTGGCTATGCGGCTGCTGGGAGAATTGTTCAGGGCCAGGCTGGCCAGGGAGCGCCCGTCCGGGGTCAGGAGTAGCAGGTAATGCAGTTCCCGCATGATAATCGGGGCCATGACGGGTATCTGCTCCGGCTTGTACATGAGGTCCATCAGGCGCTTTAAGGCCTGCCTGAAATCATCGTCAGCCTGAAAGCTGAAGATGGGTGAGCAGGAGGAAGCCGTATCATCATCGCCTTTCATCTTGAGCGTGAGATCCATCAGGGTCTCACGGTTCAGATAAAAGAACACGGCGAGAAAGTCTTCCTGCGCATTGGGATTGAGGACACAGGATGCAGACGGCATGTCTACGCCTGACACAAGGGCCTGGCCTGCGCCGTAGTGATAGGTCGTGTCCCCAAGGACAGTCTGCTTTGAGCCCTGCATAATATAGCAGCAGAACGGCTGGCTGACGCAGTGCTCAAGCTTGTTGGTGCGCTTCTTGTGAATGAGGAAGAAGTTTTCAATGCCCGTTTCCTGATTAAGGCCTGGCTCAGGCTTGAAGTGAAGGAGTGTGTCCTTCAGATCGTTGTTCAGAGCGTTATTCAGGACATCCTGTTCCATACTCTTCCTCCTGTTCTCTTTCTCAGTGCCGTGGCTTTGCATGCCGTGCAGGCCTTATTTCTCAATGATATAGGCTCTGACAATTTCTCCGTAATAGGCGACATGCTCATCCCTGTTGCAGCCTGTGGCCGTGCTGTCGATATCTGCGGGGTACATGGCTGACTGTATCTCAGGCGGCAGGGCATTTTTATCCACCTTCTGCCTGCAGATAACCTTGCACTCCAGGGTCAGGGGCAGTTCGGCGATGGCGGGCGAGGATACGCATTCACCGTCCAGAAGCGTAAGCCCGAGCTCCTGTATCTTGTTGGTTGTCCTGCCGCTTTTGGTGCCGCAGAAAGCCGTTATTTTCTTCTGCATTGTTCCATGGGGGATGCTTATGGTAAATTCCTTTGCCTCATCGATCAGGGGCCTTGTGAAGCGCCCTTCCCTCACATAGGCGATGAATACCGGCTTTTGCCAGACAAAGCCGAGATGGCCCCACCCTATGGTCATGGTGTTGACTGTGTCACCGGCCTTTGCTGTCAGAAGGATGCCCTGGCTGATTGAACGCACAATGTCGCCTGCGCAGTCAAAAACGTTGATTTCTTTTCTGGTCATAGTTTTGCTCCATGCTGCATCTTAAGGGATAAAAGGCTTTCCCGGCCGCAGCGAAGAAAGGTGGTTGTACAAAGATATCCTTTGTCTTAACAGTAAATTAGACTGTACGGGCTTTGTCAGTCAAGAAATGGCCTGGGGCTGGTGTCGTTATCTTCATCGTATTCCTGCTCCATCTGCTGTTCCCTGATAATATGCTGAATCTCAGGAGACCTTTCTGTCATACGGATGACCCTGCTTGTGAAACCCTCGTCTGTTGCCGACAAAGGTGCCAGACCATCCACAGTGGTTATGACTGTAGTCCTGTCAAACCCCTGCCTGTACAGTTTCCTTGCTGCCGTTACGGCTGCAACTTCGTGGGATGAATATTCGGCAAAGGCCCTGTTGTACGCATCTGTAAAAACTGCCTCAGGCGTACACTTCCTGAACACGGCCGGAATGGCTGGCCGGATTTCTTCAACAGTCCGTACTTCTTCAAGCACCCTCCTGGTATCTGTCAGGAAGTCTTCAGCGCTGACATAGTTTGCGCCGTGCTGTTTCTCTTTCAGGGTTGGCCCCATATAGACAACAATCCTGCCGACAATGCTGCTTCCAGTTTCCTCCTCAAAGGACTTGCAGAGCGCAGTATTGGTAAGATGCCGTGCCTGCTTGTCTACCACTTTGCCTGAGTGCTTTACCTCGATTATATAGGCCTCATTGGTATTTTTCGCTATGAGGGCAAGGTCAAATTCTCCTGTATTTTGGCGTTGGAATTTGCTTACCCTGAACTCCCTGCTGATTTCTTCATCTTTGGCCATCTGGTAGTAGACAATGTCTTCCAGCATCCTGCCCTTGATGTCATTCGTCAGTTGTGTTGTCAATTCTTTTCGCTGGCTCTCTGAAAAATTTATATTGCAACTTTTTAGAATAACCTCAACCTGTGCTGTGCATTGGCTGTATTTCAATCCAGGCTGAGTGAATATAACCTCGTCTGTACCAGGTATTTGATATATGACATCTAAATCTTCAAGATAGCTTTTTGCCTCGTTAATTGTATTTTTTGTTGCATCTTCAGACAAGTTCTCTAAAATATTTAGAGAACACATTATTTCATCTCTTAAATAAGTATTTGTTTTTGTGTCAAGCTGATAATAATCAGCATTAGTTTTATTTTTATTGTGTTCAAATAACGTCAATATATCGTGTGTTTTAAAATTGTTATTAACAATTTTATGTGTAAATTTACGGTTGTATATCTCAATAATCTTGTTAAGGAAGGTAGTTAGTTCATCATTTGTCCTGAATACAGAAAGGCTACCATATTCTCCATCAATGCCAAGATTATCAAGGCTGTGCTGGATGTTTTCTGCAATGGCGCTGTTGGAATATTCCTCAGTCATTTCAACGTTATAAAAAGTATTCTCTGGTGTCAGGGTGCCTCCGTACTGTATATAATCGTCCAGGCTTCTGCCCAAAAGGTAGTTATACTCTTTGTAGGGAATATAGGTAGTATGAATCATATGAATTTTTTCATATAGTTCCTCAATCTGGGCAATACGGAAAGCCAGCGAATCTGTTCCGGACAGAACAATACGGTGCCTTGCGCTGTAAATATCTGAGAGAAAAGAGGCGTCTTTGCTGAAATCCTCCAACTTTGCCGCTTCATCTACAAAGATATATCTGCAGTTTTGATGTCCTTTAAGGGCTTTTCTCAGATCATCCGTATAATCTCCTGATGAACACTGAATGAGACAGGTATTGTTATACTGTCCAATATCCATGATGAGCTGGGCCATTAAGGTACTTTTTCCGGTTCTGCGGAGACCATACAGGGCAACAACCTTCCTGTCATTTGTATTGACGACAAGATCCCTGAACTTGTCGTAGCAGAAACGTTTCCTGTATCCCCGGGCAGCGATACAGGCCATACATTTTTTCAAAGAGTCTGCTGTATAGACAAACATTTAGCACTCCCTGTTCTCTATGTTTTCTTATGCCTCAAGGTAAGAGCCCCAGGGGGGACAGAAGGCTGGCTTGTTTTTACATTGCAGTACCACATCCAGAAATCTTTCGGGAGCCATCAGAAATTCTTCGACATTTACATAGGCTACGCCATGCTGTTTCTCTTTCATTGTTTCTCCGGTATAGAGAACGATCTTGCCAATGATGCTGCCTCCAACCTTTTCTTCAAAGGCCTCGCAGAGCAAAGTATTGCAAAGATGCAGAGCTTGTTTGTCTTCTGCTTTATCTGAGTATTTTACCTTAATTACATACGATTCCCAGGTCCTTTCTGATATAATGGCAAGACCGGATTCGCCTGCAAAGACAGATTTGCTGAATTTGCTTATGACAAAATCCTTACTAAAAGCTTTGTCTGTGAATAGCTGATACCATACAATATCTTCCAGCATTCTGTTCATGATTTCGTTTTCAAGCTGTATTGTCAGTTCTTTGAGCTGTTCATTTGAAAAAACTGTATTGAATCTTTTCATGATAACATCAATTAGATCTGTACACTGGTTGTACCTGTAACCTGTCTGGGTGAAAATAACTTCATCAGAATATGGAACAGTATAAATAATATCTAACTTCTTCAAATACTTATTTATTTTTGAAGTTGCCTGTAAAATATCATTTTCTCTAAATACTCTGAAATACGAAGTAGTTCTTGTTATATCATACACGGACATGTCTGCCATTATGCTGAGTTCGGCAGAAACAGTATCTTTCACAGCATCTTCCAATGTATCATTGTTCTCTATGCAGGTCATTAATGCCTGTATGGCAAACTGGAGGTTGTACCGTTCAGCAATCATATAGACGAACATAGCCAGCTTATTCATACGCCTGATAATTGGCAGTGTCCCATATCCCCCTTTTTCCCCCAGGTCTTCAAGACTGTGCACCATGTTTTCGCCAATGGCACAACTGGAATAGTCACTTGTTGTCTTGCTGTTACAGAAATCGTCACCTGGTGTTAAAGTGCCGCCGTGCTGTATATAGTCGTCCAGGTTTCTGCCTAACAGATAGTTGTATTCTTTGTATGAAATGTACGTAGTATGAATCGTGTGCATCCTGTCAAAAAAATTATCTATCCTGGCAAGGTAGAAGGCCAGTGAATCACTTGCGGACATAATGATGCGGTGGTCCATGCTGTAATGATCTGCGAGGAAAAAGCCTTCCATGCTGAAATTCTTCAGTCTGGCAGCTTCTTCTATAAAGAAATATTCGCAGTCCTCGTGCTTATCAATGACGTCAAACAAATCCCTGATGCCATCGCCTTCAGTGCATTTGATGAGGCAGATATTGTCATACTGGCCAATATCCATGATAAGCTGGGCCATTAAGGTCTTTTTGCCTGTCTTGATAAGGCCGTACAGGGCAACAACCTTAAAGTCCCTGGTATTGACTACCAGATTCCTGACTTCGTCATAGCAGAAGCGTCTTTTATAGCTTCTGATGCCGGGTATGCTGTCTATATGTTTTTTTAATGCCTCTGCGGTCAGGACTATCATAAGGCATCTCTCCTTTATTTTGCTGTATCATGCCCAAAGACACGGGTTTCCTGATGTGGAATGTATGTGCAGTACTCGTGTGTCCGCCCCCAAAGGCCTTAGCATCTGGCAGGCTCTTTGGGGGCGGGCTGTACTGCCGCCAGCATCCTGTCAGGATCCATCAGAAAATCACCGACACTGGCATAGCATGCGCCATGCTGCTTTTCTTTCAGGGTTTTCCCCATATAGAGAGCCAGCCTGCCAATGGGCGTGCTGTTATTGATATACCAGATTTTCCTGCGGAGACTATTGCTGTCAAGATGCAGCAGCGGAATGTCATCTGCCATTTCAGAATGCCTGAGTGCGATTATACAGGCCTCATTGGCCTTTCGTGAACTGAGCACAAAAGCAGTTTCGCCGCCAGCATGAGGGCTTCTGAACCTGGCTATTTCAAAATCCCTGAATCTTTCAGTCCTGAAGAGCTGGCACCAGATAATGTCTTCCAGCAGCCTTTCCTTAAGTTCTTTCTCAAGCTGAACGGACAACTTTTTAAGCTGTTCCTCTGAAAAGCACTTATGGCAGTCTTTCATGAGAAATCTGATTTGGGCTGTACACTGGCTGTATCGCAGTCCAGGCTGGGTGAAAACTGCTTCATCCGTGTCAGGAACAGGATACATGACGTCAGATGCCTCAAGATATGCTCTTGCATAGGCAATGCCTTCGTCAACCCTGCTTTCCCAATATCTGCCTGATAAATCAAAAGCGTCAGTAATTCCTTTCTTTATGGAAATGTCTTCCATTGTGCTGAGCAGTTTGCAGAATGCGTCCTTATCCCTGCTTTTGCTCATGCAGTGCTTTATTACCTGTACAGCGAGCTGGCTCATGTACAGGTCAAGAAATTTGGCAAGGTACGCAGTCAGCTTGTTTTTGTACCTGTATACAGTAAATATATCGCGGGATTCTCTCCTTGCAATATCCTGGCTGTGCAATATGTTTCCGATAATGGCGCTCATGACATATGAGTTTCCTGCCTCGCTGCTGCAGAAATCATTATCTGGTGTCAGTGTGCCGCCATGCTGTATGTAATCGTCCAGACTTCTGCCTAAAAGGCAGTTGTACTCTTTGTATGATATCCAGGTGGTAGGAATCATATGGATCTTACCATACAGCTCACACAGCCTGGCTATATAGAAAGCCTGTGAATTTGTTCCGGAGAGAACGATACGGTGGCCTGCACTGTATATGTCAGAGAGCTCAGAGACCTTGATGCTGAAATTCTTGAGGAGGGGCGCCTCATCTACAAAGAAGTATGTGTAGCCATCGTGCTCTTCTATGGCATGCCTCAGATCTTCCATATCATCGTCAGCTGTGCATCTGATGAGGCAGATATTGTCATACTGGCCGATATCCATGATGAGCTGGGCCATTAAGACTTTCTTTCCGGTGTTTTTCAGACCGTGCAGGGCAACAACCTTCATGTCCCTGGTATTGACTACCAGATCCTTGAATTTGTCGTAGCAGAAACGTCTTTTATAGCTTCTGATGCAGGATATGCCGGCAATATGTGCTCTTAATGCCTCTGCGGTCAGGACTATCATGATCTGCCTCTCCTGAACGTCCTCGTGCCGGCGGCACGGGATCTCTGCTTGTTGTGTATGTTCCGGCATGGCGGCTATGTCCTGCATTGTTCAGTTTTCTCGCCAATGCCACCCTATTCTGTGGAAGTTTGCATTCTAGTTCAGGTATTAGTAAAACACAATTAAATTTCCTGCCCCCTGCCTTTTTTTTCAGGGAAGTGCCGGAAACGCAGGATAGGCCGGACGGAGGCAATATGGCTGAGAGAAGCAGAAAATCAGGCGGACGGTTGAACGGACGCAGGCATGACCTTTCTTATGAAAGGGGCATGCATAGCCAGGAGCGCAGAAAGCAGGCCGGCCAGGCTGCGCCTTCTGTGAGGCCCGCAGCTTCCCGGGAAGAAGCATCTGTCCGCATCAACAAGTACATTGCCTCTACAGGTTTTTGCTCGCGCAGGAGAGCCGATGAGCTTATTGCAGAGGGCCGTGTCACCATAGACGGACGTACTGCCACAGCAGGCGACAGGGTGGACAAGGAGACGGTCTGCATAGACGGACAGTCAGTCACTGCTGAGGAAAGGCTTGTCACGCTCATGCTCAACAAGCCCGTGCAGGTTGTCTCCACCGCAAGGGATCCGCAGGGACGCACGACGGTTCTTGAATACGTTCCTGAGCGCTACAGGTCTCTCAGGCTCTATCCTGTAGGCAGGCTTGATTACTTCTCAGAGGGGCTGCTTTTGCTGACCAATGACGGTGCCCTGGCGCAAAGGCTCACGCATCCCTCACATAACCAGAAGAAAGTCTATCAGGTGCTGGTGCGGGGCTCAGTCCCGCAAAACGTGCTTGCAACCTTGCGCGGCGGCATGACACTGAAGGAGGGCGACAAAGTGGCCCCCTGCTCTGTCGAGGCTTGTCCGCTGAAAGGACAGACTGAACTGACCTTTGAACTGCATCAGGGGCTTAACAGGCAGATACGGCGCATGTGCCGGGATACGGGGCTCACTGTCCTGCGTCTGAAACGTGTGGCCGAGGGGCCCTTGCAGCTGGGGCATCTGGCGCCAGGGGAAGTGCGTGAGTTAAGCCCTAAGGAAGTTGCCGCACTCAGAAGATAGCCGGCATCAGACTGCCGGATCATTATGCCTTTGGGAGATGATATAGTCGTCGATATCCTGGACTATATAGTGGTCTCCCTGCGTGTACAGGGCCTCAAAATGCCTTGTGATATACGCATAGACTTTATGCCTCTCAAAGAGCCCTGCCACCTCTGCTCCGGAAAGCCCCTTGAAATAGCGGTACCGTTCCATGCAGTAGATCAGAAATTCTGATTCCCTGTTCATCAGGCCTCCTCAGGATACTCGTAGGATCCTGTCAGAAGTTCTTCCTGGAACATGGTGTACAGGGTCATGGGGCCATAGTGCCACAGCTTTGATTTTTCATCCGACAGTTCCTGGTACAGCCCGGACTGGTAAAACCTTGAGATGGCCGTGACATCGTCCATATTGCTGTTCTGGGTGATCTTCTCAATAACCGGCGGCACGATGACTGCCAGCATGGCGCTGAACTGGTCTTCGTTCATAGCTTCGTTCATACTGTCCTGCTCCCCTCAAAATGCAGGTATTGCAGTGACTTCTCAGTCGCAAATACCAGCTGGCTGAACAGCTTTTTGATTTTGAGCCTTTTCAGCGTCTCTTCCTTGTCCAGTATGCCGGTCGTGTACAGGGCAAGCGTCCTGTACACGTCATCATCGGCTACTGCGCCATAGATCAGGTCATACTGCATGCCCTGATACGTTCCCTGGCGGTTTGCAGCGACAAAATCCAGCCATGCCTCATCCGCACCGTCAAAGCGCAGCAGGCGGCATTCCCTGAAGGCGACGGCCTCGTCTACGGAGTACGTATTCAGGGTAGCTACCCCTGATTTGCGACGGTCGGCAACCTTGCGGGCAAAGCTTGCGGCCTGTTCGGGACTTGCAGTGGTATAGAATCCGAAACCGAAGTCCAGGTAGCGGTTTTGCGCAACAAGCTTCGGCTTGTCTACGGTCATATTGCTTCCGTGGTACACAATCATGTCGAAGGTTCCTTTGCTGTATCAGTACGTGGTCTGAGGTACTCTGAACCTGTATTTTCCCTTTCCATGACCTGAAAGAGGCTCTATGAGATTTGCTTCTTTCATCTTGTTTATGAGATTGCCGGCTGCAGTACTGGAAATGTTCAATGTTTCCATTATATCATTACGCCCGAACATCCCGGTGAAGCTCATATGAACGAACAGTTTTTTTATGCTGTCCATGGTACTTTTGTTTGCATTGAGGTTGTGGATGATATCTGCAACTGCAAGGCAGGCTGCAATTAACACCTTTTTTTCGTCATCAGACATGCCAGCCTGGGTGTTAATTGATCTGCCGTATGCCATGCTTTCAGAGGTGCCAATTAACACCTTTTTATCACCGTCAGACATGTCGTCAGATGTGCTGGTTAAGTCATTATCTTCGCTGTTAGAGCCACTCGAAGTGTTACTTAATTTGTCGCAAGCTGTGTCTTTTGGCGTGTTAATTGATCTGCCGTAAGCCATGCTTTCAGAGGCATCAAGTAACACTTTTTTATCGCCACAAGACGTGTTTTTTGTAGTGTTAGTTGGCACATCTTCAACAGGTATATTGTAATTCAGGTTATACAGCGTAACAAAGAACGATGAATGGTTTGACCAGAATTTTGGCTCGACTTCAGGGCGGTAATTAACAGCACGCCGGTAGGCTTCCCTGATGGTCCTGAAACCGCTGCTGCTATGGCGTACAAGGTGCAGGCGTGTAAAAATGTCTGCAAGTACAGGGTTGCGCCGTCTGGATGGGATTTCCCCTGTGTCAATGTTCTGTACGGCAGACACGCCAGGCATTCTACCAGGCATTCCTCCTGGGGAATAGACTTCGATACGATCGTCAAAAATGCTGATATGCACCTCGCTGCCGAGTACCAAATAGTCACGATGTGTCAGAGCATTAACAATGACTTCACGCACTGCCTGTTCGGGATACTCTGGCATCTCAATCCGTCCCCAGCCTGTCTTCTTCCATCTTTTCTTTGTGTTGTTCCGTATGAACTCGACGCTGTTCAGGAACAGGGATATCAGGGAGCCTTCGTATTCCTTGTCATCAAGGGCATCCATAAACTCTGAAGCCTTGTCCAGTCCGTACCAGCGGGTGCAGAACACACGTGACTGCCGTATGGGAGAGTCATCAGCCAGTAGCACGCCAGCATTAGTCAGCATGTTGTTTTCATCTGCAAGCCCGAAGGAAAGGAAGTCAGAAGCTGTCAGTTCTGAGAATGTCTGCTTTCGGTAAAAGCAGCGCAACTGGGTAAAAGAGAGAGAGTCAGCCGTGTAGCTGGAAGAAAGGCTGTCATAGGTACCATTGCTTCCACGCATTACAAGCCGTTTCAAATCAGACGCACTAGCAGGGACGCTGTCATTTCCTGTACGGACATAGGCAGTACAGCTGCCGCCATCTGTACAGTAGTATGGTGTTGCCTCCCCTGAGGGTACATGCAATACAATAAACTGCTTGCCGTGTTCCTCATGGATTTTAAGGACAGAGTTCGGGACTGGATCCATGCAGGCTTCAATGATTGAGCTGATTTTCTCCGATACGTCTTTGGCATCGTCCAGTCCGATGAGAGTTTCATCGTTGGATACGCCAAAAAATATGGCCCCGCCTGAGCCATTGGCAAAGGCGCTGACGGATTTAAGCCAGTCCTGGGGATTGCGTTCGTCGAGCCTTTCCTTTTTTTCATATTGCGCAGCTTCGCCCAGAAAATCAGAGAGTTTCATATTTCGCAGTCCTTTAATTTTATAGCGTTACTGTCAGTTGCAGTATGGCTACCAGCGGGAGTCTGCGCTGTCCAGCATCCTTGCC
>CAVLCT010000013.1:0-32814 GCA_963661665.1 Bulleidia sp. | reverse complement strand
AGCCTATCCTGTCGGCTGCACTGTAAAGGGAACAATCACCAACATCACCGACTTCGGCCTCTTTGTGGAAGTTGAAGAGGGTGTTGAGGGCCTGATCCACGTTTCCGAGCTGGGTCTTGGCAAGAAAGCGCCCAACCCGGCCGAGGTCTTCAAAAACGGCCAGGAAATTGAGGCCAAGGTTATCCATGTAAGTGCCGAAGAGCGCCGCTTAGGGCTCTCCCTCAAGCAGGACAATGCTGCTGAGGAAGCAAAAGGCACAGAATACCATACAGGCCCTGCCGAAGCAGGTTCCCAGAACTTAGGCGAACTGCTGAAGCAGAAACTGGGCGAGGCTGAAACACAGAACTAAGGCTATTGCCAGCTTGTATCCGGCATTTTCAGACGAGGGGGGACAGATACCATATCTGTCCCCTTTTTCGTTGCTGTATGCTGTTTGTCTGGTGTAGGGTGGGGCAAGCCCAGAATATGCCCGGATATGCCCCCAGCCTGCAGCCATGGCAGGCTGCCAGTTATCAAGCGAGACGTACTATGCACAGAGACAAGACTGCACAACCAGACGCAAAGGCCAGCACAAAACCCTGCGCAACAACAGACGACAAAAGAGGCGCAGCAACAGGCGTACACACGGCCTCTGCCCGGAAAGATGTCCTGCGCAGGCGCCTTCTTGCCCAGGGGCAGGTGCAGGGAGTGGGCTTTCGGCCATTTATCTTTCGCCTGGCAAAGGATCTTGCCCTGACTGGGAGCGTCGGCAATACCAGCGAAGGCGTGTGCATTGAAATACAGGGCCCGGAAGACAAGCTGGATGCCTTCCCCGAACTTCTCAGAAAAACACTTCCGCCCCTGGCCAGGCTGACCGGTCTTACCCAGGCAGACATGGCGCCTCTTGCTGATGAAACTGAATTCACCATCGTCATGAGCCACGGGCACCAGGGGCACAATGTCCTGATCAGCCCCGATGTAGGCATCTGTGCCGACTGCGAGGCCGATATGAACGATCCGGCCAACAGGCGCTACAACTATGCCTTTACCAACTGCACAAACTGCGGCCCCAGATACACCATAACACGTTCAATCCCATACGACAGGGAAGTGACCTCCATGGCCTGCTTTCCCATGTGTCCTGGCTGCCACAGGGAATACACGGATCCTCTCAACCGGCGCTTTCATGCCCAGCCCGTTGCCTGCCCTGAGTGCGGGCCCAGGCTCTGGTTTCTGGAACAAAAGGATGTGCTGGCCGGCAGGACGCAGCCGTCCCCTTCTTCCATGGAGGCGGCCATAGAACGGGCCGCAGATGCCGTACTCTCAGGAAAAATTCTTGCCATGCGCGGCCTTGGCGGCTTTCAGCTTGTCTGCGATGCCCGCAGGGCAGACGTTGTACAGCTTTTGCGGCAGCGCAAAAACAGGCCACACAAGGCCTTTGCGCTTATGTGCCGCTCCCTTGAAGCCATACGCTCCCTTTGCCGGCTTTCAGAAAACGAGGCAAAGCTTCTTGCGTCGCCCATGCGTCCTGCCGTCATCCTGAAGACGCTGCCCAGTACGCTCAACAATACGCTGCCTAAGGAGCTGGCTCCGGACCTGGCAACGCTTGCCTTCATGCTGCCGACAACGCCCCTGCATATTGTCCTCCTGAAGGCACTCGCAAAAAAATGCTTCAGCCTCGGGCTGGAAGAGCCTGTCCTGGTCATGACATCAGGCAACAGCAGCGGTAATCCCATCTCCCTTGGCAACCGCGAGGCCATACGCAGGCTGAAAGACATTGCCGACTGCTTTCTTTTGCACGACCGCGACATTCTCTGCCGCGTGGATGACAGCGTTGCTGCCTGCATAGAGGAAGGAAAAGACGGACCTCAGGCCTTTTTTCTGCGCAGGGCCAGAGGCTATGTGCCGGCAGCCATCCCGCTTGACAAGATTGCCCCGGAAAACGGGGCAGGATGCGTCTTTGCAGCCGGTTCGGATCTCAAGGCTGCCTGCTGCTTTACCAGGGGATCGGATGCCTTTGTGGGCCAGCATACAGGAGACCTGGAACAGGCCGGCGCAGCAGTATTTTATGACGAGGTGACGTCGCATCTTCAGTCCCTTCTTGAAGTGCAGCCGCATCTTGTCATCTGCGATGCCCATCCTGATTTTTATTCGTCCAGGACTGCCGCAAAGCTGGCGCAGGAATGGCATGCCCCGCTTATCACATTGCAGCACCATGCTGCCCACGCAGCCTCTGTGCTGGCAGAGCACGGCATTAAAGAGCCGTCCCTGGTCCTTGTTCTTGACGGCTTTGGCTTTGGCCTTGACGGAACAGCCTGGGGAGGCGAGCTTGTCCGCATGGACCTTGGCAGGGCGCAATGGTCAAGGGCAGGGCATTTTGTTCCCTTTGCCCTGCCTGGCGGCGACGCAGCAGCCAGATCACCCTGGCGGCTCGCTGTCTCGCTGGCATCCATGATGCAGGATACAGAGCTTGCCGGAAAGGTTCTTGCCGGATGGGAAGCAAAAAAAGGAAAGGAAGCTGCCTTTGTCCTTGCCATGATCCGGCGCCATATCAATTCGCCGCTGTCTTCCAGCTGCGGAAGGCTTTTTGACGCCGTTGCCGCCCAGCTGGGGCTTTGCGACAGCATCACCTATGAAGGACAGGCTGCCATCCGCCTTGAAACCCTGGCCTCTTCAGCCTGTACAAAGGACACATCCTGCCACACGGACGTTGTGCTTGAGTCCGGCGATGCGCTCCTGCTTGATTCCAGCGCCCTCTTTGAACGGGTATGCAGGCTGCAAAAGGAGGGCGCTGATCCGGCTTTCACAGCCCTTGATTTTCATGTGCAACTTGCCAGGAATCTTGCAGCACTCGCAGGCAGGGCGCATCAGGAAGGCGACGGACACTATGTGGGCCTGAGCGGCGGCGTCATCAATAATGCCCTTCTCAGGCATATGCTTTGCACTGAGCTGGAAAAACTTGGATTAAGACCTCTCATCCCGTCCAGGGTTCCTGCCGGAGACGGAGGGCTGTCACTCGGGCAGGCAGCCTTTGCCCTGGCATACCTTCGCAACAAGGGAAAAGAATGATGCAGCAGTGATGCGGCCTATTTGCCAAAAGCCGCAATAATGCGTCCCTGGCGCAGGCTGACACGGCCCAGGGGAAGATCCCCCAGCCACAGGCCGGCCTCCTTTCCTTTCAACCCTGTTCTGCAGGCAGCACCACTCAGAAGGGAGCGCACCTCAGCGACGGTCTCAAAGACAAGGCTCTGCTCATTTTGTTCCATGCAGACGCGCAGCCTTGGGTCAGCCTGAAAGCCCTGGGCGCCCATTTTTCCCAGGGCATAGCCCTGCCAGACAAATTTTTCAGGAAGATACATGCCGGCAAGGCGCGGGAGGAAACGGACCGTTCCCGAAAAGACGCCGCACCTGCCCTCAGGAAGCAGGGCAGGACTGACTGTGGCCGAGGCAAGATCCTTTGCCGCAACTGAACCTCCGCCCCAGCCGGCCCCATGCGCCCCTTCACTGCATGAAGACGCATCACAAGGGCTGGCAGGACCAGCAGGCTTGCGCAGGCGGGCAATATAGAACCCCTGGGCCTGGGAGCGTGTTCCGTCTACCCTGAGCGTTCCCTCACTGCCTGTCTTAGGATCCCAGACAAAGCCGGGGAAAGGCTCAAGCGGCTCACGTACAAGCCCCAGCTCCCTTTCTGCATACTCGACCTGGCGCTCATTTTCATCGCTGTTTGTGGTGCAGGTTGAATAGACGACAATGCCGCCAGGAGACAGCAGCCTTGCTGCGTGCTCAAGAAGGCTGCGCTGCAGCTGAATCAAAGGCTGTATCTTTTCCTTGCGCCAGACATCAAGGACATGGGGATTTTTTTCAACAGTCCCCCATCCGGAACAGGGCGGGTCAAGCTGTATATAACTTACGGAGCCTTCCCTTAAGGGCAGCCTGTCCCCTGAATAGGAGCATGTCCCTGCCTGCACGATATTGCAGGCATGCAGGTTCATGCGCAGCGTATTGAGGCGGGAGTGCGAGAGCTCATTGGCAAGGACAAAGCCGTCCCTGCCCACCAGCTGTGCCACAAAGCCTGTCTTGCTGCCAGGGCTTGAGCACATGTCCACCACAAAGGAGCCAGGCTTGGGCGCCAGGGCCAGGGGCGGGAGCATGGACGATCTGTCCTGTATATAGACATAGCCAAAACAGGCGGCCAGGGAGGATCCCAGGGGGAACGGCTCTTCCCTAAGCCGGTAGCATATGTCCGAAAAGGGCTCCTGCTCAAAACGGAAGCCTTCCTGCTCAAGCAGATGCCTGACTGATGCCGCATGTGCCGTATCAGCAACAATGCGGAAAGAACGCAGGGGTAAAGGTGATGCTGAAACTGTCTTCATATCCAGGTGTTCACACTCTCATTTGTGCAGAAAACAGGGGGCATACATCCCCCATAGCCCGTATTTTCGTCTGATATTGCTGCTCAAAAAAGCTGATTTCCGGTATCAGACAAAGCCCCAAATGACAACTGCTGCCATGCCCGGCTTCAGGGGATATTTCCGGTGCTGCGGGTGCCCGGCACTGCGCCTTACAAGCAATAACAACATTGCAGACCACGCAAAGACAGGGTATTATGCCTTGCCTTGAAGCAGTTTGCTTCATGATACTCCAGACTATCCATCCGCTCTTGCGGACACACAGTGTATAAAGGAGACCCTATGCGCATAGTACGTGCCGCTCTCTGCCTGTTTGTCCTGCTTTGTGCAGGCAGCCTTTTTGTGGCTGATCCCGCATTTTGCGCCAACCAGGACAGAAGCAATGGTATCATTGTTAATGAAACCGGAACCGGTTCCAATAACAGCGGTGTCTATCTCAACCCCCAGTTACGCTACCAGGGCAGCAATGGCAGCGATGACTCTTCCCGTCTGCGTACACAGAGACTCAACCAGAAAATGGCAGGCATGCTTGTGGGCGACTTTAACGGCGACCGCAGGAATGAGATAGCCATTCTCGGCGATCACGATGTCTCCATCTGGACCTGGCCCGGCGCGGGACAGCGTATGAAGGAACTCGGCCGCCAGAAAATCACTGCCTCCAATACCAACTTCAGCTTCCGCAGCATTGATCTCAACCGCGACGGCACGCTGGACCTGGTTATTTCGACCTACAATGAAGAAGACAACAGGCCCTACACCTACTTCTATAGCTTCAAGGGCAACCAGTTCCGCGAAGTAGCCAAGCGCGCCCCGTTCTTCATCTCTGTAGCCAAGATTCCTCCTTACTATACGCCCACACTGATTGGCATGGGCTGGGACTCCGTCCGCCTCTTTGCTCCCGGCGTGCGCATTGCCGAACGCAGCGGCGACTCCTATGCCCTGGGACGCAAGCTGGATCTGCCCAAGGACGCCAACTGCTACAACTTCACCTATATTCCCCCGGGAAAAAACTCGCAGGGACAGCTGGTCGTGCTGACTGCTGATGAACGCATCAAGCTCTATCAAGGCAACAGCAACACGCTCATCCATACCACAATGGAACGCTTCTCCGGCTCTGCCGTCGGCATGGACCACTACAAGTCCATGCCCGGACTTGGCGTTGACAAGAGCACCCAGCTTCCCAGCAAGTACTACGCTCCCATGCCCCTCGTGACAGCAGATATCGGCAACATCGGCGAACCTGTCCTGCTGGTCAACAAGCCCATTTCCACTGCCTCCCAGATCTTTGACCGCTACCGCTACTTCCCGCAGGGCGAAGTTCACGCCCTTTACTGGGACGGCGTAGGCCTGGCCCTCAAGTGGAAAACCCGCCGTATCCGCGGCTCTGTCGCAGCTGTCGATCTGGCTGACGTGGACAACAACGGCACGCTGGATCTCGTTGTCGGCCTCAATACCTCGCCTGATCTCGGCATAGGCTCAAGGCAGTGCATGGTTGTGGCCTATCCTCTTGACGTGAAGGCCATGGATCCCAACACAAAGCCCGACATGAGCGACTTTGAAGTGAATCCCAATTACTAAGCTTTGTTTGCGGGTACTCCGGATTTCCGGAGTACCCTTTTTCAGCCTTTACCCAGAGACAGGACACGTTGCGGCCCAACGGTTCTGCGGCCGCTCATGAGCGGTTTTTTTTTACAGCAAGAACAGCACATTCACAGAATAGTAACAGCTTATTGCTGGCTGCCGGCCGCAGCAGGAATTTCCCGGCTTCAGGCAGGAGAGGAGGTCAACTATGCGCATATTGGTAATCGGTTCCGGAGGAAGGGAACACTCCCTGGTCTGGAAGCTGGCCCAGAGCCCGAAGGTTTCTGAAATTATCGTTGCCCCCGGCAACGGCGGCATGGAAATGGCAGGCGTCCGCACTGTTCCGGTGCCGGCTGACGACATTTCCGGCCTGTGCAGGCTGGCAAGGGAGGAAAAGGTCGATCTGGTTATTCCCGGTCCCGAGCTCCCGCTCACCGAGGGCATTGTCGATGCCATGGATGTCCTGGGCATAGCCTGCTTTGGCCCTGACCGCTTCTGTGCACGCATGGAAGGCAGCAAGCTCTTTGCCAAGCAGACCATGGAAAAAAGCAATGTGCCCACCGGTGCCTGTGCTGCCTACAATGATGCCGAATCAGCCAAGGCTTTTGCCAGGGCAAAGGGCGCTCCCCTGGTAGTCAAGGCCGACGGCCTTGCAGCCGGCAAGGGCGTTGTTGTTGCAAAGACAGTGGATGAGGCCATTGAAGCCATTGACAGCATCATGTGCCGCAAGGAATTCGGCGAGGCCGGTTCCCAGGTCCTGCTGGAAGAATTTCTTGAAGGCGAGGAAGTTTCGCTGCTGGCCATCTGTGACGGAGAACATGCCGTCCCCCTGCCGTCAGCCCAGGACCACAAGGCTGCCTATGACGGCGACACAGGACCCAATACGGGCGGCATGGGAGCCTATTCCCCTGCCCCGATTCTGCCTGACAGCGAACTTGAGGGCATGTGCGACAAGTTTATCCGCCCCATCCTGGCCCAGCTGGCAAAGGAAGGACACCCCTTTACAGGCATTCTGTATGCCGGCCTTATGATGACGCCCAGGGGACCAAAGGTGCTTGAATACAATGTCCGCTTTGGCGATCCCGAATGCCAGCCGCTTTTGAAGCGTCTGGACAGCGATCTTGTGGACATTATTCTGGCCTGCCTCAAAAAAGAGCTGTCTCCCGATCTTGTCCGTTTCAAGCCGCAGTCAGCCTGCGGCATTGTTGTTGCCGCTGAGGGCTATCCCGGAAAATACAAGAAGGGTATGCCTATTTCCGGCCTGGCAGAGGCTGAGCAGGTGGAAGACGTCACTGTCTTCCATAGCGGCACAAAGCTTGTAAACGGCAGCATTGAGGCCAACGGCGGACGCATTCTCTGCGTCACAGCCCTTGGGGACAGCCTGGAACAGGCCAGGGACAAGGCATACGAGGCCGTAAGCCGCATTCATATGCCGGACAGCCGCTACCGCTCCGATATTGCCATGAAAGGCATAGAGCGTCTGGCAGGCAAACGATAGAAGCATCCATAGAAGCATCTATAGGAGCATCCATGGCACAAGTAGTCATTCTTATGGGCTCGGCTTCCGATGAGGAAAAAGTAGCCCCCTGCACAGAAATTCTGCGCAAGCTTGGCATCAGCTATTACATTACCATTTCTTCTGCACACCGCACCCCTGAACGCACGGAGCAGATTATCCGCGAACAGGAAGAGCAGGGCGCCTCGGTCTTTATCTGTGCAGCCGGCATGGCTGCCCATCTGGCCGGCGCAGTGGCTGCCAGGACAACAAAGCCCGTCATAGGCATCCCCATTTCCGGCAGTGCCTTCGGAGGCATGGACAGCCTTTTGTCCACAGTACAGATGCCTCCCGGATTCCCTGTTGCCACCGTTGCCTCTGACAAGGCAGGATCCCGCAACAGTGCCTGGCTGGCAGCCCAGATTCTGGCGCTGCATGACCAGGAGCTGGCAAAGAAGCTGGCGGAATCCAGGGAAAAGATGAAACAGGACATCGAAAAAGCAGGTGCGGAGCTGTCAGCCCGCTACTAAACAGCAGATACAAGAAATAAGGGGGCTCATGAGAAAATCATGAGCCCCCTTTGTCTTTAGTTTTTGGGAAGAAGCCCGTGCAGCCAGCTGCCTGGATTTTCCTGCTTGCAGTTTCAGCTTCTGCCAAAAGCCTGAGCCGGAAGCTGGCTCTGCCTTGATGCCAGACTAACGGACGTCAGCATGAACGGCATCACCGGCCATGCTGTTCACGCTCTCACCGGCTGGCAGGGCGTCAGCGGCTCTCATGCCGTCCTGGCAATTCTGGGCGCTGCGAGCAGCTGCTGTATCCAGAATCAGCTGTTTCAGGACGTCATACCCTGTATGTCCTTCCGTTGCCTCCTTCCGGGATTTTGTATGGTAGATTTTCAGGGTGTTTTCTGAAAGCGGAAAACCAATATAGTTAAAAATCCGGGCAACAGAGTTCGCTCTGGAATCCTTAAGCAGGCTGTCAATGTCCTCTCTAAGCAGAAAGACGACATCGCACAGGGTGAAATTCTTTTCCCCCATGGGATTAGCGGAAGACTCGAAGGTCTTGATGAGCTCATCAGCCCTGGCGGAATATGTTTTTTCCTCTTTATCAGGGCAGGACACTCCGCCAGCAGGTGTAATACTGTTTTTTTCCAACATATAATCTCCTTTAGATGGTGCCTGTACGCAAGTTTTCATAACAGGCACGAATGAGTATTGTTCCATACGATTTTTGTATCTGCCTGTATCAGGCAAATGCTGTACTATGATTCTGCTTTCCCCGGGCAAACGTGAGCCAGCGGGCTGAGGGCAGAACCGCCAGCCAGTCCGGCATCGCCGGCATTAACTGGTATCATTACTGACCGGAAAAATGGCTGCCGTGACGCAGTCCTACAGGGTAGCCTTACTTCGCTGTACTCACCGCGTCTTTTTCATCTTCATGCTATTCAAGAGCATACCTCAGGTATCGTTGTGGCAGCAAAACATCGTTACGGTATAAAAACAAGTATGTGTCGGCATACGAAAATTCGTAATCCAGCTTAACCCCCTTGATATTGTCCATCAGGAGTCGGGCAGTGGCGGCCAAAGAAGAACACCTGCTGTCCCTGTCCCGCCTGACAGCGCTGAAAGCCTCGCGGAGGCGCAGAATATCGTCAGCGGAATATTTTTCCCTGCCCATTGGAGGGCAGTCCTGCCCCTGAACTGGTTTCTTATCTGGCATAAAAGCAGCGAGCAATTGACATATATACACTTCACTATCCTCCTTTTCAGTATAAAGCCTGTACATAGTTTTTGGCACCAGGCCTGCTTTGTTTGAAGAGTAGTAATATTTATTCAAAGTATCAATTTGTTTTTTATAACTACTACCCAGGCAACACCCACAACATTCACAGGCCTGGTTTTCTGGTCCCTCGTACAACGCACAAGTCCAGGATAAACTGCCTTATTTCGCTACACTCATCTCATCTTTTGCATCTTCCCTCATTGCAATCCTTTTTCTAAGCTTTCGCTCTGTAATCGGAAAATCGTTACGGGTAAGGAATAAGGCTAAGTCGGCATAGGAAAAGTCATACTCCCGCATAATCACCTCTATAGCATCCGTCATGAGTGCTATGGCAGCTATTATGGAAGAACTCCTGCTGTCCCTGTCCCGCCTGACAGCGCTGAAAGCCTCGCGGACGCGCAGAATATCGTCAGCGGAATATTTTTCCCTGCCCATTGGCGGGCAGTCCTGCCTCTGAATCTGGTCTTGAATTGGTGCAAAAGCAGCGAGCAGATATCTTTCATGCATTATAAGTATTCCTCCTTGTCAGTATGAAGCCTGCTGGTAGTTTTCAGTGGCAGGCTTGCTTTTTTTGAAGTCTATAGATTTTTATTTTAAATATCAATCTATTTTTGTTAAAAAATTAAAAAAAGATGGACAGACGCACCGTCCTGCCATGACACAAAAACCATTGCCTTCATCAGACGGGAAACAGCCAGATGCAGTTCGCACTTCTCCTGAGTCAGCTTGCCAGGATTGTTTCATCCCCAATAATGCTCGCAAGAGCTTCCTCTGCCTTTTGCAAAGACGCATACACTGGACGGCTAAACTGGTTGTACAGGCAGGTCCGACCGGTGTGGAATCAGAATAATCCGTCATTTCGACTTGTCAAGCTATTTTAACAAAGAGAAAAACTGTCTCAGTCTCCAAAACTTAATAAAAACAATATTTTACAACTCAAAAAAATTTTTATCTACTTCTCAGCAGGCCTGTCCGCCAGCGCAAGCTATCCCTGATTGAACTGGATCCTGCAAAACAGCGTCTGTATGCGTGCTGTCAGGACAGACATGGCGCTTATGGGCATAAGCGTACCACAGCTTTATTCAGAATATCAATAATCTTAAATTCTAAAATTTAACAGAAAATAAAAAAAGGCCCATGCTAACGCATGAGCCTTAGAAATTTCTGGTGGAGCTGGACAGAATTGAACTGACGGCCTCTTGAATGCCATTCAAGCGCTCTCCCAACTGAGCTACAGCCCCAAACACGAGATGTATACTATTTTGTTTGTTAAGTCCTTGTCAAGCAAAAAAACGCAATACTATATGCAGGCATATCTTCCAAACTATACGGACAATACTGCAAATGATGCAAAAGGTATTGGCCCGGGCACTGTGTCTTCCACAGGCGACTGTACGTAAGAAAGCGGCCTGCTGCCGGCCGAAAAAAAAGGCCCATGCCAACGCATGAGCCTTAAAAAATTTCTGGTGGAGCTGGACAGAATTGAACTGACGGCCTCTTGAATGCCATTCAAGCGCTCTCCCAACTGAGCTACAGCCCCAACGACAAAAAGGTATATAAACAATCCACTATTCTTTTGTCAATAGAAAATTCTTATTCTCCCGAAAAATCCCTAATGACAGGAAACTTCGTCAGCCAGCTCGGCCAGTACCTCGCCTACTTTTGATACTGCATCCTGAAGAACATTGTCAGCCACAGCATAAGAGAAGCGGATACAGTTGTCATCGCCAAAAGCCACTCCCGGAGTAAGGGCAACATAAAGCTTGTCCAGCAGATACTTGCATACGTCCATGGAGTTAAAGACACGGACTCCGTAACACTTGTGCACATCCACAAAGAGATAGAAGGCTCCGTCAGGCTTGGGACAGACAGCAAAATTCCAGGAATCAATGCTCTTCAGGGCCAGATCCCTGCGGCGCTGGAATGCCTGGCGCATCTCGTTGATGCAGTCTCTTGGCCCTGTCAGGGCAGCCAGGGCAGCTTTCTGCGTAATGGCGCAGATATTTGAAGTGGACTGCCCCTGCAGCGTCGAGCATTTCTTGATGAGATCGGGATGACCGACCAGCCAGCCCATGCGCCAGCCTGTCATGGCGTAGCTCTTGGAGACGCCGGACATAATGGTCACCTGCTCGGGATATTTGGCCATATACGGGCTCACGCTGGCCATCTCTGCCGGCTCAAAAACCAGCTGGTCATAAATCTCATCAGAAAAGACCATAAGACCGGCAGCAATGGCCACGTCCATAATTTCCTTAAGCTCCTGCTCAGAATAGACGGCTCCGGTAGGATTGCTGGGAGAGTTCAGGATAAGCAGCCTGGTTTTGGGCGTAATGGCATTTTTGATTTTTTCGGCACTGACCTTGAAATTGTCCTCAGGGCCGGCTGCCACAAACACAGGCTCGGCGCCCATCAGACGGACCATATCGGGATAGCTCACCCAGTACGGCGTAGGAATAATGACTTCATCCCCGGGATTGAGCACTGTCATGAGATAGTTGAACAGAGCGTGTTTACCGCCTGCGGAACAGAGGATATTCTCCGGTCCGACATTAAGGTCATACTCATTGCTGTAGTAGCCGCATATGGCCTTGCGCAGTTCCATTATGCCGGGGACAGCCGTATAGCGGCAGAAATTGGCGTCTATGGCTGCTTTTGCCGCTTCACAGATATGCTTGGGCGTAGGGAAGTCGGGCTCTCCCACTGCAAGACTTGTCACCGCAACACCCTGCTCTTTAAGTTCAAGGGCTTTTGCATTCATGGCCAGCGTCAGCGACGGCTTAATTGATGTCATTCTCTCGGAAATCTGCATTTCCTGCTCCTGTACAGGTTCAGTGCTGAATGGGGTGAAGGATGGCTGTTCTGCGAACATGCGCCTTTGTTTCCATCTTGTTTTGGATACTCCATTCCACGCCAAGAAACAACACCTAAACACGGGGCAGATACGTCTTCCGGCTTAAAAGGATACTGGCTTATGGACACACAGGATATGGCAGCAAAAGGTAGCTTCAGCAGGCAAAGGGCCTTTGTCCCGACAAGGCAGCCAGTTGTACAGGGCCTTTTTGAAGGGCGCAGCAAACGCTTTCTCGTATCCTGCCGCATCAGGGGAGAATCCACGGTCATTCATTCCAATAATACGGGCAGCATGCTCGGCCTGACAAAAAAAGGCCTGCCTGTACTGGCGTCCCTTTCCTCCAATCCCAAAAGGAAACTGCCTTTCACCCAGGAGGCAGTCTATCTTGGCGGACAGGGCAGAGGCTTCTGGGTTGGCGTCAACACTTCCGTGCCCAACCGCATGCTGGTTCAGGCCCATGCCCAGGGGTGCCTGCCAGTGGGAAAAGGATACGACACCATAAGAACGGAGGTTGTGCGCAATGCAAGCCGCCTGGACGGCCTCCTTGAAGGCAGGGGGCTTCCCAGGCTCTGGGTAGAATGCAAAAACGTGACCCTGGTAGAGGACGACACAGCCATTTTCCCCGATGCTGTCTCAGCAAGGGCAGTAAAGCACCTGCATGAGCTGACAGATATTGTCCTCTCCGGCGAAAGGGCCGCCATGTTCTGCCTGGTCCAGCGTCCTGATGCCCGCTGTTTCGGACCTGCCGACTGCATTGACCCTGTCTTTGCGGAAGCTTTCTGGGAAGCAGTGGACAAGGGCGTGGAAGTGTGGGCCTATCACGCCGTTGTGGAACCAGAAGGAGTTACGCTTGCAGAGCGCCTGCCGCTTGCCTGCCGTCCACAGCCACTTACAGCTGTTGAGCCATTTTCCGATTGACAAGCCTTCTTCACACCTTGTGTACTCCCTATGGGGTAATTTTTGAAATTGTGAAAACTGGCCGTATACAACAGGCGCATAAGCATGTAGTATTTGATCTTTTCACTTATTCTCCATAAAATTCAGCCGTTATGCGGCGTATTGCCCTGCGCCGCTCTCAATATTTTATGTTGAACGTCAGAAGGCGTCAGCCAGGCTCATCACAAGGATGTATGGTTATGAACAAATCATTTCGTTTTATTCCCCAGTACACTGATGAAGAACTGCATGATATCCAGACCAAGGGGCTTGTCTGGACAGTGCACCAGGCTGAAAAATCGCCTCAATACCAAGAACTTTTCAAGAAAGCAGGGATAAAGGCCGACGACATCCGGAGCCTGGATGACCTGCAGCATCTGCCGACTACCGATGCCGATGACCTGCGGGCGGGGTATCCCCTGCCTCTCTGCTGTGCAGATCCCAAAGACATTGTGCGCATCCATTCTTCAAGCGGTACCACAGGCAAGCGCAAAATCCTGTCGTACACAGAAAAAGATGTGCGCATGTTCAATACGCAGATGGCCCGCTGCTATGAAATGGCAGGCCTCACTCCTGAAGACCGTATGCAGATTGCCGTAGGCTACGGCCTGTGGACTGCCGGAGCCGGCTTCCAGCAGGGCAGCGAAATGTTCGGCATGTTTACCATTCCGGTAGGACCTGGCAACCTGCAGATCCATCTGCAGATGATGGAAGACATGGGCTCCACCTGTTTCGGGGCAACAGCCTCCATGGCCCTGCTCCTGGCAGAAGAAGTAGAGAGGGCCGGCATCAGGGACAAGCTGAAACTGCGTACAATTATATGCGGATCCGAAACCCGTTCCGAAAAAATGCGCCTGGCCATAGAGTCAAAACTGGGGCTGAAAGACAGCTTTGACATCGGTGGCATGACAGAAATGTACGGTCCTGGCACAGCCATAGACTGCCATTGCCATACAGGCCTCCACTACTGGGCCGATCTCTTTATTATCGAATTTCTGGATCCCGTCACACACAAGCCTGTTCCCGACGGAGAGCTGGGCGAAATGGTCGTCACAAGCCTGTGCAAGGAAGCAGTGCCGCTCATCCGCTACAGGACCCATGATCTGGCTTACCGTGTCCCTGGCAAATGCGAATGCGGCCTTAACATGCCGCGCCACAGCGCCATCATGGGCCGTTCCGACGACATGGTCATATTCAGGGGCGTCAATATCTACCCTGGCCAGATCGCCGAAGTGCTGTCAAAGCATCATGAAATCGGCAGCGAATACCAGATTATGCTCAGCCGCGACGAAAAGGCCATTGATCACCTCCTGCTTACCGTGGAACGCGCAGCAGGCCAGAGCAGCGACATTGACGAGTCACTGGCTCGTGCCATCGAAAAAGACATGCGTCTGCAGCTTATGGTGCGCCTTGAAGTGGCCATCACCGATCCCTCCACGCTGCCCAGGACCTTCAGCAAGTCCAAGCGCGTCGTGGACAACCGCCACTAATAATGAACAGGGACTATCACAAGGCTTCCTCTCCCAGGCAAAGCGCCAGCCAGCACAGCGGGCGGCCTGAAAGAGGGCATGAAAAGAGCCGTGAAAAAGGTCATGGCCGCCGCCTGCACGGCTTAGGCGAAGATCCAGGCCTTGCCCCTCTTCTGGCCAGGCTTTCGCCGGAGCATCTTTCCGAAAAAGATCTTCCCACAGGCAATTTCAGCGTCCAGATTGCTCCTAAGGGTCTCATGGGGCCTCTTCTAGAGGAGCTGGGTTCACGGGCTCTGGCTGTCCGGGGCCGTGCTGTTCTGGCAAAGGGAACAAAGCCTGCCTGCTGGGCGCAAAATGTCTGGATCGATCCATTCTGGCTGCCTGTGAGTTCCATCAGTGATGCGGCCAGGAAGCTTGCTGAGCGGCAGCGCAACTGGCGGGCCCACCTGGATTTTGAAAGCGGGCTCAACCGCAGGGCAACGCTCATAGAGCAGGCCCTGCCGCATATCTCGTCAAAGCCGTTCCAGTATGGACAGCCTGTCCCAAAGGCCCCTCTGGGGGCGTACCTTCTGTGGCGGCCGGACATGATCCTGGCGTCCTGCACAACCACGTCTCCCTTTGCCGACGGCGAGCTTCAGTTTGAAGAAAACAAAACGGTTCCTCCGGGGCGGGCCTATCTCAAGCTCTGGGAAGCATTTACCCTTCTGGGAAAAAAGCCTGAGGCAAACGATCTCTGCATAGAGCTTGGTGCCGCTCCCGGAAGCTGGACATGGGTGCTTGCCCAGACCGGATGCCACATTTTCTCCCTGGACAAGGCTCCTCTTGCCGATCACATTGCCAGCCTTCCCAATGTTGAGCACTGCATTGGCAGCGGCTTTGCCTTCCCGCCGGACCTGGCCGGCAGGGCAGACTGGCTCTTTTCCGATATGATCTGCTATCCCGAGCGCCTCTTCTCCCTGGTCAGCCAGTGGATTGAGGCAAAGGCAATGAAGCGGGCCCTGTGCACCATCAAGTTCCAGTCAAAAGACGATCACGCAATGCTGTCCAGATTTTTGCAGCTGCCGGGATCCACGGTCAGGCATCTCTCGTGCAACAAGCACGAGCTCACCTGGTTCTGGGAAGATCCGGATCTGGCCGAACACTGAGCAGGACATGTAAAAACGTCTTCCGGAATACGACACAAAAAAGACCCTTGCGCCGTTTTTGATGGCACAAGAGTCTTTTTTTTGCCTTTTGCCGCAGACCTGCTACTGCTCCGCAAGCCAGCGGTGAAAACAAAGCTCAGAGGTCAGTTCAGGGTGGAAGGCCAGTGCCAGAATATTCTTCTGCCGCACAGCAACAGGATGTCCGTCCACCGAGGCCAGCACTTCAACACCGTTTCCGGTGTCCTGCACGACAGGAGCACGGATAAAAACGGCCTGCACTGTTATCACTCCTTTCTTGTCATCTCCGAATCCGGATACGGCAAGATCTGTGCTGAAGCTGTCCGTCTGCCTGCCAAAGGCATTGCGCACGACACTGACATCCAGGCATCCTATACGCGGCTGATCGGGAAAATCCGGCAATGTTTTCGCAAGCAGTATCATTCCGGCACAAGTACCGAGCACAGGCAGTCCTGACTGGCACAGGGCCCGTACAGGCTCCATAAGCCCCTCTTCCTCAAGAAGACGGCCCATGACGGTGCTCTCTCCCCCTGGAAGGACAAGGCCCTCTATGCCGTCCAGGTCCTGCAGGGAGCGTATCTCCCGGACTGAGACTCCGTAGCGCTCAAGAGACAGGGCATGTTCCCTGAAATCGCCCTGCAGGGCCAGGACTCCGATACATCTGGCCATTACCAGCCCCGTTCCTGCATACGCTGTTCTGCCGGTATGGACGCAATATCAAGACCGGGCATGGCCTCGCCAAGGCCGGCAGAAATCTCGGCCAGCAGTTTGTAATCCCTGTAATGCGTCACAGCACTGACAATGGCACGGGCACGGGCTGCAGGGTTGGAAGACTTGAAGATACCTGAGCCCACAAAAACGCCGTCACAGCCAAGTTCCATCATCAGAGCGGCATCAGCAGGCGTAGCAATGCCACCCGCAGCGAAATTGACCACAGGCAGACGCCCCAGGGAACGGGTCTTCTGCACCAGTTCCAGAGGTGCGTCATGCTCCTTGGCAAAACCGGCCACTTCCTCTTCAGGCAGGGCACACAGGCTCCTGATTTCGCCCAGCACAATGCGGCAGTGGCGCACAGCTTCCACCACGTTGCCGGTACCAGGCTCGCCCTTGGTGCGGATCATGGCGGCACCTTCGGCTATACGGCGCAGGGCCTCGCCAAGGTTGCGTGCGCCGCACACAAAAGGAACGGAGAACTTGCGCTTGTCAATATGGTAGCAGTCATCGGCAGGGGTGAGCACTTCGCTTTCGTCAATGTAGTCAGCACCGAGGCTTTCCAGAATGCGCGCCTCGACAATGTGCCCGATGCGGACCTTTGCCATCACAGGAATGCTCACGGCCTTCATAATGCTGGTTACTATGTCGGGATCCGCCATGCGGGCTACGCCACCGGCCTTGCGGATGTCCGAAGGAACACGTTCCAGGGCCATGACTGCACAGGCTCCTGCCTTTTCAGCTATTTCAGCCTGCTCAGGCGTGGTCACATCCATGATAACGCCGCCTTTCAGCATTTCGGCAAGGCCGTCTTTAAGCAGGAAACTTCCCTTTTCCATATATTGTACCTCTCATTCAAGGAATTCAGACTAGCAGCGGTTTCAGCCACAAAAGAGAGACTGTCCAGAAATTCTGCCTGTTTCCTGCTTAATCAAGAGAGACGGCTGTTGCAAAAGTATTCGCAATATAGGTGACAATTTTCTTCGTCTGCAATACAATTTGTATTGTCACCATGACAATTTTACTATCCAGAGACAAGGGCAAGGACATGGAAGAAATAAAAAACCGGTATGACGATCATCTGCGCCTGCATCCGAACATGACACGCCGGGCTGCCCTGGCGCAGGCTCTGGCCGATATGATCCAGGATGGCACCTTGCAGGAGGGAGAGAGGCTGCCTACCCACCGCAGCCTGGCCCGGTTACTCGGGGTCACCATAGGCACTGTAAGCAGTGCCTATGCAGAAACCTGCCAGCGCAACCTGACAGAAGGCATTATCGGACGCGGTACATTCGTGCGCAAATCCGTTCCCAATGTAGATGTATTTGCTCCGCCCTTTCTCAGGACGGAAGCACCTGCTTCTGCAAAAAACAGCAATGGTGCCCCTTTTTCTTCTGCCCATCCACTGGACATGAGCTTCATCACCCCTTTCGAGCATCTGAATCCGCCGCTGGAACAGGCAGTGCGCAAGCTGGCCGTCTGTGAAAACATCAATATGTTTGGCGGGTATCAGCCGCCGCAGGGCCTTTCCAGGCACCGTGAGGCAGGAGCCCTGTGGGCGGCACGTTTCGGACTGCCTGTGTCTCCGGACAACGTCCTGGTCTGTGCAGGAGCCCAGCATGCCCTGCTCACAGTCCTGGCATCCCTTTTCAATCCCGGCGACAGGATAGCAGCCGAACAGCTTACCTATCCCCTGCTGAAGCAGCTGTGCCAGCGCCTGCGCCTGCAGGTCACTCCTGTCCATATGGACAAAAACGGCATTTCCCCTCAGGCACTGGAAGCCGCCTGCAGGACAAAAACAATCCGCGGGCTGTATCTCATGCCGTCCTGCCACAACCCTACCCTCACGATGATTCCGGACTACAGGAGGAGGGAAATTGTCAGCATCTGCAGGCAGTACGATGTGGCCATCATTGAGGACGATGTCTATGCATTGTCCATAGAACAGAGAATTCCGCCCCTGTCACGCCTGGCTCCGGAACGCAGCTGCTTTATAGCCTCTACCAGCGAGGCCCTGGGAGCCGGTCTGCGCATTGCCTACCTGTGTGCGCCCACGGCGTGGCAAGATGCGCTGGAACAGACCATTTCCTACACAATATCCATGGCTCCGCCTCTCATGGCCGAGCTGGCAAGCCTGTGGATAGGAGACGGCACTGCCGACAGTGTCCTGGCCGCCAAACGCATGGCAGCAACACAGGCAAATCTCCTGGCAAGAGAAAAGCTTGACGGCTTTCCGGTAGAAACAAGAACTACCGGTTTTTTCTGCTGGCTCAAGCTTCAGGCGCAGCCAGGCTCTTCAGCAGCCTTTGCTGCCAGGGCAAGGGCAAAAGGAATACTTGTCGCCGACTCTTCCTGTTTTTCTGTCGGAGGCGTGATTCCGGAAGAAGGCGTCCGCCTGGCTCTGGGTATCCGTGACCCCAATGTCCTGGCATCGGCCCTGGACACACTGGTAGCCGTACTGCAGGAGGGATAGAACGGGCTACTTCTTTCTGATCTGCATTTCGCTGTTATCGAGTCTGTTCTTCTCTCCGAGCACCAGGTTTCCAAAGAACTTGTACAGATAGTCAAAATTGTAATAGATATTCAGGTTTATATTTTGATAGTTGGCACGGACAAGAGCATTGCGAAAATATTGTGCATTTGCTTCAAACAATTCATTGTTTACATCAAAGCCAAATGTACACATGTATTTTATGATAAATACAGCTGTTGTTCGTGTGTTTCCTTCACAAAATGGATGGATTTGCCATATTCCTGAAGTAAATTTTGCAATGCGTTCAACTACTTCTCTTTTAGACAAGCTACTATAATTAAACTGTTTCTCAACTGAAAAATCATATTCAATCGTTTCTATAATACTGTCAGCACGTCCGTAAATAACAGTATCTCCATTTAATACTGTCTCATTTTTAGTGATATCATATGTTCTTATTTTTCCTGCAACAGTATTATCAAATATTCCTGAAAATAAAAATTTATGAATTGAAAATAATTCAGCCGGGCTAAAAGAGAAAGCGCGTGTGCTTAATAGCTTTGCAATGCGTGCAGAAACTTCATCGGCCTCTTTGTTATTGAATTCCTGCTCTGTCCTGGCAGGATGTTCTTTGTAATACCTGCTGATACATTCCCCTGCTTCATCAACAGATATTCTTCCCTCAATGTTTTCTTTGGCAACTTCAATGAGATAACTTGAGGGGGTAAGATTATCCACCTGCTGCAGACCAATGGCCGCGCCCCAGTTTTCTGCCTTTTTGTATTTTTCAGGTTCATCCTGCTTTTTATATTCTTCAAAGTAGCTCATGCCCAAATCCATACAAAACGGCCTGATGCCGGAAACTACAGCCGGGGCAAAAGGCAGAAGCTCTTGCCAATTGCAACAATTTCAGCATAGATATTAAACACAAAAGAGACGGTACACAAGAAAGCAAATTCTGCAACCGCCATGAATGACACAGCAGAAGATGCTGTCTTTATGCGAGGGATCAGGGACTGGCATGACATTCACAATTGTCACTCTAAAAAAACAAATTGCTGCAGGCGAAGACAGTATGCGGCAGTTCAAGGCAAAAATTGACAATGCTGATTCCCTGGCTGCTGAAATGGCTGCCTTCGCCAATGCAAACGGCGGCGTCATTTTCATCGGAGTACAGGATGACGGCACTATTTCAGGCCTGACACCTCAGGAAGTGCATGCCGTGAACCAGCTTATCAGCAACGTGGCCAGCCAGCATGTGCGCAGCCCTCTTGTGGTGCAAACGCAAAATATCCTCCTTGAAAATGGCAATGTGGTTATCGCCCTGACTGTTCCGGAGGGAATGGACAAGCCGTATTTTGACAGAAAAGGCGTCATATGGCTGAAGACCGGTTCAGACAAACGGCACATCAATTCTAAGGAAGAATTACGACGTTTTTTCCAGCACACCAGTCAGTTTCATGCTGATGAAATGCCTGCGAATGCGGGCATAGACAAACTGGACAAGCTTCTGTTCCGTGATTTTCTCAAAAAATGGCATAACAGCAGTTTTCCCGATACACCTGCAGAACAATTGCGGCTGCTGCAAAATCTGAATCTGGCTACCGGCAACGGAAATCTCAATCTGGCCGGAATACTGTTATTTGCTGAACAACCCGAACTAATCTTCCCTCAATTTGTGGTCAAAGGGGTCTGTTTCCCCGGAACTGAGTTGAGCACCGCAAGCTATAATGACACAGAAGATTTTGAAGGCCCTCTCAGCAGGCTTTTCAAGGATGTTCTGGCTTTTGTCATGCGCAATCTTCATAAAGTACAGGGCAATAACGGCGTCAATTCCCCAGGCACACCGGAAATACCGGAACAAGTCTTCGAGGAACTGCTGGTTAATGCCCTTGTGCACAGAGACTATCTTGTCAGCGCGCCAATCAGGGTCTTTATCTTTGATGACCGCGTGGAAATTGTCAGTCCGGGCACACTCCCCAACAATCTGACTATAGACAATATTAAAAACGGCAATTCAAACATCCGCAATCCTATCCTGGTTTCATATGCGGCTAAAGGCCTGCTACCATATCACGGCATCGGATCCGGTATTCTGCGCGCTCTTGAAGCTTGGCCAGATATTGATTTCGAAGATAACCGGGAGAGCTTGCTGTTTAAGGCCATTGTGTACAGAACACAGCGGATTACAGAAGTAGTTGCACCAGAAGTTCAGAATTTGCACAATAAACAACCTGTTTCTGGTGCAAATAACACCAACATTGCACCAGAAATAAAAAATTTGCACAACAAACAGACATTTTCTGGTGCAAATTTACCAGATATTGCACCAGAACTTTTTGTTCTCCTTGAAAATATCGCCGCTAACCAGCACATCACAACGGCAGACCTCGCCAAATCACTGCAAGTAAGCCGGCGGACAGTGCTGTACAGGATAAATATGCTTAAAGAAAAAGGACTTTTACGGCGTATCGGCCCCAATAAAGGAGGGCACTGGGAAATTACACCGCTATAACAGCATGTTGCATAGCCCGACTGTCCGACATAAGAAGCATCCAGTCTTGAGGAAAAAAGCTATGGCGTTAAATGAGCAGCAAATACAATCCCTTGTGTCTCAAGGTGAGGGTATTAACCTTGAGTTCAAAACATGTGCCCGGCAACTAAACAAAGATGTGTATGAAACTATTTGTGCCTTTCTCAATCGCAACAATCCTGTCATAGGAGCTTTCTTCAGGGAAATAGACCGTGCAGATGAACTTGGTTCCGGCATGCGGAATATGTGGCGATATGGGAAACAATACGGTGGGGCCGATCCTCAGCTTATTGAAGGCAATATCTTTCGCATGGTCATCAGTGTACCGGAGTTCCAATACACTACAGGTTCCAAAGTGCCCCCATCTGGAACAACTCAAAACCCAAGCGAAACCGATTCTGGGATCAAGTCAGGGACCAAGTCTGGGACTAAGTCCGGGACCAAGTCTGAACAAGATTTGAAGCCAGTCAAAACCGATTCTGGGACCAAGTCAGGGACCAAGTCTGGGACCAAGTCTGAACTTAGTCAGGATCAAGTTGCTATTTTGCTTTACTGTATCGAAGAAAAGCCTATAGCAGAAACTATGAACGTACTAAAAAGAACAAATAGAAGTAAATTAAAATCCTATGAAATTGTCCCCTTGTTGGAAAAAGGATGGCTTGAACTTACCATCCCAGAAAAACCAACCAGTAGTAAACAAAAATACCATACTACACCTGATGGGATCCAACAGTGCTCTTTTGTCAATCACAAAGAATAACACATGCCACATAAAATTTTGTACTTCTTTTTCAATACAGCATACAGACTTGCGGAATAGTGCCATGAAATTTGTTACAGTTGCTGAAATTGCAAAGCAATGGGGAGTTTCAGAAAGAACAGTCATGAAATACTGTACCTGTGGCAGGATCTCTGGTGCTTTTCTTTCAGGCGGCAAGTGGAACATCCCCGCAAATGCGGCACCCCCTGAACGGGGTAACAAAGTTTGTCCGGACACGTTACTGGATCGCCTTCAGGCCGAAAAAGAAGCCCGCCTTCCTGGCGGTATCTATCATCGTGTCCAGATCGACCTGACATACAATTCAAACCACATGGAGGGCAGCCGTCTCACGCATGACCAGACCCGTTTCATATTTGAAACCAACACCATCAGTGCAAGTGAAGGACCGGTCAGCGTGGATGACATCCTTGAGACTTCCAACCACTTCCGCTGTATCGACTGGGTCATCGACAACGCTAAACAAAATCTCTGCGAGAAGGACATCAAGCATCTGCATTTTATGCTGAAAAATGGAACCAGCGACAGCAGAAAAGAGTGGTTCGCTACAGGGGAATACAAACGCCTGCCCAACGAGGTCGGGTACAGGACAACCACAGCTCCGGAGCACGTAGCAGAGGAAATTGCCTCTTTGCTTGCTGAATACAACGCCCAAACAGCCATAACCATTGAGGATCTTATTGATTTTCACGTCCGTTTTGAGCGTATTCACCCTTTCCAGGATGGTAACGGACGTATCGGCAGGCTTATCCTGTTCAAGGAATGCCTGCACCATACTATCGTTCCCTTCATCATCGAGGACGATCTCAAGATGTTCTATTACAGGGGCCTCAACGAGTGGGACAACATGCGAGGCTATCTTACGGACACATGCCTCACCGCCCAGGACCGCTTCAAGAAGACGCTGGACTATTTCCGAATCAGGGACTGAAAACGCCCTGCTGCCAGGTTAAGCCAGTAATGAAGAGCTCTGGCAACGTACATCCTAAACGGTTTTCAGGACAATGAAAAAGGGCTTATGATTTTCATCATAAGCCCTGGTATTTTCTTGGTTGCGGGGGCAGGATTTGAACCTACGACCTTCGGGTTATGAGCCCGACGAGCTACCGAACTGCTCCACCCCGCGATGCGTTTGATTCACATCTTCTATACTTGATAAAATTGGTTGTCAACCAATTCTTTGTCTTATTTCAAAAATTCTTGTCCTGTACGCACAAAGACCATCTGCCGCTCGTCTGTACAAGTTCAGTCGCAAGATAGCTCCCAGGCACTATGCTTCATAAAAAAATAACGCAATTACAAGCTACAGGAGAAGAAAACGAAGAGGTCTTTTTTGACTTCACATAGCCTTTCATGATAGGAAAAACATTCTTTTGGAACAGACTGTATTGCTCAGCCTTCTCCATAAAACACGCCACTGCCTTGTTCTTCTTTTCAAAATAGAAAAGAAAACGAGCAATGTGCAAAATGGTTTTCTTAGTCAGCATGCGGGATATTGCAGCGCAGGTACGTTCTCAGTACCGCCTTTGCTTCTCTCAGGCCCTCCGGCCTACATATCCCGTTAAACATAAGGACGAGTATGCCTCCTAGAAAAAAATCAAATACCTGGCTGTACGCCGTCATCGCTCTGCTTTTTCTGGGCGGCGTCGGCTTTCTTGTTTTTCAGGGACTGCAGGAAAACAGCACGTATTTCCTCAATGTAGCTGAAGCAAAAGCACAGGAACAGTCCAAGCTGTCCAATATCCGCCTCTTCGGAACTGTTGCCGGCGATAATATCACCAGGCCTGAAAAAGGAAGCGGTGTCAGCTTCACCCTTGAGGATCAGTTTGACAAAACAAACACCCTCCACGTTGTCTATACAGGCATCGTTCCGGATACCTTCAAGGAAGGCGCCGAGGTAATTATAGAAGGCAGCCTTGAGCAGAATGGCATTTTCCAGGCCAGGGTGCTCATGACAAAATGCCCGTCCAAGTACCAGAAAGAAAACCGTTCCTGAAAACAGCTTGTCCGGTTTTCATAACCAGGTTTGATGCATGTATTATTTTGCCTATTTTCTGCTGATTTTTGCCTTCATGGCCAGCATAGGATGTGCTGGTTTCGGCCTTATTCAGGCATGGAATGACAAGACGGCAGGGCTGAAAGTGCTCGAAAAGGTTAATTTCCTGATTACCCTGTCTTTCGGCCTGTCCTCTTCAATTCTTCTCTTTGCGCTGGCGACACATGACTACAGCCTTAACTATGTAGCAGGGTATACGGACAATGCGCTGGCCTATTTCTACTGTCTGGCTGCATTCTGGGCCGGACAGCCCGGCTCCATGCTCTTCTGGGCACTTTCCGTTGCCATCATGGGCTCTATTTTTGCGCTCACGAAAGGCTACGCAGGCTGCTCTGAAAAAACGCGGTTATGGTTCTGGATTTTCTTTTTCACCATTACCGGCGCCTTTTCCACCATGCTGGTCTTATGGGGAAATCCTTTCCTTATGACAAGCCCTGCACCGGCTGACGGATCAGGACTTAATCCCCTGCTGCAAAATCCGGGCATGATACTGCATCCGCCTCTTCTCTTCCTGGGCTACGGCGGATTTGCCATTCCTTCATGCATGGCCCTGGCCCAGGCCGTTGCAGGCCGTTCCGAGGATGACAGGCCCTGGCATGAAACCACCAGGGTGCTCTTTATCACGGCCTGGTGCTTCCTTACTGCCGGCATTCTTCTTGGTGCCTGGTGGGCTTATATGGAACTTGGCTGGGGTGGCTACTGGGCCTGGGATCCTGTCGAAAACGCCTCCCTTATTCCCTGGCTCATTGCCACGGCCACGCTGCATACGGTCATCCTTGAAAAGTCACGCGGCAAGCTGGTCAGAATCAACATATTCTTAATCAGCCTGACGACCATATCCGGATTTTTTGCCACCTATCTGGTGCGCAGCGGCGTTGTCAATTCTGTACATGCCTACGGACAGGGGCCAGTCGGCACTCCCCTGCTCACGTTCATCTTTTTCCTGTGCGCTGCCACTATCCTGGCCGTTTCCATTTCCCAAAAGGGAGAAGGCGAACTGGAAAATCCGTTTTCACGCGAAGGGGCTCTGTGCCTGACGGCACTTATACTGCTTGTCCTCGCATTTATTATCCTCAACGGCACGATGTGGCCTGTGTTCAGCCGCCTGTGGAGCGATGCACCTGTAGGCCTGGATGCCAAATTCTACAATGCAGTCTGCCTGCCTGTAGGAACCATACTGCTCCTGCTTCTGGCTTTCTGCCCCTCTCTTTCCTGGAAATTCGGCATACAGCACAAGTCCTGGCTGCTTCTTGCCCTCCTGGGCGGCACAGCCGTGGCGGCTGCGGCATATTTACTGTCGTATCAGCGCATACACCCGCTCGTTGCACAGTTTTCCTGCGGCGCCATAGGCCTTTGCTGTCTTTTTGCCATTGTGCAGAGGGTGTCCGGCAAAAAATCAGGCTTGCGGACAGGCAGCCTTGTCTCACACCTGGGCCTTGCCCTGTGCGCCATAGGAATAGCCTTCTCAGGCCCGTACAACGAGAAGAACGACCTTGTTCTGGCAGCCGGCGACACGCAGCAGGTTTCGTCCTACAAAGTCACGCTCAGGGCGGCTGAAACCGGCAGGGGCACAGACTATGAGTATCTCAGGGCTGTCCTTGAAGTGCGCAATGAAAAAGGCGATCTCATCTCAACGCTGAAGCCAGAAAAGAGGGCCTATGACAAATTCGGCGGCATGCTCTTTTCCGAGGTCGATGTGGCTGCCAGTTTCGGAGAGGAAATCTATGCCTCAGTATCCGGCCTGGACGCCAGGGACAATATGATTGTGCAGGTCAACATAGAGCCCATGGTCAGCTGGATCTGGCTCGGGGCTGTAGTGCTGTCCCTTGCCCCCCTGCTCAACCTGCGCAGGAAAAGGGCACAGGACAAGGCATAAATGCCTGCTTTTTCCCTCTGTTCAGCCATCTGCGGCATATTCTGCGGCACAAATTCATGATTGAACTAAACCATGTCACCAAGAGCTACGGCTCCCTGCTTTTGCTAAAGGACATCTCTGCCGTCTTTCAGGGCGGCAGGGTGCATCTGATCACCGGCCGCAACGGCAGCGGGAAGTCCACATTGCTCCGCATCATAGGCGGCCTTGCCGAAATTGATGCAGGCACGGTCTCATTCCATGATGAAAACGCCACGATTGGCTATCTCGGGCATACTACCTTTTTATATCCGAACCTGACTGCAGTGGAGAACCTGGCTTTCTGGCAGAAGGCCTACGGCAGACAGGCTGAAGCAGAGACAATCCTTGCCGTCCTTAAACGAGTGGGGCTTCTGCCCTTTGCGTACACCCGCTCCGCCGTCTTTTCACGCGGCATGGCACAGCGCCTCAGCCTGGCCAGGATCCTGCTTCTCGATCCTGAAATACTGCTTCTTGACGAGCCTGAAACAGGGCTGGATGCTTCCTCGCGCAGCCTGCTTGAAAAAGAGGTATTTTCAGCCAGGGACAAGGGAGCCTGCATACTCTGGGTCAGCCACGCTGCTGCAGAGAAAGGCAGGGCAGATGCCGTCTTTGAGATCAGGGACTGCAGTCTGCTTGAAGCAAGGCGGTCTTTGCCATCGGACAAGGATAAGCTTGCAGCAGGGGGCAAGACATGCTCAGTCTAGCGCTGGCTATAGCAAAAAAGGATCTTAGGCTGGCCATGCGCAGTGCCGGGCTTGTACAGTCCATGCTGCTGGGCCTCCTCCTGGTTTTCCTTTTTTCGCTTTCTCAAAAAACAGGCGAGACGGTCTCAGGGCAGACAGCCGCAGCCATTTTCTGGCTGTCTTCCATCTTTTGCCAGACCCTTGTCTTCAACATGCTTTTTTCCTACGAAGAAGCCAACGGGGCAAGGACTGCCCTGCTTCTCTCCCCCTGTCATATAACCGGCATTTTTCTTGGAAAGGCGCTGGCCGGACTTGTGCTTATTCTGACTGCACAGCTGCTCTTCATGCCAGCCGTCATTGTCTTCCTGGGACAGACCATGGCAGACAGTGTCCTGCAGGGACTGGCCATGCTGTTCCTGGCAGACATCGGTCTGGCTGCACTGGGAGCCCTTCTGGGAGCCCTGTCGCAGGGACAGACAGCCAGGGAATCATTGCTGAGCCTGGTCGTCTTTCCTATGGCTGCCCCGCTTCTTCTGGCAGCCATACGGGTCTTTGCCAGCCTGTTTTGCGACACTGGCGCAGATAATGTCACTACCTGGATGCAGTTTGCCTGCGCCTATGACGCAATCTTCCTGTCCCTCTCCCTGCTGCTGTTCCGCTTTGTCTACACCGGAGACGACTGATGCTGGTATCCGTCATTCTCGTTCTGCTTGGTTCTGCCGGTCTGGCTGCATCCTGGTGGCTTGTCTGCCAGTATGCCCCCGTTGAAGCGGTCATGGGCCCTGTACAGAAGATTTTTTATATCCATCTGCCCCTTTCCTGGTGGGCTCTTGTGAGCTTCTTTGTGGTTTTCTGTGCCTCTGCCGCCTTTCTGTGGAAGAGGACAAAGTACTGGGATCACCTGGCACAGGCAGCCGCCGAAGCCGGCGTCCTCTTCACCACCTTGTGCCTTATCACCGGCATTTTGTGGGGACGCAGGGCCTGGGGCGTATGGTGGACCTGGGATCCAAGGCTTACCACAGCCCTGATTATGTGGTTTGTCTACATGGCATACCTCATAATCGGCAGCCTCTCCTTTTCTCCAAGACGGCGCATGCTTGTACGGGCCGTTATCGGAATCGTCGCCTTTGCCGATGTCCCGCTGGTCTTTTTGTCGGCACGCATGTGGCGTTCCATTCATCCTGCCGTCTTTACCGGAAAAGGGGGAGGAATGGAGCAGGAAATGCTTGTCACTGCCATAGCCGGCGTTATCGCCATGGGATTTTTGTGGCTGGGCCTGGTGCTCATTCGCAAAATCCAGCTGGATGACAAGGCCAGGCTGGACGATCTCCTGTTTGCAGCACAGGAAAAAAGGCTGCCACAGTAACTTCTTTTCATCACTCTGCTTTTTATCCTGCCTCTGCCTGCCTGACGGCTTCAGGGGCTTTAAGGAGCGTATCATGTCCGAACCCTGGGTTCTCTACAGCGGCATAGCAGTATGGCTTGGCATCGGAGCCTACACAGTCTTTCTGGCTCTGGGGCAAGTTCGGTTGCGCCGCAAGATTTTCCAGCTTGAGCAGCTGCTTAAGGACAATGCCAGCTCATAAGGCACTTTTGCCAGTACATATTTCCCGAACATGAAAGCCAAATATTTTCTCATCATCACACTGGCACTCTGCCTGGGCCTTATGGCCTACGCTGTCGTCAGCCAGCGTATCAGCAATCCCTCTCTTGTAACCCATGTCGCCCATCAGATGGCATCTCAGGGCGCACCTCAGGGAACAATGCCCTCTGCCGCCATGCCTGAAGACACTGGCGGCGAAATGGGGCGTCTTATGCGCATGGTTGGCGATGATCCCGACAATGTCGAAAAGCTTGCCGAGCTGGGGGCTGCCCTTATTGCCCAGGAAAAATACCGTGAAGCCGGCCTTTTTCTTGAACGTGCCAGAAAGCTGGATCCCAAAAATGCCGACGTGCTCTACTACCTTGGCTATACAGCCCATCAGGAAGGCGACCCCCAAAAAGCTGCCGGACTTATGGAAGAATCCTTAAAGCAGCAGGACAGGGCCGCTGTGCATTTCAGCCTGGCCAACATATACCGCTACTATATCAAGGATGAAGAACGTGCAGTCCTGCATCTGCGCCTTGGATTAGAGGCGTCTGACTGCACAGAGGAACAGCGCACAGCAATTGACGCAGAGATGGGAAAAGGGCAGGGGATTAAGCCTTAAACAGCCATCGTAAAATATACTCTGTCACCTCTTCCGCCTGACAAAAGTCATACCAGCCAGGCCCGCACAAAGGTTGAACTGCATGAAGAGCACCCAGCAAACAACGCAAATAAAAGGCAATCAGAAAGAAGATCCGGCAGGCCATAGCCGCCGGATTGCACTGTCCCCCGTCACCCTGTTTTTTATTCTCGCCCTGACATTTGTTCTGGGCCTTCTGGCAGGGACTCTTCTGGTACAAGACACAGCCCCCGGTAAAGCGACTGTACAGGCTGGGGCCGCACAGACGCAGCAAGCACCTGCACAGACAGCAACACCCCAGGCAGCACAGCAAACACCACCGGAGGTTCAGCAGCATATAGCCGATCTTGAGGCAAAGGCACTGAAGGATTCGGCAAACCGCCCGATCCTGGTCGAGCTGGGCAATGCCTATTTTGACACGGGAAGCTATGCAAAAGCCATTCAGGCATACGAAGCAGCGCTGGCCATAAATGCCAACGATGCCGGCGTTCTCACTGACTGCGGCGTCATGTACAGGGCTGTCGGGCAATATGAAAAAGCTCTGGAAAAATTTGCCAGGGCAAGGGAAGTCGAACCCGGCCATGCCTTTGCCATGTTCAATGCCGGTGTTGTCCTGAACTATGATCTGCACCGTCATGATGAAGCCCTGCAAATATGGCGCGAACTGCTCCGTCTCCATCCTGACATGACAACGCCTGACGGACGCTCCATCGAAACTTTCATCAAACAGGTCGAATCTGACAAAAAATAGCCTTATTTTCCATACCAGATCGTTTTTCACGACAAGCCTTGCAAAAGGCAGGTAGCATATGCGAACAGTTCTCTCCAAACATCTTGTACATTTTCTTTTCAGTATCCTGGCGGCTGTCCTCTTTCTGGGAACAGGCCCGACATGCCAGGCTGCTCCTGCCCCTAAAGCTCCTGAACCGGCCATACAGCAACAGCAGGACAAGGACAGTGTTCTAAGGCAGCTTGTCCCCGCAAAGCAGACAATGGTTCCCGGACTGATAACCCAGGATCATCTCAGGATTATTCCCTATCTTGAATTCTATCTTGATACGGAATCCACTGATATCAGCGAAATTTCTGCACCGCAGTCACAGGAAAAATTCCTTCTCTTTGCTCCGGACAGGCTGGAAAAGACAGCCACGGGCACACTGTGGCTGCGCTTTGTGCTCCCGGCAGCACAGCCGCAGGCAGATACCCTTGATACAGCACAAGCGGCATCCTCAAAGCTTGTTCTTGACCTTGGTTCTTCAATTCCGGGCTCCCCAGTCCTCTATACTCCTGCCGTCACACCTGACGGCACACTGGAATGGAGGGAAACTCATCCTGAGGGAAACACGCTTCTTCTGCCTGAATCCGGATCCGGTGTGCCGCTTACCTGCTTTCTCAGGATAGACGGCATCCCCGGCACGTGGTTTTCTCCTGTCGTAAGGACAGCTGAAAGCGTCATTGCTGCCAGCGGCACATGGCAAAGCTCCTACTGGCACCTTATAGGCCTGGGCGTACTGGGTGCTCTCTTCCTGACCTGCCTCTTCAAGGGCCTGGTCGAGCCTGAACTATGGCGTATCTGGATGCTTCTCTACCTGGCCTGCGCCGCAGCCCAGAGCTGGGCAGGACTGCCCAAGCCAGAAGGAATGTATACAGCAAAGTCAGTTGCCGCCCTCTGCTGTGGCGGCCTGGCCATTATACTCTGGCCCCTTGCAGGCAGGAGCATGATGCGCAGTTCCGAAAAATCCCGCGTGCTTGACGTATCGCTGACGCTGCTCTGCCTTGTCGGAGCCGCCATTACAGTCCTTCCACTGGTTCCCCAGCTCAGATGGGTATGCCGCTTTACCGAGCTGTGGCCCCTGGCCCTGGTTCTCTTTGTTCCCTCTGCCCTGTGGGGCTGTGCCGTAGGAGCTCCCAACAGCTTTAAATTCCTGCTGGGCACATGCATTCCGCCTCTGGCCACAGCACTGGCAGTGCTTGGAATACGCTCGAACTTTGCACCGGAAACACTGGCGAACCTGCCTCTGCTGGGCGTAGCCCTTGGTGCTTTGATAACAATTTCCCTTGCCCAGCAAAGCATCCGCCGCTCAGACTTAAGCCTGACGCAGGGGCTTCCTGCTCCTGCCGGAGGAGACAGCGGCATGCTCTCGTCCGCAGAGCCCATGCTTCTTGACCTGAAGGCTGAGAAAGCTGCGCCGCAGCCTGTCGAGCTTGGTGCGCCAGTCAGGCCGGAAGGAAAGGACAGCCTCTTTGCTGCCTATCTTGTCCCCCTGCAGAACCTGGAAAAGGGACTTGCCGGCGCCAATACCAGCCTTCCTGCCTCCTGCCGCAAGGCGCTGGATTCTCTCATAGACAAGACAAAGGAGCTCATCATCGAGCTGCAGGATCTTGAGCAGAAGTCCGCAAGGGAAAAGGAAGAAGCCGGCCACCTGAACGTGGTTGTCATCTCAAAGGATTCTTCCATTGGTGCCATTCTTGGCCATGTCCTGCGCAAGGAAGGCTGCCACATCCGCCAGACGTCTTCGCTTGAAGGAGCCCTTGATCTGGCAAATACGCTTCCTGCCTGCATGTATGTCTTCCAGGGCGAATTTGCCGCTGTGTCGGCCGCTCCCGTAATTAACAGTCTCAGCAGCATAAAGGCCCGTTTCGAGACATATACAGTTAATCCTGTCTTTCTGGCCTACACAGAGGATGAGTCGGGCTGGCGGGCCCTGGCAAAGGCCGGCTTTACCCACGCCCTTGTCCTTCCTATTGACGATGTTGCCATCATCAATACAGTCAAGGAACTGAAGGAAGAAACCCGTACTGCTGCAAAAGAAAGCAAAAACGCAGGCCAGCAGGAAAACATTCCCGACATCTTCGGCAATGGGACAGCAAAGGCTTCTTCCGGAAGCACGCAAGGAACAGAGCCGCTGACTCTGGGCGCACCTATTTCCCAGCCGCAAAACAGCAATAAAAGCCAGGCAGCCAGTGCGCCGTCCATGAATATGGACACGCTTGAATTTGTCGCGCCGTTCCCGAGTGCCGGGACAAGCATGATGATATCCATGGACGACAACATGCAGGCCGCACCCCAGGCTGAAAAGCTTGCTCCTGCCCTCCAGCAGGAATGCGTGCGGGCCCTGGCACTCATGAACCATGCCTTCAGCAGTGGCAACATGCCTGCCATAGCAGAAATATCAGCACAGCTGGCAGCCAGGACTGCAAGCTGCCAGTCCGTCTCCAAACTCTGCCTGCTTCTGAAAAAGGCTGCCGTATCCTCAGATACAGCTGTTGTACGGGATCTTGTCCGCGAGCTCTCCGAGGCAGTCGAACGCCGTTCTACAGGCCAGGCAGCCAGTCAGGGAAATTTGGTTCTCTAATCGTTTTGCAAGGCTCGTAAGGGCCGCCCTGACGGGCCTTGCTCTTTGTATACAAAAGGCAGTCATGCTTGCCCTCCGGCTCTCCCGATTGGAGAAAAGAGGCAGGCCGTGACTGCCTCTTTTCTGGTCTTTTGCTAGAGGGTGAAAGAGCCAGGGATTATGGTCACGCCGGAAAAATTTTTAAATCCTATCTAACTATGTGATATCAGCTATATTTACAGCCTTTTTCACCGCTAAAACTCCCAAATACCTGCACAGGACCGGTGCAGGCTTGCGACAGAAAACAGAACTTTTCCCCTGCGCAAACAAAGACCAGACTTTGGGACTTTTAGAGGCTAAAATAGATACAAACCTTTTGAAATCTTGTTATTTTTTAGGTAATAAAAATTTTTGCTTTGTAGATATTTTGTGGTGGAAATCTATGTAAAAGATCCATT
>CAVLCT010000012.1:24547-33895 GCA_963661665.1 Bulleidia sp. | reverse complement strand
TGTGATGTAATTGACAAAATTTATAATCGCGGCATCGACAAAGGCATTACTATAGGCATTAATATCGGCATTAATATCGGCATAGATAAACTGGCCTTGCTGATGGAAAGATTGCTTGATCAGAATCGTTTTGACGATGTCAAGAAGGTTTCTAAGGACAAGGAATACCGCATACAGCTTCTGAAACAATTTGCTCTTCTTTAGGTACTCTGTACACAGACGGGGAGCGTCTTTTGATGCTCCCCTCAACTTGTGTTCTCATGCCCGGATGCGGCATTTTATCTTTCACTACTCACCAGAACAGATGCCTCCGTCCATTGCCTGGAATACATTTCAGCCAGATGCTACGCCAAATACCCACAAGGAGTTCCTCGTACTATGAGTTGTGATGTAATTGACAAAATTTATAATCGCGGCTTTGAAAAAGGATATAAGCAAGGCTTTGAAGAAGGATTTAAGCAAGGCTTTGAAGAAGGATTTAATCAGGGCTTTGAAGAAGGATTTAAAGAAGGACTGGAGCAAGTAGCCTTGCTGATGAGAAAATTGTTTGCTCAGAAACGCATTGAAGATATCAGGAAGGCATGTAAGGACAGGGATTATCTTATGCAGCTTATGAAAGAATTTGGCATTGTCTAGGCTGCCTGTATCCAGGGGATCGTCTTCAACCTGCCCGAAAACTTCCTCCCCCTCTTAAAAGCCATATCCTTGCAACCTGCGAACCGACAGCCAGCACACGGAGAACACCATGCCTGAGCCAGCTACAAAAGTTACCATTTACACAGACGGATCCTGCCTGAACAACCCGGGCGGTCCTGGCGGCTGGGCTGCCATACTCGTTCACGAAGGAACAGGCACGAGGAAGGAAATAAGCGGCGGCAGGGCATCTACCACCAACAACCGCATGGAAATCATGGCAGTGCTTGAATCGCTCAGGGTGCTGAACCGTCCCTGTGCCGTCGATATCTATACAGACAGCCAGTACGTGAGCAACAGCATTACCAAGGGCTGGCTTATGTCCTGGCAGAAAAACGGCTGGGTGGACAAGAAAAAGAAGCCCAGGCTCAATGCCGATCTCTGGAAGGAGATGCTCACAGAGCTTGCCAGGCACAAGGTGACGCTGCACTGGATACGCGGCCATCAGGGACACCCTGAAAACGAGCGCTGCGATGAGCTGGCAAAAAGCAGGGCCATGGAAGACGGCCTGCCTGAAGATCCAGGCTTCAATCCCTCTGACTATCTCAATTCCTAAAGGGACGCCCTCCTTCCCCTGAAAACACAGGGAACAGGACATAGACCATAAGGACTGCTACAGCAAAGGAAGAGGCCGCATCATGGCAGAAGAACCTTCCCTCACCCAGGACAGCAACATTTCAGACGACAACAGCAGTGCACGCAGCAAGGAGACAGTCCCTCTGCCCGAAAGGCTGAGGCCTGACAGTTTTGACCTTTTCCTAGGGCAGCCGCATCTGGAAAAGCGCATCCACACGCTTCTCAATGCGCCACACCTGCCCAGCCTCCTCTTTTTCGGCCCTCCTGGCTGCGGCAAGTCCACCATAGCGCTCCTGCTTGCCAAATCCACCGGAAAGACATACCGCCGCATCTCGGCTCCCGAGGCCGGCATTTCAGCCCTGCGCACCATGCTCAAGGGCGTCGATCTGCTTATTCTTGACGAACTGCACCGTTTTTCCAAGGCGCAGCAGGACTTCTTTCTCCCGCGGCTTGAGGAAGGCTCCCTTACCCTGCTGGCCACCACCACGGAAAACCCGTCCTTTTCAGTGACGCGCCAGCTGCTCTCGCGATTAAGCGTCCTGCGCCTGAGACCTTTGGACCTGCCTGAACTGCTCGAACTGGCCCGCAGGGGAGCAGAGCAGATGGGGGCAGATATCAGCGACGCCATCCTGAACATGCTGGCAGACTATTCCAGGGGGGATGCCCGCACCCTGCTCAACCTGGTAGAATACGTGGCCTCTCTTCCTGGCAGGAAGGAAGATCCAGAAGCGGTCAAGGCAGTGCTTCCGGACATTATCAGCCGCCACGACAGGGACGGCGACAGCCACTACGAGATGGCCTCTGCCCTCATCAAGTCCATACGCGGATCGGATCCCGATGCAGCTGTCTACTGGCTATCCTGCCTCCTTGAAGGGGGCGAGGACCCGCGCTTTATCTGCCGCAGGCTCATCCTGTCAGCCTCAGAGGACGTGGGACTGGCCGATCCAGATGCCCTGACCATGGCCGTGTCCTGCCAGCAGGCCGTTGAGTTTGTGGGCATGCCCGAGGGCTTCATTCCCTTGTCAGAGACAGTCGTCTATCTTGCCCTTGCCCCCAAGAGCAATTCCAGCTATGCAGCCTGTCTCAACGCCCGCAAGGTGATACGCAGCCAGGGGGCCATGCCGGTGCCTTTGCACCTGCGCAATGCCACCACCAAACTGCAGCAGGAATGGGGCTACGGGCGCGGCTACCTCTACCCGCACAATTATCCCAAGGGCTATGTGGAGCAGGAATACCTGCCGGAAGGCGTAGCCCAGACCCGTTTCTACTCTCCCAAGGAGAACGGCAAGGAGCCCTCCCTTGCCGCCATGTGGAAGCGCCGCAAGAAAATCAACTGAACACTTCTGACAGGAGGATGGAGTCATGGATCCCTATATTCCGGGAAAAATTGTCCGCTACTTTCCTGGTGATACCTATGTTTCACCCGACAGGAAGCCGGATCTCATGTCCAGGCTCTTTCCTTCGCTCATGTTCTACACCCGCGTCTATCTTGAGACGACGCGCTGGATATCAGCCAGGACAAGAAAAAAGGTCTTTGACAAGGCCGCACAGTGCTATGCCTGCGCCTGGTGCGCCGAAAACTGCGAAAAGACAGGCCTGAAATTCCATATCCTTGACATGGACAACCTGTCTCCCTCAAACGGTCCCTGCGTTATTGTGGCCAACCACATGAGCACTTTGGAGACCTTCCTCCTGCCTGCCATCCTGATCCCGCGCTTCCCTGCCACCTTCGTGGTCAAGCGCTCCCTGGTGGAAATGCGCGGCTTCGGTCCTGTGCTGGCCGCCTATGATCCGGTTATTGTTGACCGCAAAAATCCGCGCGAGGATCTGACAACGGTGCTTAAGGAAGGATGCGACAGGCTGGCAAGGGGCATCTCAGTCGTTGTCTTCCCGCAGCATACCAGGTCAGTTCACTTTGACGAGAGCCATTTCAATACCATAGGCATCAAGCTGGCCCGCAAGGCCGGCGTGCCGGTCATTCCCCTGGCTCTCAAGACCGATGCCTGGGGACAGGGAAGCCTTGTCAGGGAGCTTGGCCCCATATGCCCTCAAAAGGACGTCTACATGCGCTTTTTCCCGCCCATGACAATTACGGGCTCAGGCCATGCCGAGCACAAGCTCATTTGCAGCATCCTCTCTCAGCACGTTTCCTGGTGGGAACAAAGGCAGAAGGCAAAGGACGAAGGGAAATCCCTGCCGCCGCTCACGGATCCCTCCTTTGAGCTGCCGTACTAATCCCATACCGGACAGACAAAAAAACAGGACTCAGGAGCACACATGCCGCTTAACTGGACAGAGATTACCAACAGGGCTCAAAAATTCAGCCAGAAATGGGAAAATGCCGATGGCAGGGAAGAATCGGAGTCACAAAGCTTTATCCATGAACTGCTGGCAGTCTTTGGCGTTCATGATGCCAACGCAGCCGGCACCTTTGAATTCAAGGTCGGCATGGATGACCAGCAGAACGGCTACATCGACTATCTGCTGCCTAAAAAAATTGCCATTGAGATGAAGTCAAAAGGCAAGGACTTAAAAAAGGCCTATGCCCAGCTTAAAGAGTATGTGGTCCACCTGAAGGCAGAGGAAATGCCGGACCTCCTTATGGTCTGCGACTTTGAGAACATCTGGCTGTACAGCAGGGAGGCAGGCGGCAAAAACACAGGCAAGGACAGGCAGACCAAGTTCAAGACAAAGGCCCTGGCAAAAAAGGTGCGCCTCTTTGCCGTACTTGCTGGCTATGAGACAACCCGCACCTATGACGATCAGACAGAAGTCAACGTGCAGGCCTCTGAAAAAATGGCAAGGCTTCACAACGCCATGGAGGCAGTCGGCTATACAGGGCACCAGCTGCAGGTCTACCTGGTGCGCCTTCTTTTCTGCCTCTTTGCCGATGACACCCTTATCTTTCCCAAGGATGCCTTCCTGAATTACGTTGAAAATTCAAAGGAAGACGGTTCAGATCTGGCCCAAAGGCTGTCCATCCTCTTTGAAGTTCTGAATATGCCGCCTGAAGAGAGGAAGAAAAGGACATATCTTTCCCCCGAACTCCTTCAGTTTGAATATATCAATGGCGGCCTCTTTGCCGAACCTCTCACGCAGGCCGGCTTTGATGCCAAAATGCGCCAGACGCTGATAGATGCCGGCCATTTTGACTGGCAGCACATCTCGCCTGCTATCTTCGGATCCATGTTTCAGGGCGTCATGGACAAGAAGATGCGCCACGACATGGGGGCCCACTATACCTCAGAAGAAAACATCCTGAAGGTCATCAATCCCCTCTTCATGGACCAGCTCTGGGCAGAATTTGACAAGGTCAAGGCCTCCCCTGCCCTGCTTGATGACTTCCATGACAAAATAGCCTCGCTTAAGTTTCTTGATCCTGCCTGCGGCTGCGGCAACTTCTTAATCATTGCCTACAGGGAACTAAGAAGGCTTGAATATGACATCTTGCAGATGAAAAGGGACAGCAATGCCCTGGTGCTGGATCCGGCCATGCTGCTCAAGGTCAGCGTCGATCAGTTCTACGGCATAGAGCTTGAAGAGTTTCCCTGCCAGATTGCCATAGTGGGCATGTGGCTCATGGATCATCTGATGAACAGCCAGCTGACCAAGCTCTTCGGCAAGCCCTATCTGCGCATCCCCTTAAAAAAGAGTGCCCACATCCATCAGGGCAACGCCCTGGCTACGGACTGGAACAAAATCATTCCGGCAGAAAATCTCTCCTATATCCTGGGCAATCCGCCCTTCTTAGGGGCCAGGGTAATGAGCAGGCAGCAGAAGGAAGAGCTTGTCGCCCTTTTCCCTGGCGAGAAAAATACCGGCAACCTGGACTATGTCACGGGCTGGTACAAAAAAGCCGCAGGCTGCATGCACGCCAACAAAAATATCAGGGCAGCCCTGGTCTCCACCAATTCCATCTCCCAGGGAGAACAGACAGCCATCCTCTGGAAGCCTCTCTTCAAGGAAGGCATCCATATCAGTTTTGCGTACAGGACCTTCAAGTGGAGCAATGAGGCCAAAGGCCAGGCCCAGGTCCACTGTGTCATCATCGGTTTCAGCTTTATTAAGCCTGACAAATGCACCATCTATGATGGCGAAGAAGCAATCTCTGCCAAAAATATCAACGGCTACCTTCTGGACGGTCCTGATATCTTTGTTGCCAGCCATAACAAGCCTCTTTGCAACATACCGGCCATAGGTATGGGGAATCAGCCGATCGATGGCGGCCATTATCTCTTCCTTGAGAATGAAATGGCTGACTTCCTGCAAAAGGAACCTGCCGCAGAAAAATACTTTTACCGCTGGATGGGGGCTGAGGAATTCCTGAACGGCAAGAAGCGCTTCTGCCTCTATCTTGGCAAATGCAGTCCGGCCGAACTCAAGGACATGCCGGAATGCATGAAAAGAGTAGCGGCTGTAAAGAAGTTCAGAAAGGCCAGCAAGAGCAGCCCCACACAAAAACTGGCTGAGACCCCCCGTCGCTTTAACCAGCAAAACATTCCAGACAATGCCTATATAGCCATCCCAGAAGTATCATCACAGCGCAGGGAATATATTCCTATAGGGTTTCTCAAGCCTGATATTTTATGCAGCAACCTGATGCGTCTGGTTCCAGGCGCCACTTTGTACCATTTTGGCATTCTTACCTCTTCAGCTCATAATGCCTGGATGCGGGCTGTGGCAGGCCGCCTGAAAAGTGATTACAGATATTCAAGTTATATCGTCTACAACAATTTCCCCTGGCCTGAAAATGCCACAAGCAAGCAGAAGGAAAAAATAGAAAAGCTTGCCCAGGCCATTCTGGATGCAAGATCCCTCTATCCGGACAGCACGCTTGCCGCTCTCTATGATCCGCTCACCATGCCGGATGAGCTGCGCAAGGCGCACAAGGATTTAGACAAGGCAGTTCTCTCCCTCTACGGGTTCAAGGCTACCGTAAAGGAGCCGGAAATTGTGGCCGAACTTCTCAAACGCTACGACAAGCTTGCCGGCAAGGAAGCCAAAGAGTAAGGGAGCCTGAGGCGTAAGCAGGGAAAGGAAATTTTTCAATCTGAGGGCCTTGTGCCCTCCTGCTCTTTTTTAAGGAGGCATCCGTCACCAATGGATCAGATAACTAATCAGCCAGCTCAGGCAGCAGGGCACATCCTGGACCATCTGGACCCTTATGAGCCAGGCAGGATACAGACAACCTTTCATGGCGACAGCTACAGCTCGCCTGAACTGCATCCTGACATCATCTCAAAATACTTCCCGTCCCTGATGCTCTATTCCCGCATCTACGTCAAAACAGGCGCCTGGATCCTTTCCAAGACCAACAGGGGCGCCTTTGACAATGCTGCCAAATGCTATGCCTCCTCCATGGTGGCTGATGCCTGCGAGCGCACCGGCATATCCCTCCATATCATGGGCATGGACCAGCTGGACAACATCGGCGGCCCCTGCGTCATTGTGGCCAACCACATGAGCACCCTGGAGACCTTCCTTCTGCCCTGCATTCTCTGGCCCCATCTGCCGGTTACCTTTGTGGTCAAAAGGGCACTGACGGACATGCCCCTCTTTGGCGCCTGCATGAGGGCCTACGATCCTGTCATTGTAGACCGCAAAAATCCCCGCGAGGATCTGGCTGTCATCCTGCGCGAAGGATGCAAGAGGCTCGAAAAGGGCATCTCGGTCATTGTCTTCCCCCAGTCCACGCGCAGCCTGCACTTTGATCCGCACAAATTCAACAGCATAGGCGTCAAGCTGGCCCGCAAGGCAGGCGTGCCCGTGGTTCCCATAGCCGTCAAGACGGATGCCTGGGGCCAGGGCAAAAAGCTGAAGGAATTCGGCCCCATCCATCCGGAAAAGGACGTTCTTGTCCGCATCTTCCCGCCCATAGACATTGCAGGGTCCGGACGTGCGGAACAGGAAGACATCATGGACGTTCTTGGCACCCATGTGCGCTACTGGGAAGAACGCCAGAAGGCCAAGGATGCCGGAAGGCCCGTGCCTCCCGTGCTTGGTCCTGAGTGCACCCTGCCGCTCACATCACGCTGAGCAAATACCTGACTCTTAAACTGGGTTCTGAGTGCCGGCACATTGTTCCCAGGCACAAAAAAGAGAGGCTTTTCTTAAAGACTGGCCTCTCTTTTTGCATCTTTTCCCGTTTTACTGCTTCTACTTGCTTTTGTTGTCGTCAAGCCAGCCTTCGGACCAGTCCATCAGCTTTGTTGCCGCTGTGAAAGCGCCTGATTTGAGAGGCACGCCGTGATCGTCCAGCTCCTCGTTCTTAAGCAGCAGTGACATGCCCCGGGCGTACACGGAATAGGTCCTCTCCTCACCCTCCGGGCCTGCAAGGGCAGGCACGTCCACCCAGAAGCTGGTTCCGGCATGGAGGGCGTCTTCATTGTCCAGGCAGCCATCCTTGCCGGCAGCCTTCAGGTAGTCATGAACAAGGCCCGCCAGAAAAGGCCCTGTGTCAGCAGGAGCAGGTGCCAGATCCTCAGGAATGGCCAGCCCTTCCGGGCTTTCAATCTCCCATTTTTCAAAACGCCCCCACTCGGATCGCGGCTTGATCTTCTTCATTTCGTCCCAGTCCGGCGGCGTATGGCAGACAATGCTCGTGTTGCGGCGCTTTTCCGCTACAGCAGAAAACAGGGCCCGCACCCGTATGAGCGTTGTCCTTAAGGCTTCAGGCACAAAGTTGAGGGCAAGGCCGCTGGTGCGCACGGCCTCATAGCAGATGGCCTCCGTGCGCATGGCTTCCGGCACATATTGAAGGGCCTGGCCGTCCACGCGCATGGCCAGCCGGAATATGGCTTCGGTCTGCAGGGCTTCCGGGACAAAACGCAGGGCAAGGCTGGTCTCTGAAAGGGCAATGGAGCACATCTGCTCGTGGCGCAGCTCCTGCGGCACATATTCAAGGGCAAGGCCGTTGCTGCGGCAGGCAAGCCGGCACACGCTGTCAGAGCGGAGCTCCTCCGGCACAAACTGCAGCGCCAGCCCCTGGGAGCGCAAGGCCTTCTGGCAGAAATACATGTCCCTCTTTTCTTCGGCAATAAACTGCAGGGCCAGGCCGTTCTGCTTCAATGCCTCCCTGCAGAGCTCCTTGTCACGCTCATTCTCAGGGATGCGCTCAAGCTTCATGCCGTCCTCTGCCAGGACGCGCAGGCGCTTTTCCTTCTGTTCCTTGGCCTTTAGTTCCTCTTCTGAGAGCGTATCCTTGTTCCTGCTCAAAAAGTCAGGGTACGCCATGGCCTGCACGCCTTTCTTTACTGCCATCAGAGCCTCCGGGAAAAGCCTTCTGCCTCAGGCAAGAGACAAAAGTAAAAAAGCATCGTCTTTATCTTCTGACCGTGCGCAGTTTGCCACGAACGCCTAAAGGTCTCAAGCCCGGACCATCCCCTGAGCATACCCGTACCTTCCAGCTCTCAGAGGTGGCAGGGGCTGAAAACGGCTGTATTGCCTGCTTTCCGGACACATTGGCCATTTTGCAAAATTTTTGTTCCAGATCATGAGCAAAATTTTCTTAAAAAAATTTTTATCACACAAAATCAACTAGTTACATAAATTAATAGTACTTTTGCTCACTAGCTAATTTTAGCCAAACAAGGCTAGCTAAGTGATATTTTAGCACTTTTTCCCTTTGTGACAATGAGGTTACCGAAGGGGTGGCAAGTTGACAGACCGCATTTTTATGGTATTCTCTTGAAAGAAATGAGAGCGGAAAGGACATCTTGTTCCTTATTACGTTATCATTGCATTTCAGTCTACTTTTCCACACGTACTGCATATATTGCTGTTCTTTCTCTGTCAGGACAGAACACATTTGCGGTAGAAAGCATAAAAGTACAATCATTTTAATTGTCTTTCATGCATTGTATATCAGAGAATGACAGCACTTACAGGAAATAATGCTATGCTGATGGATTCACAAAACGTTAAAACAGTCAGTGCCCCCAAGGCCAAGGAAATCGGAGCCGGTGTCAAATTCGAGCGTATCAGGCGTATCACAGGGTATCTGGTGGGCACGCTGGACCGCTTCAATAATGCGAAGCGGGCAGAAGAACACGACAGAGTAAAGCACTCGCACGTGTAGTC